>JAQSYT010000012.1 GCA_029256065.1 Paenibacillaceae bacterium
CCTCGATCAAATTGGGTTTTAAATAGCTCCGTATTGCTAGAAATTTGTTCAATGAACGTTTCCATCTCCACTGCTGGCGATTTACTTTCGACTAAACGTACAAATTCATTTTCGTTCTGCCGATGGTCGTACCGAGCTGCCACGTGAACGACCCGCAGCCCTGTTACGAACGGGCAGTAATGTATAGCTTGATTTTTTTGGCCGGATGATATAAATTAGTTGTATGACTATTAAACTAAAAGAAGAAGATGAAATCAGGGTTCGGATTTTCAAGGCATTGTCCGATCCGACAAGAATCGAAATCATCAGAATTCTTTATCACACTAAGTTAGAGATAAGCTTTGGTGTTGTAGGCGAAAAATGCGAAACACCAAAAGCGAACATTTCTTATCATTTTCGTACGCTTAAAGAGGCCAGTCTAGTTAAAACCCGACAAGAGGCTCAAACTAAGTACGTTACTTTAAATCTGGAGGTGTTTGAAAGGTACTTGCCCGGTTTCCTGAATACCCTGTGAGTTTAAGGTACTTTTTTTTGACTTATAGTCAAATAGTTGTTTGACAAATAAACATATGTGAGGTGCTTCTATTGTTATCGGTAAGGGGAAAAGAAATTCGGTTAAAAGCGGTAAATGGTAAAGAGCAGGAGGTGAGAAAAGCTTGAGTAACGCATGGAAGATTTATATGCTGGCTCTTATTAGTTTCCTGGTTGGCACATCGCAATTTGTCATCGCAGGCATTCTCGATAAAGTTGCTTCTTCCGTCGGCGTGTCGATCGCAACAGCCGGGCAACTAATCACCGTATTCGCGCTTGCGAATGCGATCGGCACGCCCATCATCATGATGGCGACTGCGAAGTTAGACCGACGCAAGCAGTTGCTTCTGGCTTTGATTATTTTATTGGTTGGCATCGCTTCGACGCTGGCCCTGCCGGGCTTCATCTTCCTGATGGCCTCACGCATCATACTTGGAGTTGCGTCAGGTGTGTTTGTTGTCACGGCATACGCTGTTGTAGCGGAGCTCGCTCCGTCTGGGCGACAAGGACGTGCGATGTCAAATGTAGCCATGGGCTTCAGCACCTCACTCGTGTTTGGCGTACCTATCGGTCGTGTTATCGCCGCGGCGTATGATTGGAAGACGATCTTCTGGGGAATAGGGCTCTTAAGCTTGCTCGCCGTCTTCATCATCGCACGGGTGATACCGGCTACAAAAGGAGAAGCTCCTGTTTCTCTCGGCAAGCAACTCGCTTTATTGAAGAGGCCTCAACTTGCTATAGCTTTGGGGGTGACCTTCTTCGCGTTTATCGGTTATTCCATTGTAAATACGTATATAACACCCTTCTTATCGTCGGTCGTATCGATAAATGATCGGGGAGTGAGCGTTATACTTTTTGTACTTGGCATCGCGAGTTTGATTGGATCCAAGGCCGGGGGCTTCTTTTCCGACCGGATCGGAACCAGCCGTACGCTCATCGGCGGTCTGATCGTCCAGGCTCTCGCGCTGGTGTTTGTGTACGTAGCATACGGATCGATCGGCGCTGCTGTTTCATTACTGATCATTTGGATGATCGCAGCCTGGACGTTCGGCCCAAGCCAGAACTATAATCTGGTTTCTGCCGCCCCGGAAGCCTCTGGCATCATGCTTAGTTTAAATAGCTCTTTTGTACAGCTAGGCTTTGCGGTGGGCGCGGGGATCGGTGGTATTGCCTCAGGAGGCGGTTCAATGTTGCCGATCATTTGGATGGGGGCAGCCGCTGTAGCGCTCGCTGCTTTCATCTCCATCGTTTCCGTCGGCCTTGTTCGTCCCTCCCTAAAAAAAATGCTTAGAAAATCCTGAAACAGGATAGAGATTCATAAAGGCGAAATTAGGCGGTTATATATAAAAACAAGAACGTCTTTCTTTTCAAGGCGTTCTTGTTTTTTACATTTACGCGTTCTAATTCATCCTAAAGGAAGTGATACAAAAGATGAAGAAATATCATACTGAATGACAACAGCGGCGGTCTAAGACTTATTGTTTAAGTCTTGGTCCCCCGCTGTTTCATTTTAATGATCAGTCTAAAACATATTTTTCAAAAGCTGCCGATTTTTCAATTTAAAAAGCACACCAAATCAATGATCCCAGTCTAAAAGTTTATTTTCTCGGGACAAATCCACCTAAATAAGAGCTCTCACCGCCGTTAGCCAGTTCCCGCCCCGCCTTCATGCGACGCTCCCCGGCAGGCTCTTGTCAAACTTTCGCTGGACGTACCCCCGGTACACCGCACAAAAAAACGCCTTGCCTGGAACGACATTCGGTAAAATTTGCTCCCCTTCCCCGACCCTTTACCGGTGGTTCCCCTGCCATTTCCCCGCTGCTGCCTGGTTGGCGTATTTGCCCGGCGGCAGGCCCACCAGCTCCTTGAAGGTGCGGATGAAATGGGAGTAGTCGCGGAAGCCGCTCTCCAAACAGGCCTCTGTCGTGGAGATATTCCCGGTCTCCAGGAGCTCCTTGGCCTTTACAATCCGGTATTGGACCAGGTATTGGTGAAAGGACAATCCTGTCATCTGGCGGAACAGCTCATTCAGCTGGTGCCGGTTAAAGCCGAACAGGCGCCCGATTTCCTCTGTGCTGAGCTCCTCGGGGTAATGGGCGTCCACGTAGTCCAGCACTGGCTTCAACAGCGGGTAGCCGGGAGGTGTCAGCTCGGCGTTTTCTCCTGGGGAGGCGTCGGGTCTGGTGAGAATCTCCAGCTCCAGAAGAATCAAAGCCAGCTGCATCTTCCTTCTGACGTCTGCTCCATAGCCGGTATGCTTCAGCAATACGCCCAGTTCCTCCAGCATGCAGGTCAGTCGGGCTGCCTTTTCCTCTCCCAGGTTAATCCGGTGGCTGCCGCCGGTCCGCAGACGGAGGAAGCTTTCCAGCAGGTTGGTGGCGCCGGTATTCATGGAGGCCATATAGAAGGGGTTGAAATAAAGGATATAGCGCTGGTAATTCCGCTTGTCATGGATGACGGAGCGGTGCAGGTCATTGGTGCCCAGCAGCAGCAGATCATGGGGCGCCAGAAGGTACTGCTTGTTTCCCACCCACATCTCCGCGCCGGGAGTGACCACCAGATAAAGCTCATACACATTATGAAAATGATAATAATCCATATTCCAGTCGGCGCCTGTATTATGCTCCAGCCGGATATCCTCGGTGTAGATGTTTTTGATTTTTTCCATGTCCACAAGGGCTTCCCCCGTTCGCTGCTTCAGGTATCTCCAGCCTATCACAAAAAAGCAAGAAACTCCTCCAATAATGCAATAATTCAATTTTGGGCTCCCCATATAATGAATTTATCTGAAAACAAAGGGGAGAACGGCAATGGATAGAAGCATTATTATTGCGCTGACGGATAAGGTTGCCTCCAAAATGCAGCATCTGGGCAATGAAACGGGGGTTCAGGAGGAATGCCCCGTCAGCATTATCAGTATGGATACCTGGGAATGGGCCCAGGGGGTAGGCTTATACGGTTTGTACAAGTATTACCGGGAAACAGGGAAGCCAGAGGTGCGGGATTTTCTCATCAGCTGGTTTGAGGAGAACATGGCGAAGGGGCTTCCGGAAAAGAACGTAAACACCATGTGTCCGATGCTGACCTTGAGCTTTTTGGCGGAGGAAACGGGGCGTGAGGATTTCCTTGCGTTATGCCGGGAATGGGCCCAGTGGATCATGGAGGATATGCCGCGTACGGAGGATAGGGGCTTGCAGCACATTGTGTCAGGCGCCGCCAACGAAGGCCAGCTGTGGGACGATACCCTGTTTATGACGGTGCTGTTTCTGGCCAGAGCGGGCAAGCTGTTCGGCAGGGAGGATTACCTGGGTGAATCTGTGCGGCAGTTCCTGGTTCACATCAAATATTTGACCGACCGCAAAACCGGACTGTGGTTCCACGGCTGGACCTTCAAGGGGCACCATCATTTTGCCGAAGCGCTGTGGGCTAGGGGGAACTGCTGGTATACGGCGGGAGTGGTGGATTATCTGGATATTGCGGAGCAGCTTGATGAGGGGGTCAAATGGTTCCTGCTGGACGCCCTGGAGGCTCAGGCTGCGGCATTGGAGCGTTTCCAGCATGAGAGCGGCATGTGGCATACTCTTCTGGATGATCCAGGGAGTTATGTGGAAACCTCGGCAACGGCAGGTTTTGCTTACGGGATTCTGAAGGCAGTCCGGCTGGGGTATCTGGGGCCCCGTTATTTGGAGGTGGGCCGGAGAGCGGCGGAGGCTGTTATCCGGGAAATCAGCGAAGATGGAACCGTGGGGAATGTTTCCTACGGCACCGGCATGGGGGCAACTCTGGACGATTACCGGAGCATTGCCCTGTGTCCCATGACCTACGGGCAGGCACTGCCGATTTTGATGCTGACCGAGGTTCTGAGGCTGGAATAAACCTTTATACAGAAACTTTCCTTTGTCTGCAGGTCCGCCTGCGTGATATGTTGCAAGTGCAAGTATCTACAGGAACGGAGGGTTGTTCTCATATGGGTGTTATTTCTTACGGAAGATTTCGTTTTGTACATTGCTCCGGCAACTAAATTGTACAACCGCTCTGCCTGCATGCGGAGCAAACGGAATCGGTCTGCCCATTTGAGGATAACCCGTGAACAGGAAACGCCGGGAAGGGGACGACAGGTCTGCCTCTTTTTGGCGTTTTTTGTTTGGCATACGCCCCTTCCTGACGCTGGCGCGTAGTGCCTTTATTGAGCCACCTCCTTCACGGAGTTGGGTTTATTCGGCTGCGTTATCCTGTGTCCAGTCCAACCCCGATTGACCCCGCAGCAGGCAGATGCCTGCTTTTTTTGTTTTTTAATCGGGGGAGGGGCTTGCATGAATCGAAACCACTGCCGGAAACGGCAAAAAAGCGCGGCCAAGGCCGTGCCTAATTTCTCCGGGCAGCATCTATTACATCACCGGAAAACCATAGAGGAGCTGATCCGTCTGCCGCGTCTGAACGTTAACGATACCGTGCTGGATATCGGTGCGGGGAAGGGGGCGCTCACTCTATCGCTTGCCGGTGCAGCAGGAAGGGTGATTGCCATTGAACAAGACCCGGACTTTGTGAGGGTCTTGCGGGAAAAGGCCGCCGCTTACCCGCAGATTACCGTACGGCAAGGGGATTTCAGAGCGATGAAGCTGCCTGGGCATCCCTTTTGCGCGGTTGCGAATCTCCCCTTTGCCATCACCACCGAAGCATTGGAGAAGCTGCTGGGGTGGGAGAGCAGATGTTTTTTGCGGGGGGCGTTTATTGTGGAGAAGGGGGCAGCCGTCCGCTTCACCGCATCGGACTGTACCGATCCCCGGATCCTCGCATGGAGAATGAATTACCGGATGGAGAGAAGAGGAATAATAGACCGCACCTGTTTCTCTCCCCCGCCCCGGGTGGACGGCGCCATTCTCTATGTGGAAAGGCGGGAGCACCCGCTTTTGCCCGCTGGGGACTACCGGCGGTTTTGTGCTTTTGCCGGGTTTCTGCTGAAGCGGGCAGGGTATCCTATGCATGAGCCGTTGGGGCAGATTTTTACGGCTGCGCAGCTGAAGATCATTCTGAAGGAGGCGGAAGCGGAGCGGGAGCAGTCTGCGGCGTCGCTGACTTTGCGCCAATGGGGCATATTCTTCCAGGCGATGCTCCGCCATGTGCCTGCTTACAGGTGGCCGGGTTAAGCGTGGGCGGGTGGCAGGCATGGCGCCACTTTCAGGGCTTATCCTGCGGGTCATCCGGAGTGGAGTCTGCGTCCTGGGCGGCTCCGGATTTTGTTTCACCAGAGCTGGGCCATTCCCCTCTTCTGCCGCTATCGCGCCCTGTCCCCCTGCCGTCAAAGGGAGGACCCCAGCCACGTTGGGAGTGTTCATGGAATTCCCGGCCGCCGGGGTGATGGTGCCTCCCGTGTTTGCCGCCGCCATGCCAGGGGCCATGGCCATGACCGTCCATAGGTCCGCGGCCGTGGAAGGCTTCTTCTTCCGGGTTATTGCCTATAATTCCTTCCAGAGTGGCAATGATCCGGCTGAGGTACTTACCGAGATTGGCTTGCTCCTCTTCGCTTAAAGCGGTGAACATGGCCTCAGGGCTCCATTGTTGGCGGTGGGAGTCCTGCTCCTGGGAAGCGGCCTTGCCTGCTTCTGTCAGGCGGATCTCCATTACGCGGCGGTCTGCCTCCGACGGGGTTCGGGTGATATAGCCGTTTTTTTCCAGCTTGCCCAGAAGCTCGCCTAAGGATTGGGAACGCATATCCAGAATGTCGGATAATTCCTTTTGGCTGATTTCTGGCTTAATTTTGAGGAGGGCGAGAATCCGTCCTTGGCCGCGGTGCGGGTCCCCCATAGGTCCAAAATGTCTGTGATTATGCTGATGGTAACGGTGCAGCAGCCAGTTCAGCCTGGTAAACAGGCGGAACAGCTCTTGTTGATCCGGTTGCTGGTTGTCCATTGTCTGTTCTCCTTTACAAATTCAAAATTTAGTAAGGTACCTTACAAATTTATTATAAAGGTACCTTACTAATTTGTAAAGTATACTTCCTCAGCGAAAATAGGGTTGCTATTTGAAACTAAAAGGTGTTATTATTTTCGTGAAACCAAAAGGTGTTATAAAATGAGGAGGCGCTTGTATGCCACAACAGGGAACATTGCCGGAAATCCGTAAAACCGTTATTTTGAATGCGCCTATTGAGAAGGTTTGGAAAGCTGTAGCTACGTCCCAGGGCATTGCCGCCTGGTGGATGGACAATACGTTTGAGCCGGTGGAAGGGCATGAATTTGTGCTGCGGTCCGGCCAGTTCGGGGATTCCCCCTGCAAGGTGACAGAGATTGATCCGCCTAACCGGCTGGGCTTTAACTGGGGCCAGGATTGGCATTTGGAGTTTTTGCTGAAGGCCTTGGAGGAAGGCAAGACGGAGTTTACCCTGATCCATTCCGGCTGGGAAGCGGACAAGCTTACGGAGTTCGGTCAGCCTCACCCGGTTATCCGCGGCATTATGGACGGCGGTTGGGAAGGCATCGTAATGAAGAATCTTGTGCAATATGTGGAGGCCTGACCGTGGCAGCACCTGCTCTCCGGCATGATGTCTTCCAGGCTATTGCCGATCCTACCCGCCGCAGGCTGCTGAAGCTGCTGGCGGATAAGGAAATGCCCATTGCCGCCATTATCAGCCATTTTCCCATGTCACGCACGGCGGTGAACAAGCATTTGCATATCCTGTCCGACGCAGGGCTGGTCCGCTCCAGACGGATGGGCCGGGAAACCCGCTATCTGCTTAAGCCGGAGCCTTTGGCGGAGGTCAGGGATTGGCTGTCCTTTTTCGAGGTCTATTGGGATGACAAGCTGTCGCTTCTGAAGGCCTTCGTCGAACAGGATGAACCTCTGGATGAGGCAAATAAGTAACTTCTAATTGGCAGAAACCGGCTCCGGGTGCCTGCTTATCTTCTGGGTGTATGCGAAAAACCGAGTACAAAGTGCCCAGGAGAGCGCAAACCGCGTGAATATATATGAAAAACCGGGTACAAAGTGCCCGGAAGAGCACAAACCGCAGGATTATATGCGAAAAACCGAGTACAAAGTGCCCGGGAGAGTGCAAACCGCCGGGTTATATGCGAAAAACCGAGTAAAACGAACCGCGGTTGAGTACCAACAAAAAAACGCCTTTGGACACGTCCATTGGCGTTTTTCCTTTTGGCGGGGCACCAGAGTTACCGGCATTCCTGCACCGTCTGCCACTCCTTGCCTACCACCTTATTCACCCGTCAGCCGGACCAGAATGGCGTCCCCTTTAGCCGACACCTTAACCTCTGCATAACGGGCCTGGCGCTCTAAATCGATCCCTGTTCCCTCCGGAATAAAATAGTGTTCAATTCCATATTCAAAGCTGCGGTATCCGTCCCATTTGCCGCGGATCAGCACCTCTTCTTCCTTCAGGAGACCCCCGGCTTCATAAATACGGTCCAGCTGGTATACATCTTCCGCGTCCGGTGCAAGAACCAGCGTGACCTTGGCGCCCTCCTCCAGCTCCTTGAGCTTCGCTTCGCCCCATTCCGGCCGGGAGATGGTGTAGGAGAGCACGACATAGTCCCCTTGCAGCAGCGATCGGGGGTCCACCGGTGCCAATTCCAGCTTGATGGCCCGGCCGTTGGCAAGCAGCCACTCGCTGCGCGAGATTTGCACTGTCATCATACCGACCTGCAGCAGAACAATCCCGGTCAATACCCATACGGTGAACCGCTTTTGTCGGGACCGCAGAGCAGGCAGCCCGCTGGCGCTGCTTTGTTTCCTCTCGTACAGCCGGGTCAATCCCAGCAGGATGAAGCCGATCAGGGCCAGGCTGAAGGACTTGTGCAGCAGCTTCCAGGCCAAGTCATAATATTTGTACACTAAGAAGGCAATCCAAAAGCCCAGGCTGATGGCATATACCCAGGTGAGGGATTTGCGGAGCCCATAGAAGACAGCTAGTGTTACCGCCAGAAAAAACAACCCGTTCACCAGATAGTAAACAGCCCCTTCGGTGACAAAGGTGAGGATATAAAAGACCAGCAAAAAGGAGGGATAACCGCCGTATAATAAGGGCTTGCGCAGACTTGGCTGTTGGATGAACCATCCCGCCGCCACCAGCAGCACCAAGAGAATGGCGCCGAGGATGGAAAAGATGGGAACGGCCGTATCTCCCGTAAACAGCCAATCCAATGTGATTCCCGCTATGACCTGTCCGGCAGCGAGACAATAGATCCGCTGCACCGTGCCGGTTATAAACACAAATGCCGCAGCGGCCGACAGGAGGAACAGGAGCAGCACCGGCAGACTGTCCAGAATTATTCCGGCTGAGGTTCCCACAACCATGCCGCAGGTCAACAGGGTATACCGTACCACGCTGTTCAGCGGCCGGGCAGCTATGGCGGCGGTAACCGCCAGGACGCCAAGGATGCCCATGGCGTATTCCGGGTGCTCCACCTCGAGAATAAGCACCAAGAAACCCATAATGACCGCCGTTCCCAGTACGGTTGCAATAGCGATAACCACTGCGGCCAGCACCCGGGCTGCCCAGGCGACATATGCGTTGTGCGCCGAAACAGCCTCAGCCTCATCAGCAGTGCTTTCCGGTGACGCAGCGGGAGGGGAGGAACGGACAAACTTCAGGAACCGGACATTGCCCCAGATAAACAGCACCACGAAGAGCATGCTCCAATAAACAAGGCTTTCATCGACAAAATGAATGAACAGCTCCACGTATTTCTCAATGGCCACGACGGAGATCCAAAGCCCGCTGAACAGCAGGTAGGTTTTATGGCGGATCCGGTGGTAATAGGCAACGGCTAGTGCAAGCAGGAGGAAAAAAGGCAGGTTCATCCATTTTCCGTAAGTCTCCAGAAAGAAGGAGTTGGAGACAACAAGCAGGATAAAACAAACGGCTGTAAAGGACATGGCTTTCAGTACCGGTGAGGCAAACCTGCGGCGCTCTGCCAAAACCAGAAGAACCAGATTGGCTATGGCTGGCACCAGCAAAATAACGAGGATGCGCCCTTCAGCGGTTTGGCCGGTGTGGAAGCCGGGAAAGAAATAAAGCAAGTACGCCAGATGCGCCAGAATATAGCTGAGCACATAAAAGGGCTGCCAGCGGGTTAAGGCGGCCAACAGCAGCGCCGGAATCAGCCAAATGGCGAATAAGCCATAGCTGTCGGCATGGGAATTGTAGATTTGGCCGACCAGTGCCAGACCGACACCGAAGAACAGGCAGCTGGCCAATAAGAATAAGCGGCTGAGAAAGGCGCGGCCGGGTCTCCGGGCGAAAAAATCAGAAAGCGCATACATGCAGATTAAGGCGCCAATAAGGGGAATGAGCTTCTCCCACCGGCTCAATGCCCCCCAATTGGATGCATAAAAGTAGACTGCAGCGGACACCAGCAGGCTGATTCCCAAGGTATACCCAAGTTGGACTTGACCTTTCATGTGTCATCCCCTCCAGCTTAAAATTCCACGCCCCGCACCTTGCTGAACACCAGCGTATCGTGCAGTACCCCTTCCGTATCGGTCCGGTGCAGCCGCAGCGGCCCTTTCTTGCTCCCCACGGCAAATCAGCTCCTTGCAGAGCGGTGGCCGGTTTGCCTGCCTACACGCCTGGTTAATACCGCATAACACAGCACAGCTCCAACTTCCGCAGCGGCGATCAGCGCGCCCATGGGCAAGGCTGTTCCTTGCCCACCCAGCCCCACCAGCGGACTCACAATTCCGCCGGCGATAAACGAAACCAGCCCCAAGAGGGCGGATGCGCTGCCGGCGGCATGGCCGTAATGCTCCATGGCCAGGGAGGTGCCTGAGGTGGAGGCGATGCCGATGCTGGACACCACCAGGAACAGGCAGCACAGAATGGCTGCAAGTCCGGCATCAGCCAGCACAGTAATCAGCAGCCCCAGCCCTCCGGCAAGCCCCATGGCGATGCCCGCAATGAACAGATGCTCCTCGCGGACACGGCCAGCCAGCTTACCTGCGGTTTGTCCAGCCAGTATAATGCCCACTCCGTTCACGGCGAACACCAGGCTGAACCCCTGTGGCGACATGCTGTAGAGATCCTGCAGTACAAAGGGTGAGCCGGAAATATAGGCGAACATGGCAGCATACATAAAGCCCTGGGATAAGGCCAGCCCGACGAAGCGCCTGTCCCGCAGAAGCTCCCGGAAGGCGGACAATGTCTGGGGCAGACCTCCGCTGGCTCTGCGTTCCTTGGGCAGCGTTTCCGGGAGCCACATCCAGACCGAGGCCAGCATAATGGCGCCGATAGCAGCCAGGATCATGAAGATGCCCCGCCAGGAGGTCCAGGCCAACAGCTGCGCACCCAGGATGGGCGCCAGCACCGGTGCGGCTCCGTTCACCAGCATCAGCATGGCGAAGCAGCGGGTCAGCTCGGTGCCGGTATACATGTCCCGGACCACAGCGCGGCTCAGGACAATGCCTGCGGCTCCCGCCAGGCCCTGCACCAGGCGGAGCGCACAGAAGGTCCAGATATCCGGACTATACACGCAAGCCAGAGATGCGGCGGCGTACACAATCAGACTTACCAATAACGGTCCCCGGCGGCCGCGCATATCGCTTAAGGGACCTGCCAGCAGCTGGCCTACGGCCAAACCCAGCAGACAGAAGGTAAGGCTGAGCTGGGCTTGTGAGGGGGAGCTGCCCAAATCCCGCGCCAGGGTCGGCAGCGAGGGGAGGTACATGTCCAGGGACAGGGGACCGAAGGCCGACAGCGCGCCTAGGATCAAAATCAGTCCTGCTCCCCGTTTTGCTCCGGAGGAGGCCCCCGCCCCTTCCTGTGTTGTCGTTAACGTATCATTCATCTGAACAAACCGCCTTTCTGTTCCTCCCAGAATACACCATGCGGCGGGAGATTGAACAGAAGGTTTTTGTGAATGTTGTATGCACAGAATGGCCGGCCGCTGATGAATAGGCTGCTTACTTCATGTATTACCCCCTTGACAGTCTTTTACCCCCATCTTAGAATTTACATAACAGTGTTATGAAATATAATATCGTTACGTACAATTAGGAGAGATGCCGTTTGGCTAGAGATGAACAGAAGCAGCGCAGTGATAAGGTCCGCCAGGCCATTCTGGAGACAGCATTGAACATGGGAATCCGGGAGGGCTTCGAGGCTGTTTCCGTACGGAAGATCATTCAAGAGATGAACTACTCTACCGGTGTGCTGTACCACCATTTTAAGGATAAGCAGGAGATCATCGATGCCATTGAGGAGCGGGAGACTGCATGGCTTCATGGGGAAATCCGCAGCCTGCTGGATGAAAACCGGGATTTTATCTGGAACATGAGGCGGGTTTTCGGGAGAATGCTGCGGCTGGCTTGGGAGGAGGCGGAGAAATACAATCTCATCGTGCTGCACAAGTACAGCAGACACCAGGGGGCCGGGCAGCCGGAGTGGATCGGCTATATGGCCGCCAGGCTGGAGGAGGGCATGGAGGGCGGGCTGATCCGGCGGATGAATCCTACCCAAGCCGCCTTTGTCCTGTGGAGCTCCTTTCTCGGCTTCAATCTGATGATTTCCCGCCGCCCCGGGGACATGGGCCTTGCGGAGGCGGAGGAGCTGCTTGCAGTCCAGATGGAAATGGTCCTGAAAGGAATTCTGAACATGCCGTCGGGGACGGACGAAGAAAAGGAGGAGCTATGACGGCTGACGGTCACCCTGCCGGAGAGTGGCCGGCCTCCTCGGGCCGGCTTGTATTTTCCTTGACAGTCCTCCATAGCGGCACTAATATATGCATATACATATAAATTCCGGACCAATATATGCATATACATATATATGAGGAGGATGCAGTTATGAAGCCTTCCTTGGAGTTGCTGATTCAAAAACGCGCCGCCGAGCTGGGGTATGAAAGCTGCGGCATTATACCCATCTCCGCTATGGAGGGTTACCGGGAGAAATTCCTGGAGCGGATGGAGAAGGTGCCCGCTTCAGTGCCGTTTTATCAAAAGCAGCAGCGGCTTATTGAGCCGGAGGCGCATTTTCCATGGGCCAGGTCGGTGGTGGTGCTGACTGTGCCCTACGGCAAGTACCGGATTCCCGAGCAGGTGAGGGGGCATATCGGCAAAACCTATCTGGTTGATGTCCGCGCGGATGCCAATACGGCGGAATACCGGAACAGTCTGCTGATGGAAGAATACCTGAACGGGCTTGGGCTGCGCACTGCCGGGAACCGGAAATTCGGCGTAGTGGGTCTGCGTTGGGCAGCGCTGGAGGCGGGGTTGGGCACTATCCGGCGGAACAATTTTTTCTATACCAAAAATGGCTCATGGGTTCACCTGGAGGCCTGGCTGACGGACGGGGACATGGAGCTGCGGCAGCAGGAAGCCCTCCCGCCCTGTCCCAAGAACTGCAGCAGATGCCGGTCAGCCTGCCCGACCCAGTCCCTGTCCGCACCGTATGTGATGCAGCCCACCTCCTGCATATCCTTCATGACTACCTTGGACGGCCGCGACCTGTCGCAGGAGCCTCTGGCCAAAACCTTCGGCCCCTGCATCTATGGCTGCGATCTGTGTCAGGATGCCTGTCCCATGAACCGGAACAAATGGACGGGAACGGAGGAATTCCCCGGATTGGCGGAGGTGGCCGCCCTTCTTCAGCCGGAGCAAATCCTTGAATTGACGGAGGAAACCTACCGGGAAAAAATCCAGCCGAAGTTTTTTTATTTGACCCCTGAAGAATTATGGAAGTGGAAAGTAAATGTGTTAAACTATATGCGCAACAACTACAGGGAAAGCTACCGTTCCCCGATTTTGCAGGCCTGCGGCAGCGGCAACGAGCGTATCGGCAGAATGGCCCGGACCATCCGGGATGAATTGCAGCTTGAGGCATAACGAAGGAAGTGACAAAGATGGCAGCAGGCCATTCGGTCCAGAAATGCGCATGCAAGCATATGCGGATGACTGCCAGGGCGGTGACGCAGTTTTATGACAGGCATTTTCAGCCTGCAGGGCTGCCTGCGGCGCAATTCGGTCTTCTGGCGGATATCTCCGCCCATCCCCAGATTTCCATCGGCGAGCTGGCGGAGCTGGCTCTGATGGACCAGACCACCGTGACCCGCAATGTGGAGACGCTCCGCAAAAAAGGCTATGTCCAGGTCAGGCCGGATGAAGCCGACTCCAGGAAAAAGTCCGTATCCATCAGCCCAAACGGCCAGGCCAAGCTGGAGCAGGCCATGCCCTTATGGGAGGAAGCCCAGGCGGCAATTGAACGGGAAATCGGGGCGGAGCGGCTGAAGGAGTTTTTGGAGGTGCTGGGCCGGCTGCAGCGGATTGTATAACCTCATACAATAATCCCCCAAAAGCGACGTGAAAAGAATTGATAAGCCTGTCCCTGTAGACAGGTTTTTCTTTGTGGAGTATAATGACTGTATAGTCAGTGAGTTAGGAGTCATTGAATGAAGAAAACAGCGCGTCAATTGCAGAAGGAACAAACAAAAGTGGCGCTGGTCCAGGCTGCTTACGAGGTCTTTTCCACCCGGGGTTTCCAGGCCACCCGGATGGCCGATATTGCCAAGGCCGCCGGCGTTTCCCACGGGACCGTATTCCTTCATTTTTCAACTCAGGAGCAGCTGGTTGCGGAGGTTATTGAAGCGTATTGCGGTGAGATTGTGCAGGAGACCCACCAATCGGCGTCGCCACCGCTTTCCCTCCGGGAATTTCTTGATGCCCATATTGCCGCTATTATCCGGCATGAGGCCTTCTACACCCGGCTTGTCATCGAGAACCGGCTTCTTCCTCAGGAGGCGAGAGACGCCTGGATCGGACTCCAGTCGGCGGTATCCTTTCACTTCAGCCAGGCGCTGGAGCGCGGCCCGGAAGGAGCCGGTGCGGAGGTTCCCTTGAGTCTGCTGTTCAACATGTGGCTGGGGCTGGTCCATTATTATCTGGGCAATGGCGATTTGTTCGCCCCGGAGGGAGGGGTTCTCCGGCGCCATGGGCCTACCCTGACGGAGAATTACATGAAATTGATTCAAGAAAGGAGATGATCCGCATGTCCGTCCAAAGGCCTCAGGCCTCTCAAACACCCATTAAGGCAAAGCCCTGCTACCGGCATCTGGGCGGCACCTTGGGTAACCGGCTGTTCGAACGGCTGCTGGAGCTGGGATGGTTCCGGCCGGATGAGGAAAACCCCAGGCATTTCTGCTTAACGGAGCTGGGAGTGGAAGGGTTTAAGGATTTAGGAGTCAATCCATATGAGGGGAAGCGGTAACCATGGCAAGCAAAAATGCATTCGGGGTGTTCCGGGAGGAAGCGCCTGAGGCGGCCCGGGCCTTCGATCAGTTGATCGGGGCGCTGTCCGAATCCACAGTTTTGGACGATAAGATGCGGCAATTAATATATATCGGTATCAAGGCCTCGCGGGGGGAGGCTGGAGCAGTGGCAGCCCATGTGCCCATGGCCAAACGGGCGGGCGCAACCCGGGAGGAAATCCGGGATACCATTGTGATGACCCTCACCGTTTGCGGGGTGACAGGCGTTACCCAGTGTCTGGTTCCGGCTTTGGAGGCATACGATTCCGCACTGCTTCCGGCTTAACTATAAGCGAAGAAAAGAGGTAAGGGACGATGATGAAAATATGTATTTCCTGCGGTATGCCCATGGCCGAACCCTCGGATTATCCGCAGGAGGATGAAGGCAGGGACTATTGCAAATTTTGCGCCAGACCAGACGGCACTATGCAATCCTATCCCGAACGGCTGGAGGGGGCGACAGGCTTCCTCATCCGCACCCAAGGCCTGGACCAGCAGGCTGCCCATGACGTTGCCGTGCGCACCATGGCCAAGCTGCCGGCCTGGAAGGATGTTATCCCAGGTTGAAGCAGGCGCCACCCAACACAAAATACCCCCGGCTCTCCCAAGAGAGATTCCGGGGGTTTTCCTATTTGCAAGCTCTTTACGCTTCCATCTTTTGCGCGGAATAAAGGCGGTAATACAGGCCACGGCGGGCGATCAACTCGTCGTGGGAGCCGGCTTCGGCTACGCCCTTGTCGGCCACGTACATGATCCGGTCGCAGTTCTTCACTGTGGACAGCCGGTGGGCAATGATGAAGGAGGTTCTGCCCTTCAACAGCTCATTCAGCCCTTCCTGCAGGAGACGCTCGGTTTTGGCGTCGATGGAGGAGGTGGCTTCGTCCAGGATCAGGATACGCGGATTGGCCAAGAGGGTCCGGGCAAAAGAGATGAGCTGACGCTGGCCCTGGGACAGCTTGGAGCCGCGTTCGTTTACCTCGGTTTTATATCCCATCTCGAACTCCTGGATGAAATCATGGGCCCGGACAGCCTTGGCTGCGGCGATAATTTCGTCCTCAGTGGCGTCCAGCTTGCCGTACCGGATATTGTCCATGATGGTTCCGGAGAAAATAAAGCTGTCCTGAAGCATGATGCCCATTTGGCTGCGCAGGGACTTCAGGGTCACCTGGTTGATGTCATAGCCGTCTATGAGAAGCCGCCCGCCGGTAATGTTGTAGAACCGGGAGATCAGGTTGACGACAGTGGTTTTGCCTGCCCCGGTAGGACCGACCAGTGCAATGCTCTCACCGGCTTTCACCTTAAAGGACAGATGCTCCAGGATATTGCGGCCCGGCTCATAAGCGAAGGTCACATCATCGAAGGTGACATCGCCTTTGATGGGCGGCAGCTCCAATGCATCGGGAATATCGCTTACCGTTACCGGTTCGTCCAAGGTTTCAAAGATCCGCTCCAGGTAAGCCACGGCGTTGACGAAGGAGTTGTACAGGTTGGACAGGTTCAGAATCGGCTGCCAGAACCGGGCGGCATAGCTGGTCATGGCGATGATAACGCCGAAGGTGACCTCCTCCGGCCCCAGCATCAGAAGTCCCACCAGATAGATGGAGGTGGTGACGATGGTGGCCAGATTATCCACGGCAAACGGGACGAAGCCGTTGTATAGCTGGGCATGCATCCATGCCTTGCGGAAGTTGCCCGCCAGCCGGGTGAAGGTGCCTTCATTATGCTGCTCCCGGGTGAAAATCTGGGTGACCCGGATGCCGCTGATGCTTTCCTGCAGGTAGGCGTTTACGTTGGAGCTTTTGTTAGAGACTGCCTGCCAGGCCCGGCGCTGGCCGTTTTTGATCAGAACCATAATCGCCAGGAAAACCGGAAGTCCCGCCAGAATCAAGAGGGAGAGCTTAGCATTAACCATGAACATGAAAATGGCGATAAACAGCAGGTTCACAATTTCCAGCACAAAGTTGATGATCCCGTTGGACAGCACATCCGATACGGAGTTGACGTAGTTGACCACGCGGATCAGGATTTTGCCCTGGGGCCGGTCATCGTAATATTGGAACGGAAGCTCCTGCAGATGCTTGAACAGATCGGTGCGGATATCGAAGATAATATCCTGGCCTACCCGGGTCATAATCCGGGAGCGGTATGTCGCCATAATGACGCTGGCCACAATGGTGAAGAGAATCAGGGCCGACCAGCCTGCTAAGGCTCCGACTGCTTTATCGGGGATGACCACATCCACGATATGCTGCATGATCAACGGGGCGGAAAGGCCAACGGCCGCAGACAGCGCACTTAACGCGAAGGCCAGAAGCATGGGCTTTTTTTGCTTCCGGATATAGATCATGGCCCGCTTGAAGTGGTTGATGTCAAACGGCGATTCCAGGTTTTCGTCAATATCGAACTTATTCCTTGCCATTGGCGTTCACCTGCCTTCCAATACCCTCGTTTTGCAGCATAAATACTTCATAATAATACCCGCGCTTGGCCAGAAGCTCGGCATGGGTACCTTCCTCGATCACCTTGCCGTTGTCCAGGATGAAGATCCGGTCGGCAGAGGCGGTGGTGGACACCCGCTGGGCGATAATGATTTTGGTGCAGGAGAAATCCAGCTCCCGCAGACTCTTCTGGATATGCTCCTCGGTTTCCAAGTCCACAGCAGAGGTGGTATCATCCAGAATCAGGATCGGCGGCTGTACCGCCAGCGCCCGGGCCAGGGCGATCCGCTGCTTCTGCCCGCCGGAGAGTCCGACGCCGCGTTCCCCTACAATGGTGTCATAACCCTCTGGCATTTTGCTGATAAAGTCATGGGCTGCCGCCAGCTCGGCCATCCGCACCACCTCGGATTCCGGAAGGTCAGGGTTGCCGTAGGCGATGTTCCCGTCGATGGTGTCGGAGAACAGCAGCACATCCTGGGTAGCGATACCCACATTCCAGCGGAGCTCATCAAGCTCCAGCTTGCGCACATCCTTGCCGTCCACCAGCACCTTCCCCTTGGACACATCATAAAAGCGGGGAATCAGGTTGATCAGGGAGGTTTTGCCGGAGCCGGTGGAGCCCATAATGGCAACGGTTTCGCCGGGATTCACCTTCAGGCTGATATCATCCAGAACGGTAACATTATCATATTTAAATGTGACGTGATCAAATTCAATCCGGCCTTCATACCGGCGCTTCACCACAGCCTTGTGTTCGTTTACTATGCGGGGGCTGGCGTAGAAGACGTCGACAATCTTATTGAGACTGGCAATAAAACGCTGGATATCATTGATAATGATGCCGATATTCCGCATCGGGTTGGATAGCCCCCACAAGAGCGACGAGAATGCGGCGAATTCACCGAAGGTAATCCGGTCGTTCATGACGAATATCCCGCCCGCCAGCACCAGTATCACGCTGAAGCCCTGGGCGAAGGTTTCCAGATACGGGAAGTAGTCCAGCCAGACCATAGCTGCGGCTTTATTGGCCTTGGAATAGTTCACGTTCTTCTCGGTGAATTTCTCCACCTCGAATTCCTCCCGGGCGAAGGCTTTCACGACCCGGTTGCCGGCGATGTTCTCCTGGGTGGTGGTATTCAGCTGGGAGAGCTTCTCCCGCAGGTCCACGTACATGGGGCGGACTCTTTTGGCAAACAGGAATGCCGTCAAAAAAATCGCCGGAGACAAAATCAGCAGCCACAGGGTCAGTTGGACATCAATGCTGAAAAAGTAAATCAGCGCAGCAATAAACACCACCAGCGATTCAATAATCATCTTGATAATCCACGCCATGGAGTGGCGCACCATTTCCAGATCGCCTGTCATCTTGGTCATCAGGTCTCCGGTCCGGTTGTGGTCGTAGTAGTGCATGTCCTGGCCTTGGATCTTGTTATACAGGAAGATGCGCACCCGGTACATCATGTTCTGGGAGGAACGCTCATACTGCATGTAGGTCAGATAGGCCAGACCCGTGCGCAGGAGAGAAAATCCGATCATGGACAGACACAGGGTGATCAGGAGCGTTCTTTTGTCGCTGAGATTGGCCAGCGCATCGCTTCCCGAAATAAAGGTGTCCACAATCTGTTGCCCGATGTAAGGGTTTACTACAGTGAGCGAGGCTGTCAGCACGGACAGGCATAGGGCTATCACATATCTTGCCCGGTCCCCTTTCAGATTCTGCCACAACCACTTGATTTGAAACATGTCATCACCAGATTTCCTTGTTTTTAAAAATCACCTGTCGATTATACCTAAGATTATACGGCAGGTGGTAGAGAAAGTTTTTATTTATTCTTTTATCTGTCTATAAGAATATGCTATCGGCACCAGATAACGTGGAGCATGCTCATGTGACAATAGGAAATAACGGAAATTGCTTTCCGCTATTCCTGAAATCACATGGTCTAGGGGCTGAGGGAATGGGTAGTCCGCTGGTATTATCTTCCTGAATCCTTCACAATAAAGGCATGTCCATTTCCATGCAGCCTGAAGTATGCAATGGAATGCGGGAGGGATAGGGAACGGAACGGGTTATTTATTTTGTGAAAAATTTATGAGGTGAATTAATTTTCGAAGGGGGACCTGGAGATGTTCGAAAACGGAGGGATCATTGTGGTGACCGGGATTATGGCATCCGGCAAGTCCACAGTGTCGCAGCTTTTGGCAGAGCGCTTCGATAGGGGAGTGCATGTGCGTGGTGATGTGTACCGGAGGATGGTGGTATCGGGCAGGGCGGAGATGACTCCCCAACCGACAGAGGAGGCCTTGCGCCAGCTTTATCTGCGGTACCGGCTGGCGGCTGCCGCTTCTGATGCCTATTGCGAAGCCGGATTTCTGACAGTTGTGCAGGATAACTACATCGGTAAAGCCTTGACGGACTTCGTCAGCATGATCCGCCACAGCCCGCTGTATGTTGTTGCTCTTTGTCCGAGGCCGGAGATTGTCGCCGGCAGAGAGGCCAACCGGGGCAAAACCGGCTATGGCGCATTCGGTGTGGAGGATTTTCACCGTCTGTTTCGGGAGGAGACGCCAAAAATCGGATTATGGCTGGACAATTCAGACCAGACTCCGGAGGAAACGGTGGATGAAATCTTATCCCGGGTGGAGGTGGAGGGCAGGATTTGACGAATAGGCGGAAGAATCGGAGGCTTGGGGGAGCGCCTGCTCATTACCCGGGAAATACTGACAAATTAGCCGCACTTCCCGGTATGCGACAGCAATAGCCGTTTACCGGAAGAACCTGACATGAAAGCGTTGCCGAACTCCAAAGGGTGATGCCGAAGTTTCGTGTATGGAATGATTTGGGCAGGGTATCCTAACGTATACGTTGATGAAGGAGAGCCTTGCCATGACAAAAATTTTGCTTTGGGCGGGATTGATTATCCCTTGGTTTTCGCTATTTTTTATGAAACGGCAGGATATGAAGCGCTTTATGCCGGCTACGCTGCTTGCCATGCTGACCATGCCCTTGATCTCGGAAGCCGCTTACTTTTATAATTGGTGGACGATTGACGCTTATATATTTTCCTGGGGAAAAATAACCCTGTTGTCAATGCTGTTCGGCCCCTTTTTGGTCGGTACTCTCTGGATATTCCGGTTAACCTATCACAGGTGGTGGCTGTTCTTCCTGGTCAATTTGGTCATCGACGGCAGCTTCGCTTTTGTGTTGAACCCCTGGTTTCTTGACGGATGGCTCTATACCTTCAAGAAACTGAATTACTTTTGGGCATTCGTGATTATGTTCGGGACATCCATTGTGATTTTTTTGTATCAACGCTGGCAGGACGAGGTGCTGGTGGGATCTCCCCGGGAGGGCAAGGATATGGAGTTTACAGTAAACAATCCGTTCCGTCCCAAGGAAAAAGGAAGATCCTAGGGCTCCACTCTTGTTGGGCCCTTGAAGAGCAATCCCCTTTCGTTAATGTCGAGACTGCGGGAACGAAGGAGCAGGACAAGCTCCTCGGCTGCGGAGAGGACGGATAGAATACAAGCCGGCCATAACCAGCCGAGCCTTCCCCAGGCGATCATAAACGGGGCAACAAAAAGTAGGCCGCCTGTGAGCTTGTTTCCCCATGTGTGTAAAATGGCGAAGGTACGGTATTTCCAGGCTGCGATGATCAGGTTCAAGCCGCGGACAGCAATGGTGAGGATGATCCATGGCAGAAAAGGGAGGACGTCCGGACCGAGCCGGAGCCAGCACCAGACCAATACCGCTGCAAACAGAATCAAATCAGCTGCACTGTCAAGTTTGGCTCCCAGCTGGCTGTGGGTGCCCGTTTTGCGCGCTATCCACCCATCCACCATATCCGTCGCCCCGCAGATGAGATAAAGTGTACAAAACAATCCTGCATCCCCATAAGCCAGGGGCAGAAAAGGGAGCAAAACGATCCGGGACAGCGTGATGGCATTAGCGGTATGTTTACGAAGCAAGGGTAGTTCTCCTTTCTTAAGCGGGAGGCTATCTCTAAGCTTATTATGAAATGCCGGCGTGTTTGCCATTTTTAATTCGCCGGTGGGCAGGCAAGTTCCTTTTGGACGAAGGCAGAATGTGGTATAATGGCTTGTACGAAAAACTATTTCTTAATGGAACAGGATGCGATCAATTGGCAAAACACGGTGAAAAAGCACCCCTGCCGGCGGGCTATGAGGAGCTGAAGGCTGCTGCAAGCCGCACCTCCAGCTGGAAGGACCGTCTGGATGCTGTCAAAGAGCTGGGAAAGCTGAAGCATGAGCAGGTTGTTGATATTTTGATGCACAGAATGGCGAATGATCCGGTTTATGCGGTACAGGAGGCGGCATACCGCTCCTTGAAGCAGTTGGGAGAGCATGTCCAATTGCCGCCGCGGCGCAAGGGTGAAGTGATCAAGGGCGCAGGTAAAGCTCTGATCCGCATCAAGAAAAGTCTTCCCGAGGAACATACCTACGAAGAATTCAAGGAGAAGCTGAGGAAAATGCGGCTGGATCTTTATGATGCGTTCGAAGGTGATAAAGGGAAGGAATTCGACACCTGGCTGGAAGGCCAATGGTCAGAGATTTCCACCCGCCGGGATCAATAACCATGGATAAGACCCCCAGCGGTTATGCTTCAATTGACGCATACATTGCAGACTTTTCTCCCGAGATTCAGGAAAAGCTGGAGGCCGTGCGCCGGACGGTTCGTGAGGCTGCCCCGGATGCCAAGGAAATCATCAGCTACCAGATGCCTACCTTTTATTTGAAAGGGAATCTGGTTCACTTCGCCGCCTTTAAGCAGCATATCGGATTTTATCCTGCACCCAGCGGAATTGAAGCCTTCCAGGAGGAATTGGCGGCTTATAAGGGAGCGAAGGGGTCTGTTCAGTTCCCTTTGGACCAGCCGCTGCCACTGGAGTTGGTGCGCCGGATCACGGCATTCCGTGTGGAAGAAAACCTGGCCAAGGGAAAAAAGAAGACTGCCGCGAAAAAGCAGGAGCCCCGGTAAGCGGAAGCTCAAGCTCAGAATCAGCTTAAACAGGACCCCGCCGGAAGGCAGGGTCCTGTTCGCTTATCGCTCCACCAGTGTAATACAGTTGCGCCCGTTTGTTTTGGAATGGTAGAGAGCATCGTCCGCCAGCTTATAAATTCCTTCTTCGTTAAGTCCGTCCACCCTGACTGCCGCCACTCCTATCGAAACGGTGATCACCTTATACGCCGGGCTTTGGGCATGCTCGATCTCCATGTCCGCAATGGCGCTGCGGATGGATTCCGCATAAGCGGCCGCGTCTTCCGTATGGCAGCCGGGAAGCAGCAGGCCGAATTCCTCGCCGCCCAGCCGGAAGGCGGTGCCTTTTATGGAGGCGGCGGTCTCCAGCAAAACAATGCCAATCTGCTGCAGCGCCCGGTCTCCCTCATAGTGGCCATAGTGGTCATTGTACTTTTTGTAATAGTCCACGTCCAGGATCATAAGAGCCAGGCAATCCTTGGATGCAGCCTTCTCATCAACTAATCCGGCGAAAATCCGGTTGAAGTGCCGCCGGTTATACAGCCCCGTCAGTTCATCGGTAATGGAGATTTTCTCGATCAGAGCGATGTAGCGGTTCAGCTCCGCATTTTTTTCCTCCAGCTCCCAGGTCCGTTCCCGGACCAGCTCCTCCAAATGGTCCTTATGCTCCCGAAGCTCCTGCTCCGCATGCTTGCGCTGGGTAATATCCTTGATGGTGCCTTGGACGGCGGGCTTTCCCATGTAGCTGATGGGGGTGCCTTTGTGAAGAATAATGATTTCCCGGACGCCGTCTTTATGCTGAAGCACCATTTCGTATTCCCCCGGTGCAGGCAGGCCGGTAAGTCTGGCCCGGTAATGGCGGGTGACTTTTTTCCGGTCCCGCGGCACAATGTATTCTTCGAAGGAATGTCCGTTAATTTCCCCCGGCCCGTACCCCATCATTTGCTCCAAAGCGGCATTGGCGTATTGCAGCAGCCCGTCCTGAATGATATAGATGCCGTCCATCATATTGTCTATGAGCTGCCGGTATTTTTCCTCCGATTGCTCCAGATCGGTGTACAGCCCCGCGTTCTCCAGAGAAATGACCATTTCCCTGGACAGCAGATGAATCACCCGCATCCTCTCTTGTGTAAAGGCCCCCGTCATCAAATTGTTCTCCAGATAGATGACCGCGACGGTTTTGTTCTGGCTCACAAGCGGCATGCAAACCGCTGATTTAGGCCGGTTGCGGACAATGTAAGGATCATTGACAAAGGTCGTCTCCAACGCCAGATCATGATAGACCAACCCGTTTTGGCTTGAATCCACCTGATCTACTATAGATTGAGGCAGATCCAGAAGGGCGTGAGGCCGGCTAAGCATGGCAACCTCAATCCGGTCCTCCTCCGGCAGATATTTCCCCGACACGGCAAGCCCCCGTTCGGGGGAGGTTATGATGGTGCCCTTCTGGGCTCCGGCGTTTTTGATAACCAGCTCCATTAACCGCTTCAGCAGCAGATCCAGCTCAATTTCCTTGGAGATGGACTGGGATGCGGCCAGGATAAAGTCCAGATCCATACTCTGGGTGGTATGGGTGAGCGTCCCTCTTGCGTAGGGCTGCCGCGCCTCAGGGCCGCCTGCCGCAAGGCCGGGATAATGCTCCTGGAGCTGCCGGCATTTTTCCTTGGCGCCCCAGACGGAATAGTAGTACAGGGCCAGCTGCCGCAGATGCATGGCGTAATCATGATGCTCCAGCGCTTCATAGAATACCGCGGCACGTTCATGAATCAGCGCTTTGTAGCGGATGAAGGGGCTTTTGGCACTCGCCTCCACAGCCAGGTTATAGTAATGGCCTGCTGTCTGCTCTTTGCCGGATATCCGTGCCTCCTCCGCTTTCATCAAAAGCAGCTGCAGTGAAAAATTGCCCGGATTATGTGCGGCCCACTTGGACATCCGGCGCAGCTCCCGGCTCATGCGGAAACGTGCCTTGGTTTTTTGGGCCAAGGTCAGAGTAGGGTAAGCGGCTGCCTGGTTCAGGAACGCGTACAAAGCAAATTCCTCCATAAACGCCGATCCGGCCAGAGTACCTGCTGTTCCGTAAGCCTTATCCAGGAGCTGTAGAGCCCCTTGGGAATCGTTATAAAGGTAACAAAGCCGCAGCTTGTACACGTAGTAGATGGCGATGCCGGAATAATAGCCGGCCTTTTCCTGCTCCCTCAGGTAATCCGCCTCGCTGAAGCCGGACCCGTCCAAGGACAAGGGGTTCTCCAATTCTCCGGCCAAATTCCGCCACAGCTGCCTGGACAAATGTGCAGTTGCCAATGCCTCCTTATAGCGGGTATTCACAATAACGGGCAAATAAGCCTCGGCCTCCCGCAGCTGGCCCTGGACATCCAGTGTGGGATTCCATAGGTTGACATAGAAGCAGGCATGGGCCAGATAAAGCAGATTTCCCGTCCGCAAATTGGCGTCAATAGCCAGCTTGTAGCGGCTCTCCAGAGTCTCCCAGGGCTCATCCCAGCTGTAGCAGAACAGCGTATGGAGGACAAGAACTGCCCCTTGCCATTGGGGATCATTGGCTTTGGCCATAATCCGCAGACCCAGCTGCCCAAACTCCGAAGCCTGCTTCATCTCCCCGAGGCCGGACAATAGCATGGCATATCCGATGAAGGCCAGAGCGGATTCCGGGGAAGTGCCGTGCGTGAGTGTAAGCCGGACCTTCTTCAGGACAAGCAGGCCAAACAGGGCACTTTCGCCGGAGATGAAGGCAGGCGGGAACATATTGACCAGAAGCCGCATCATCAGTCTGATCTTCCCGTCGCTCATGTCGGGTAAAGCAGACAAATCCGCAAGGCCGGTTTTCCGGAGATTCCGCTTTACAGCAAGCATCTCATTGAGAACGGCCGCCATACTCGCCTTATGGGGGAGGCGGAGACCCAGCCTGTCCAAACCGTTCCTTCCTGCTTGTATAGCTTCGGCCATCATGCCCAAATAGAAATAATGGCTGGTTTGCAGCTCGAAAATTTGCGCCGCCTCCAGGCTGTCCGCTGTATGCTCCAGCAGGTAACGGCAAATGTCCTGCGCTAATCCGATGCGGCGTGTCATGAAGCTGCATTCGGCATACAGCTTGCGGATTCGGCAGCCATGCCTGCTGGCATTCATGCCCTCCTGCAGAGGCAGCAGCTGCTCCACCAGAATCTGCAGGAATCCAAAGGCAGCCTCATAGGCCAGCACCGACCGGGATTTTTGGGCGGCTTTCCAGTTCAATTCGGCGGCCAGCCGGATATCCGCCTGCTCTGTGGCGCAGCGGAGTCCTTTGTTAACGTGTTCTGCTGCCTCGGCAATCTTCTCTCCGGCTTCCTTGGGGGACAGGTGCTCTGCCAGCAGCTTGCCCAATGCCCAATGCAGCTGCTCCTTCTCCTGTTGGCTCAGCATATCATAGAAGGCCTGCTGCAGCCGGTCATGCCGGAAACGGAAGCGCATTTGTCCCAGGAACCGTATATCCTGCTCCTGCAGCAGCAAGGAAGCTGCTTCAAACTGCAGATTATCCAAGGGTGCG
Organism: Paenibacillaceae bacterium; assembly: GCA_029256065.1. Lineage (GTDB taxonomy): Bacteria > Bacillota > Bacilli > Paenibacillales > NBRC-103111 > Paenibacillus_AR. Next base: position 25,756 of record JAQSYT010000012.1, read on the forward strand.
ACCATTTCCTCCCCCACCGCCTGCAGCAGTACCGGGATGATCTGCCGGAGATCCTGACCCGCAGCCAGGGAAAGCAGGCGGAGGTCGAAGCTGCCGCCAATGGCAGCCGCCAGCTTCAATAAACCGCGCACCGGGCCGGGAAGGGCGGACAGGCGTGTCATCAGGAAAGCCACAAGACCGTCGCTGATAGGGAGCTGTCCGATGGCCTGCTTATCCCAATCCCATGTCCCGGACCGGTCATCAAAGAAGATATGGCCGTTGCGGTACAGGCTATCCAGCATTTCGCGGACAAACATGGCGTTGCCGCCGGTTCTTCCCTGGACCAGCTCCGCCAGCCCGGCTGCCTGGACAGGGGGAATATGCAGGGTGGCGGCAATCAGGCTGCAAACGGCCTCCGGAGCCAGCGGGCCAAGAGGTATATGGACACCTGTTCCCAGCTCCGTCAGTCTCCGGACAAGCGGAAACACCGGGTGGCCGGGAGCAGTTTCTTGGTCCCGGCAGGTGCAGACGATCAGACAGTGGGAGAGCTGGTGGTCTGTCACCACATATTCAGCCAATTCCAGCATCGAGACGTCCGCCCACTGGATATCGTCAAGGAAGATGACAAGAGGGCGGTCCTCTAAGGCCAAAGCAGATAGAAAGGAGGCGACGGTGATATGGAAACGGCTGGTTTCCTCCGCGGGATTCAAAGGCTGCACCGGGAGGAAAGGGCCCAGCCATTGCTCCAGTTCGGGCACTAGCCCTGCAATCAGGCTGCCGTTTTCCTTCAAGGCAGAGCGGAGGGAGTCTCGAAGGCCGCTCAGATCTTCTCCGGCTGATAAGGCCAGCCGTTGGTCCATTAAGCCCCGCAGGACCTCCACCATGCATCCGTAAGGGATGCTGCGGTTGAACTGGTCGCACTTTCCTTCGGCGAAGAGGCCCTTCTCCCGGGTTGCCGCCATCTGCAGACTGCGGATCAAGGCGGTTTTGCCTGAGCCTGCTTCTCCTGAAACCAGCACCATGCGGGAGCTTCCTGCCGCACAATGCTGATAAACCTCCTCCAGATGGGCAAGCTCCTTCTCTCTTCCATACACCCGTCCGGGGATACGGAAGCGGTTTTGCCGGTCCTCTTGGCCCAAGACGAAGCCCGTTTGTCCCGTCCGGCATTTCAGAAGATCCGCTTTAATTCCGTAAGGGCTTTGATAACGGTCCTCCGGGGATTTTTTGAGGAGCTTCATAATGATCCCGGACAGCTCCTCCGGTACCCGGCCTGCCGCCAATTCGTGAGGGGGAACAGGCTCTTTGGCCAGAATGGAATAGATCTGCTCCAGGGTATCCCGGCATTCGTAGGGCTTACTGCCTGTTGCCAGCTCATAAAGTACAGCGCCGAGAGAGTAATAATCCGTCCGGTAATCCATATTCCGGTTCATCCGGCCTGTTTGCTCGGGAGAGATATACAGCAGGCTTCCTTCCAGCAGCCCTTGGCTGGAGTAATCCTTCATGCCGCCCGACAGCTTCACGGAATGGCCGAAATCAATCAGCTTAACCGTCTTGCCGGTGCTGTCCCAGATAATATTGGAGGGTTTAATATCTTTATGAATAATGTGATGCTCATGTATAGCCCCCAGGGTATCCACCAATTGCATCATCATGTCCAGAACATCATGAATATCCGGCAATCCTTGAGCGATAACCGACTTTAGTGTTTGACCCGAAGCATCCTCCAGCACCATGACATAGCTGCCCGCCTGCTCCAGGAGTTCAAGCGGACGGCGGATTCCCTGCACGCCGGTGGCCAGCTCCTGCAGGAGCTGGAATTCCTTTTTGAAGCGCAGCACCTCCACCGGTGTAGCGCCGTCAGGCTTTAGGATTTTGAGTATCACTGGTCTGCCGGTGGCGGAATCCATGCAGCGGCAGACTGATTTTTTGTAATTGTCGACAAAACTCTCCATTAAACGATAACTGCCGATGCCGGACATCCGAATCACCCCGATTTATGTCACATCTCTTTTTAAGATACCACATTCCTTTGTTCAATTCCCTTAAAATAACAGTAAGGTTTTCTAAAATAGTCCAGAAATATTGTCGCACAAATCGCATAATTCAAAAAATAGACACTTTATAAACCGCCAGTCGGTTTGTTAAAATAATTGCAGGAAACCTTACAAAGAAAATAAGGAGAGATAACAATGCGTGTGCTGTTTTGTGACTTTGATGGCGGAAATGTACTTTTTGAAGAGGAAAGAAACGATATTCCCAATCTGATGACCTTGTTTAATTCCAACGGCGGCCGCTTAATGCTCCAATATGATGGAGATCAGTATTTTTATGGCTCCCTTCAGGAATGCTGTCTGGAGATGCTGGAGGATGAGGATACGGAGAAGCGGTACGAGGTGGTCAAACTTTTTTTTGCCAAAGAACTCCGCAAGGTGTCAATTCGCGGTAATATATTCCCATACAGTTATTACTCCAAAGAAAAAAGTCCAAAGGAATGAAGCTATGAATGAGCCAGACCTCCCCTACTCTAAAAGCTGTGCTTGAAACCACTGAACAGCTTGCCGCCGAGATCGGCTGCCAAAATACGACGCTTCAGGAGATTATCAAGCGCTCGGGCATGTCCAAAGGCGCCATCTATCACTATGTGCAGAGCAAGGATGAGCTGTTCGGGCTCATTCTGGAGGAGCACATGATTAAGAAGGTGGAGGATTACCGCAGCAAGGCTGCCGGCTTGCATCAGGCTCCGCCTCCCGGAACAGGAGCAGCGGGCGGCCCTCCCCATGCCCACGGGCACCTGCAAGCCAAATCTCAGGGGCATCCCCATGCTGCTGCCGGGAAGGCAGGTCCCCTGTCACCCGGCAGGCTGGGGCCTCTGACTGTAATTGTCAGGGGCTTGCTTGAGCCCGGCAATGAACGGCAGATCGTTCTCCGCCGCTGCTTCATCTACCTGCTGAGCCGTCAGGAGCAGCCTGATGTGGCCCGGATCGTCAGCAATCTGCACCGGAGCTGGATTTCCTTTACCGCTGAATGGATTGAGGCCTGCCAGGCAAGGGGGCTGCTGCCAGCCTCTGTCCGTGCGCGCCAGACTTCAGCCATGATCATTTCCTTCCTGTTTGGGCTGATGGTCCAAAAGTCTATCGGCGAGCATGAGCAGCCGGAGGAGCCGGACCGGCTGGACCCGGATACGGTGCTGGAGGCTATCGCCGGCATGCTGATGCCGGTGCGCGGGGCAGAATAACCGCCGGAAGCGGGGGCATATCCGTTACAAGGATATGCCCCCGCTTTTTGCCGTGTATCCCGTATAATGATATGATGCCTGTAGAGTCAAATTCAGCCATTTGAAGCAGGAGGGATAACCGGTGAAATACCGCAGACTGGGAAAAACAGAGCTTAAGGTGCCCGTAATCGGAATCGGAACCTGGCAGTACGGCGGGGAATGGGGCAAGGATTTTACTGTCAAAGAGGTGCAGGCGATTCTGGGAAGAGGCTTGGAGCTTGGCTGCAATCTGATTGATACAGCGGAATGCTACGGGGACCATCTTTCCGAATCCCTGATCGGGGAGGCCATCCAGGGCAGCCGCTCGGAGTGGGTCATCGCCACCAAATTCGGACACCATTTCCACGGCCATCTCAAAAGGCAGGATGATTGGAGCCCGGCTGGCGTGGTGAAGCAGCTGGAGGCCTCGCTTGCAGCGCTCCGCACGGATTATGTGGACCTGTACCAGTTCCACTCCGGAAGCGATGCGGCTCTTCTGAACGACGAATTATGGGACGTGCTCCACAGACAGCAGGAGGCAGGGAAAATCCGGCACTTGGGCATTTCTATCGGCAGCAATGAAAATGTGGCGCAGGTGGAGGCTTCTCCCCGCTTGAAGGCGGAGGCCATCCAGGTTGTCTACAACCGTCTGGACCGTGCGCCGGAAAAAGAGGTTTTCGCCAGCTGCAGCCGCCATGATCTGGGGGTTCTGGCCCGGGTTCCTCTGGCCAGCGGCTTCTTAAGCGGCAACTACAAGCCGGGAGCGGTGTTCGGACAGGATGATGTCCGCTCCAGCCGGGACCGGGAGGCTACGGACAAGCGGCTCCAAGAGGTGGCCGAAATCCGTGAGCGGGAGGTGCCGGAAGGGGTGGATATGGCCCAATGGGCCATTGCCTGGTGTCTTCAGCATGAAGCGGTCAGCACCTGTATTCCAGGCTTCAAGAGTGTAGCCCAGCTGGAATCGGCTCTTAAGGCTGCTGAGCTGGATATGGTCTCTGAAGATCATCCGTCTGCTTGGCGGAAGTAATAGCCGGAGCGGTGCCAAATTGTACAGGCTTCGAATGGCCAATATAAAGGGACAGGAAGGAAATTCCAATGGACATTCTTTTTATTGGTGGAACCGGTGTCATCAGCTCCGCAGTTTCGGAGCGGGTGCTGGCCCAGGGCCACACGCTTTATCTGTTAAACCGCGGCAACCGTTCGGAGTTCATCCCGGAGGGCGCGAAGCTCCTGCAGGGGGATATCCGGGATGAAGCCGCTATACGGAAGCTTCTCGCCGGCCGGCGTTTTGACGCGGTAGTGAACTGGATCAGCTATGTGCCGGAGCATGTGGAGGCGGATATCCGGCTCTTCTCAGGCATAACCGGCCAGTATGTATTTATCAGCTCCGCCTCCGCATACCAGAAGCCGCCCGCCAGTCCGTTTATTACGGAGGAAACTCCCTTGTCCAATCCGTTCTGGGACTACTCGCGGAACAAAATTTCCTGTGAGGAGATTCTCTTCCGGGAGCATGCGGAGAACGGTTTTCCGGTGACGGTGGTGCGCCCTTCTCATACCTACGGGATCGACAAGCTGCCTACGGCCTTCAACAGCCGGAAGTTTCAATGGAGCATTCTGGAGCGGATGCGGCTTGGCAAGAAAATCATTGTGCCGGGGGACGGCACCTCCTTGTGGGTACTGACCCACAACACGGACTTTGCTGTGGCCTTCGCCGGTTTGCTGGGGCGCAGGGAGGCGATTGGCGAGGCCTACCAGATCACCTCTGACGAGGTGCTGACATGGGACCAGATTACCCGCTACTTGGGTGCTGCGGCAGGGTATGAGCCGGACCTGCTGCATCTGTCGGCAGATTTTATTACCAGTTGTTTGCCCGGGCTGCACAGTGAGCTGGTGGGGGATAAGCTGAACAGCGTGTGCTTCGACAACACCAAGATCAAAGCGCTGGTGCCGGAGTACAAGGCCGTGAAGCTGTTCAAGGACGGCATCCGGGAGTCGGTGGAATGGTACCGCAGCCATCCGGAGCTGCTGCAGCTGGATGAGGAGTGGGACGCCCTCTGCGACCGGCTGGTCGCTGCCCATGAGGCGGGCCTGGCCTATTTTAACCAATCGGCACAATAGTGGTGTTATGAAATCAGCCCCTTCCAGATGAGGAAGGGGTTTTTTGGGCTGGCGGAAAACCCTGGAATTTTGGTGTTGACATTCCTTTGCTGTAGCAGTATCCTTACTTTAAAGAAATGACTTGTAAAATGTAAGTTAATAATCACTATAAAGAAGGGTTGGATGAAAATGAGTGAGTTGCTGAATGTTGTGCAAGCCCGCCGGTCGGCCATGAATTTCG
>JAQSYT010000013.1 GCA_029256065.1 Paenibacillaceae bacterium
ATTGTGGGCCGGGTGGGCAGCGGCAAAAGCACCTTGGTCCATCTGCTGGTCCGCCTGTACAACCCGCCTAAGGGAACAGTATTTATTGACGGCCACGACATTCATGAAATTCCCCTGAAAACGATCCGGGGCCAGGTGGGGATTGTTCCCCAGGATCCCTTCCTGTTTTCGTCCACCATCCGGGAGAACATTGCCTTTGATCCCCTGCCCCACACGGAGGAGGATGTGCTGGAGGCGGCCCGGCTGGCACAGGTGTACGACAATATTTTAGAATTCCCCGATCAGTTCGAAACCACTCTGGGTGAACGCGGGGTTTCCTTGTCAGGCGGCCAGCGGCAGAGGGTCAGCATTGCCCGGGCGGTCATCAAGAAGCCCTCCATCTTGATTTTCGACGACAGCTTGTCGGCGGTGGATACGGTGACGGAGGATCTGATTCTGGAGGGGCTTCATTCTGTTATGAATGACCGCACCACGATTATTATCGGGCACCGGATTTCATCGGTCCGTCATGCCGACCAGATTGTTGTGCTGGAGGAGGGTGCGGTTGCCGAGCGGGGAAGCCATGAAAGCCTTCTTGCCAAAAATGGCATCTATGCGGATCTGTACCGGAAGCAGCAGCTGGATGAAGCGGCAGAGGGTTTGCCTGCGGAGGATTGCTTAGACCTGGTGCAGAAGCCGGGCTTGAAGCCTAAAGGGGGGTTGGCGCTATGAGCAGCATCCATCAGGAAAAAGAGAGGGTAGGCATAAAGGACAGCCAACTGCTTAAGCGGATGACAGCGTATGCCCTGCCGTATTGGAAGTCGCTTATGCTTTGTCTGTTTCTCGCCTTCCTTATTGTTGTGGCCGACTTGGCGCGGCCGTATCTGTTGAAGATTGCTATTGACGACCACATTGGAGGTTTGTCCAAGCCCATGCTTGCTGCCAGCGCTGAAGCGCCTGGAGCCCGGGAGGAGCTTTCCCGGTGGGGAGATATTATTGAAAGCAGAGACCGCATCTACGTGCGGATCAAGCCCGGTTCGGAAGCCGCGGCTGCGGAGCAGGCGGAGGACGGCATTGAAAAGGCGCAGATTGTAGATGCGTCAGGCACTTCTTTATTGGTCAGGGGCTGGCTCACCGAGGAAGAAAATGCCGGCAAGCTGGAGGCGGTGTCTGCTGGAAGTACGGAGAGCGCCAAGCTGGTGACGGATCAGGGGACTTATGAGGCAGAGGCGGTAAACGACGCTGCTCTTGAGGATTTCCGAGCCCGCGATTACACCGGTTTTATGAAGCTGGGGCTGCTGTTCCTCTTGGTTGTGGGCGGAGGCGCGCTTCTGAACTATTGGCAGAGCAATCTGCTCCAGTATACAGGGCAGAATATTATCTTCAACATCCGGCAGCAGCTGTTTAACCATCTCTCGCGGATGTCTATGTCCTTTTTTGACCGGAATCCGGTGGGACGATTGGTGGTGCGGGTCACTCAGGACACGGAAGCCTTGAACCAGCTGTATTCCCAGGTGCTGGTCAACCTGGTGAAGGACGTGATTGTTATCATCGGCATTCTGGCCATTATGCTGCAGCTGTCGGTGAAGCTGTCACTGATTGCCTTTGCGGTGCTGCCGTTTCTGGCGGTCATCACCTTCTATTACCGGCGGCTGGTCCGGGAGGCCCAACGCCTGAGCAGGTTGATTCTGTCGCGGTTGAATTCCTTCCTGGCCGAGAACCTGTCGGGCATCCGCATTACTCAGCTGTTCATCCGGGAGGACCGGCAGCGGGAGCAGTTTGACGGTCTGAATTCGGCCTATTACAGAGCGGGTATGAAGGGGACAGTGGTTAACTCCATTTTCCAGCCGGTAATTGGGTTTCTTGGCAACGTGTCGATTGCGCTTCTGCTCTGGTACGGGGGAGCCCGGGTACTGGAGGGGGGCATTACCTTTGGGGTGCTGTATGCCTTCACCCATTATATCCGGCAGTTCTTCCAGCCCCTGCAGAGTCTCGCGGAAAAATACAATCAGATTCAGACGGCTATGGTGGGTGCCGAGCGGATCGTGGATATGCTCAATGAGGAGCCGGCCATTGTGGATGCGGCGAAACCCCAGCCGCTGCCTGCCGCGGTCCGTGGGGAAATCCGGTTCGAGAATGTGTGGTTTGCCTATAGCGGCGAGGAATGGGTGCTGAAGGATGTAAGCTTCACCATCGCCCCGGGCCAAACGGTGGCTTTCGTAGGAGCTACAGGTGCGGGGAAGAGCTCCATTATTCAGCTGATCAACCGCTTCTATGATATCCAGAAGGGCTCCATCAAGCTGGACGGTGTAGATATCCGGCAGATCCCAGTAGCGGATCTCCGCCGGACCATCAGCGTGGTGCAGCAGGATGTATTCCTGTTCACCGGGGATATTGCCCATAATATCCGCTTGAACAATGAAACCATTACTGACAAGCAGGTCCGGGAAGCAGCGGCTATGGTCAATATGGATGAATGGATCTCCAGGCTGCCCAAGGGGTATGGTACGATGCTGGGCGAACGGGGCGTCACCCTGTCCTTAGGCGAGCGGCAGCTGCTGTCCTTTGCCCGGTCCATTGCCTTCCGGCCGCAAATTCTAATTCTTGATGAAGCCACCTCCAATATTGACACGGAGACGGAGCTGGCGGTGCAGGATGCGCTGTACACCATATCCAAGGGGCGCACTACGTTGATCGTGGCTCACCGGTTGTCCACCATCCAGCATGCGGACCAGATTATCGTGATGCATAAGGGCAAGGTGCGGGAGAAGGGCAACCACTTCGAGCTGCTGGCGAAGCAGGGCTATTATTACCGCCTCTACGAGCTGCAGTATAAGGACCGGGGAGCCGAGGCTGCTACGGCTGCAGCTGCGGCGGGCGAACGGTAAGGGCTGGTGCGGATGTTTATAATGAAGCGCAGCAATAAAGAAGGCATCTTCCTTGGGGAGGATGCCTTCTTTTGCTGAGCGGGAACCTGCTTGCGCGAGCTGAGCGAACGGCTGCCTGGGGGCCGGGGTTCAGCGGCTGTTCAGGCTGTTGCGGGCGGTAGTGTCTCGTTTGATGGTTGCCCCGCTGCGCTAACGGAACTATGAAGCGCTTAGCGGTGGAAATCGGTGCGGATGGAAACGTAACGGATCTGAGCGACTGTTAGAGGCTGAATTTGGCTTCATTGAAGCAGGTTTAGCCTCGTAAGAGCTTCTCAGTTCCGTAAGAATTTCGATTAGCTGATTTTCGGCGTTTAAGGGTTGATGAGTTCCGTTATACCGCCCACCACCTCACCGCCCCGCACCAAGCGCCCGGCTAACTCTCCAACTAACCGCCCTGCTCCAACCGCCCTGCGCCAACCGCCCTGCGCCAAGCGCCCGCTAACTCCCCCAACTAATCGCCCCCGCTCCTAGCCTCCGCTAACTCCTCTCAACTAGCCGCTCACGCTCCAATCCCCCGCTGGTTACACTTGGCGCCCGCCCAGCCTTGCCCTAACGGGTGGTGCCAGTTAGTCCACAGGCCTTTCCGGCTCATGCCGGGGCTGCTCCGATACCCGGGTTCCATCCTCCAGCCGCAGCCAGGTGTCCAGCCGCCGCTCCCCCTCATACAGCAGGATCATCCGGGCTCCCCGGGGGAAGCCCTCCCGCCCGTAGGTGTTGTGTCCGCTGGCCCGGCCGTAGCAAAGCCGGATGCCATGCAACTCGCCCCAGTAGTCATTCACATGGTCGTGGCCCACGAATGCGCCCAATATATGACCCAGCTCCGCCATGGCGGCGAACAGGCCCGAGTTCACCGTCGGGCAGCAGACCGCTTCATGGCGGTACCCGTAGCAGACCTGCGTCTCCCACATTTCCCGGTATTCCGGCAGCGGAATATGGAAGAATGCGCAGGCGGGAACGGGCTTGCCGTCTGCGAGCCGCGGCAGGGCCAGGGACTCCTGTTCAAACCAGCGGATCTGGTCGCGGCTGACCCAGGCATAACCCGGCATCCCAGGAAGCGGAGACCGGTTGCCGGAATCCAGCAGGAACAAAACGGCGGAGACTTGACTGTCCACCCCCAACACCTCAAGCTTGTAGGTGCCGGGGCCTTGGACGGAGGCAGGGGGCGTCAGCGTATGCTTGGTGCCCAGTATGGCCTGCAAAAGATCCTCCTTGGTAGCAGGAGACTCCGGCTCCGCATCATGATTGCCGAAGGTGTACGCCCAGGGAATCCCCAGGGACTCCACCGTGTCCACAGCCTCCAGCAGCGCTTTCGCCGGGTCCGTGCACTCCGCTTCTCCGGCGGACACATGGCCCGTATAAATCACATCGCCCGTAAACACGACCAAATCCGGCTTCTCCAGATGAAGCACATGCTCCATCAGAGCCCTGGACAGCAAATCCTTTTCGCCTCCGTCCTTCCAATGGATATCCGTAAACTGGGCGATGGTGAACTGGCCTTCTTTGTTAAAACGAAGAGATTTTGCCAACGCGGATCTTCCTTCCTGTCATGTGTATTTTTGTTGGAATAAGTGCAAGTGGTTGCAGTTTCAACGCAAGTGTAAAACAGCCGCTGGCTCCCGTCAATAAATGGCGATCAACTGACGAAGACTTAAAAAAAGCCGATGCCGCAAGCTCTGCCCGCTGTTCCGCAAAGCAGCCGCCGCGCCAAAAATGTCATCTGCGCGCGATCGCGCAAAAAACGACGATTCCCTTATGCAAAGAAAAACGGACCGGGCATGAATCGCCGATATACGAAAGCGGGTTCCGCATCGTATAGTCAGGACATCAAGCCGCCGGACACTCCGGACTCACGTCAGGGGTTCCGATCTTCATTATACAAGCGGCACTAATCAAACTGGGGAGTGTAAACGGATGAAAAAATCTTGGTTACCCATTACCGCTTCTGTTCTAGCCTTGTCATTAACGGCAGCCTGCGGAAGCTCGGGCAGCGGAAGCACCGCTTCTCCCGCAGCCGGAAGCCCCGGCGCCTCCCAGACCGCCGCGGAGACGGCGAAGCTGACCTTCTGGACCCCGCTGAACCCCAATGCCCTGGCTGTCATCAAAAGCCTGAGCGAGCTTCCAATGGTAGGGGAGTGGGAGAAAAAAACCAATGTAAAGTGGGCCTTCCAGCATCCCTCCGGCACCACTACACCCGATGTGGTCCAGCAGTACGGGGTGATGATCGCCTCCAACAACCTGCCGGACGCCATGCTGTGGAACTGGGCCAACGTGCAGGGCGGCACCGCCAAAATGTACAACGACGGCCTCATCATCAAGCTTAATGATCTCATCGACAAGCATGCGCCCAACCTGAAGAAAATCCTGGAGGAACATCCCCAGGTGGCCAAGCAGATCAAATCCGACAACGGCGACATTTACACCATGCCCCATCTGAGAGTAGGGGAAAACGGCCAGTACAAAACCTTTAGCGGCATGATGCTCCGCAAGGACTGGCTGGATGAGTTGGGCCTCCAGGCCCCGGAAACCATCGCCGAATGGGAAACTGTTCTGAAGGCCTTTAAGGAAAAGAAAAACGCCATTCCCTTTACCTCCAACAAAAACTATGCCATCGCCCAATACGACTTCGCCGGGGCATACGGCGTATCCAACAACTTCTACATGAACAACGGCAAGGTCGCCTTCGGCCCTTACCAGCCGGCCTTCAAGGATTATCTGGAGACCATGCAGCGCTGGTACAAGGAGGGGCTGATCGATCCGGACTTTGCCTCCAACGATTCCAAAACCATGGATTCCAAGGTCTCCTCCGGCAAAGCGGGCGCCTTCTTCGGCTATATCGGCGGCTCCATGGGCAGCCTCCTGCCGGCGCTCCAGAAGGAGCAGCCCAAGGCCAATCTGGTGGGGGTGCAGTATCCGGTGCTGAACAAGGGCGAAGAGCCCAAGTTCGTGCAGGCCACCTGGGAGTATGACAACGTGGGCACCGTCATCACCAAGTCCAACAAGCACCCGGAGGAAACCGTCAAGGCGCTGGATTATCTGTACGGCAAGGAGGGCTCGCTCCTGAAAAACTTCGGGGTGGAGGGCCAAACCTACACCATGGAGAACGGCCAGCCCAAATATACGGACCTGATCCTGAAGAATCCGGACAACCTGCCGTTGGGCCAAGCCATGGCCAAATATTTTATCGCCAACTACTCCTTCTCCGGCACCGACGATGACCGCTACAACGACCAGTATTACCAGCTCCAGCAGCAAAAGGATGCGGTGAAGCTGTTCGCCAAGTACGCCAATAACGCCTATTCCGTGCTGATGCCGCCCATCAGCCTGACCACTGATGAGTCCAAGGAATTGGCCAAGATCATGACCGAGGTGAATACCTACCTGAACGAAGCCCTGACGCGGACCATTATGGGTGTGGAAAAGGCGGAGAACTACACCAAGGTACTGGATCAGCTGAAAAAGATGAACATTGACCGCGCCATTGAAATCCAGCAGGCTGCCGTGGACCGGTACAACAAACGCTAAAAGCAGGCAGGGGAGGGGCGGGCATCCCTCCCCTTTTTCTGTGAACTATCGGATAAGGAAGTGGTTTTCCATGCAAGCCATGCGACATCTTATGAAGGACATAAGCAAGAACCGGGCCATCTACCTGATGGTGCTGCCTGTGGTGCTGTATTTCTTCATCTTCAAATACCTTCCCATGTACGGCGCAGTCATCGCCTTTAAGGATTACAGCGTGGCCAAGGGCATCTGGGCCAGCGAATGGGTGGGCCTGGATCATTTCCGGACCTTCTTCGGCAGCTATTATTTTGGCCGCGTGCTGCGCAATACCTTTCTCATCAGCTTCTATAACCTGATTTTTGGCTTTCCCGCTCCCATTCTTCTGGCATTGCTCTTAAATGAGATCAGGGTCAAATGGTTCAAATCCATGGTGCAGACCGTATCATACCTGCCCCACTTTATTTCTCTGGTGGTCATCTGCGGTCTGATTATCGATTTTACCAACCGCGGCGGCGTCATCCAATCCATTATTGAGTTTTTTGGCGGGGAAAGCGGGTCGCTGCTGAACAATCCCCATAATTTCCGCACCATCTTCGTGACATCCTCCGTCTGGCAGGAGGTTGGCTGGGCCTCCATTATTTATCTGGCGGCGCTCTCCGGCATCAACCCCGACCTGTATGAGGCGGCGCGGGTGGACGGCGCAGGCCGTTTCCGCCAGATCTGGAATATCACCCTGCCTGGTTTGGTGCCTACCATTATGATTCTGCTAATTTTGCGGATCGGCGGATTAATGGATGTCGGCTTCGAAAAGATCATTCTGCTCTATAACCCCAACACCTATGAAACAGGGGATGTCATCTCCTCCTTCGTGTACCGGATGGGGCTGGCCCAAGGGAATGATTACAGCTACACCACCGCCGTGGGGCTGTTCCAGTCCGCCATCAACTTTGTGCTTTTGATCAGCGCCAACAGCATATCCCGCCGCTTCTCCGGCAACCGGCTGTGGTAGAGCTCCCACGAACAGGAGGACAACATGAAACCAAGCGCGTCCGAACGGACCTTTGATATTATCAACGGCATTCTGATGATTCTTCTGATGATTGCCACCCTCTATCCCTTCTATTATGTAGCGGTGGCCTCCATCAGCGATTCCAACCGGCTGATCCAGCATTCCGGGCTGCTGCTCCGGCCTCTGGGCTTCAACTGGGCCGCCTTCAAGGCGGTGCTTATCAACCCCAATATCGGGACAGGGTATATGAACACCCTGATTGTGCTGGTTTTCGGCACCCTGATTAATCTCTTCTTTACTACACTGGGGGCTTATTCCCTGTCCCGCCGGTTTGCCCTGCGCAAGTTCATTATGGTGGCCATCGTGTTCACGATGTATTTCAGCGGCGGCCTGATTCCCACCTATCTGCTCATCAACAACGCCCTGCATATGGGCAACAGCTATCTGGCCCTGACCATACCCGTTGCCATCAGCACATGGAATCTGATTATTATGCGCACCTCCATGGAGGCCTTGCCGGAGAGCCTGATCGAATCCGCCCGGATCGACGGAGCCGGAGAATTCCGGATTCTCGCCCAGATTGTGCTTCCTTTGTCCATGCCGGTTATCGCCGTGATGATCCTGTATTACGGAGTGGCCCACTGGAACGCCTGGTTTAACGCCATGCTCTTTATGCGGGACAGAAGCATGTTCCCCCTGCAGCTGATTTTGCGGGAAATCCTGGTAATGAACAGCACGGACTCCATGATGACGGAGGTGTCGGTGGCCGACTCCCAGGCGATTGGGCTGAGCATCAAATACGCGACCATTATGGTAGCTACGGTGCCTATTCTGCTGGTCTATCCCTTTTTGCAAAAATATTTCGTCAAAGGGGTTATGGTGGGAGCGGTTAAGGAGTAGCCAGCTTGTCCTTGTATCGGATTCTGTCGATTTTGAAGTATAATAATACCAGTATAAGAACCATGTTAGGTTGGAGAGACATTCCGAGCTGAGACAGAAGGGGGCAACCGGGTTGAAACGCAGCGTATTCTTGTTCTGGCTTGGCTCCAGCCTGGTGATCCTGTGCATTCCCATTATGATTACACTGGCGGTGCTCCTGCGCTCCCAGCATCTGCTCAATTCGGAGGTGATCCGCTCCAACGAGGCGCTCTTGATTCAGGTGAAGCAGTCCATGGACGCCCAGGTGCGGAATATGAAAAAAATGGGTCTGCAGCTTTCGCTGGAGCCCAAGGTGCTCCGTTATCTGGAGAAAAAGGATTACAGCTCTCCCGTGTTTAAGCTTGAAACCCTGGACTTGATCCCCACGCTGCAAACCTACGCGGCCTCCAACGGGGATATTATGGACTTCTATATTTATTTGAAGCAGCCGGGACTGGGAGTCAGCACCTCCTCCATGGCGGAAGCGGATATTCTGTACCGGAATTTCTATAGCGGCAAGGAAATGACTGAGGGCGCATGGCGGGCTCTCATGGAGAAGAATTATCCCGGCGTGATGGAAAGTTTGGTTGCCGGGGACCTGTCCTACATTCAGTCCCTGCCCCTGCAGGAAATGAACCAGGCTCCCGCCACCCTGGTGGTGCTTCTGAATACGGACAGTCTGAAGTCGGCTATCTCCAGCATCCAGCTGGCCCAATCGGGAAGTGTGGCCATTGTGGACGCCCAAAGCCGCCCTGTCATGTGGGTGGGAGAGCAAATTCCGGCTGCCGGGATGGATTTCCAGGGGCTGGAGGGCGAGCTTGGGACAGTGGTGGACAAGCAAAATACCATCTCTTATGTAGCCTCGGAGGAGCATGACTGGAAGTATGTCTCCATTGTGCCCACGAAGATTTATTCCGCCAAGGTCAGCCAGCTGCAGAACTGGATTTATGCGTCCATGGCGCTGTCCCTCTTGATCGGCGGATGCTTGTCCTTTTGGCTGACCCGGCGCAATTATCTGCCCATCCGGCGGATGGTGGATACGGTATCTCCCCGGGTGAAGGCCAATCTCCACGAGATCAAAAATGAATTTACCCTGCTGGACCGGTTTATGTCCGAACATCAGCAGAACCTGGATGTGGCGGAGAAGACCATCCGGCAGCAGAATGAAGCGTTGAGCAAGCATTTTCTCGCCCGGCTGCTGAAGGGGAGAGTGGAGCAGGGAGTTGCCCTGGCCCAGTCCCTGGATTCCTTCGGGTACCGGTTTGCCGGCAGCCATTTTGCGGTGCTGCTGTTTCACATCGGGTCCTACCAGGGGCTGTTTCATCCCGATCAGGAAATGGATGAGGAGAGCCGCCTGCAGTTTGTCCATCTGATCGTCAGCAATATCTCCGAGGAGCTGTTGGCCCAGGAGCATACGGTGTATTCCGCGGAAATCGACGGCATGGCCGCCTTTCTGGTGAATCTGGACGGGGAGGAGGGGCCTGAGGCGCTGGAGGGCCTGCTGGAGAAGGCGAAGGAGGCCCAGGAGATTATCCAGAACAAATTCCTGATCCAGCTAACCATCGGGGTGAGCAATATCCATATGTCCCAAGCCAGCATTCCCCAATGCTACGAAGAGGCGCTGGAGGCCCTGTCCTACAAATTCGTCATCGGCCAAAGCCTGATTATTCCCTATGAGCGCATCCGCGTTTCCAAAAACGAGCTGTTTTACCCGCTGGACATGGAGCGGCAGCTCATCAACCACATCAAAACCGGCCAATATGACGAGGCCATGATGGCGGTGAGCACGCTGATTTCCACCAATCTGACGGGGGGCATTCTGTCCCTTCAGTCCGGCAAGCTGCTGATGTTCGAGCTCATCGGCACCATGCTGAAGGCCACCGAGCATATGGAGCCCCAGGATGACGGGCTGGCCCAGGAAAAAAGCGAGCTGATCAGCCGGCTGCTGGGCGGGGAAACCTTTGCCGAAATGGAGAATATGATCTACCAGTTCCTTCGGACGGTATGCGACTTTATTGATGCCAGGAAGCGCAGCCACAATACCGGCCTGAAGGAGCAGGTGCTGGAATATATCGAGGAGCATCTGGCCGACATGAACCTGAGCCTGGGCGCCCTGTCTTTGGAGTTTAATCTCAACGGTCCGTACCTGTCCCGCTTCTTCAAGGAGCAGACGGGGGAGACCTTCATTGATTATGTCAATCTCCAGCGGGTGCGGCTGGCCAAGCGGCTGCTTACGGAAACCAACGAAACCATCAATGACATTACGGAGAAGGTGGGCTTTACCAACAGCAATACCTTCATCCGGGTGTTCAAGCGCTACGAGGGCATTACCCCCGGCCAATACCGCAAGGGAGAGTAGGGGCGTGTCTGGTAGTCGGATCGTGCGAAGACAGGAGGAAACGGATTGTCATGAATAAGCTAAAAGCGGCCGACGGCCGGTTTTTTTGGAGAGGAGAGCTTTTCCGGATGGTGTCCGGGGCCATCCATTATTTCCGCGTGGTGCCGGAGTATTGGCGGGACCGGCTGCTGAAGCTCCGGGCATGCGGCTTTAATACGGTAGAAACCTATATCCCGTGGAACCTTCATGAGCCCAAGGAGGGGGAGTTTATCTTCAGCGGTCTGGCGGATGTGGCGAGTTTTGTGCGGCTGGCCGGCGAGCTGGGGCTTCATGTGATTCTCCGCCCCAGCCCGTATATCTGCGCCGAATGGGAATTCGGCGGTTTGCCCGCCTGGCTGCTGGGTTATCCCGGCATCCGCCTGCGGTGTATGGACCCCCTGTATCTGTCCAAGGTGGACGCTTATTATGACGCGCTGCTTCCGGTGCTGCTGCCCCTCTTGTCCACCCGGGGCGGACCGGTGCTGGCGGTGCAGGTGGAGAATGAATACGGCAGCTACGGCAATGACAAGGCCTATCTGGATTATCTGCGCCAGGGGCTCATCCGCCGCGGCGTGGATGTGCTCCTGTTTACGTCGGATGGCCCGGAGAACGGCATGCTGCAGGGGGGAACCCTGCCGGGGACGCCGGCGGCGGTGAACTTCGGCTCCCGGCCGGAGGAGGCCTTCCGCACGTTCCGCCAATACCGGCCGGAGGACCCGCTTGTATGTATGGAATATTGGAACGGCTGGTTTGACCATTGGCTGACCCCACATCACACCCGGGAGGCCGGAGACACGGCGGAGGTGCTGGACCGGATGCTTGCGCTGGGGGCATCGGTGAATTTTTATATGTTCCACGGGGGGACGAACTTCGGGTTTTATAATGGCGCTAACTATGACGCCAAGTATGAAGCCACCGTCACCAGCTACGATTATGACGCGCCTCTGTCGGAAAGCGGGGAGTACACGCCCAAGTATCATGCGGTGAAGCAGGTGCTGGAGAAGCATTTCGGTCCGGCGCCGGTGGCTATGCCCGCGCCTGCGGCCACATGCGCTTACGGGGAGGTGGAGCTGGCGGAGCGGCTGGATCTGCTGGATGCGGCCGGACAATTGTCGGCACCGGTAGTCCGGACGGCGCCGGAGCCGATGGAAGGGCTGGGCCAGGGCTACGGCTTTATTTTGTATGAAACCATGCTTACCGGGCCGCGCACGGAGGAGCTGCTGCATCTTCAGGAGATACACGACCGGGCACTGGTGTTTCTGGATGAACGGTTTATCGGTACGGTGGAGCGTTGGGACCCCCGGCCGCTGCCGGTGACAGTCCCGCCAGAGGGGGCGCGGCTGCAGATTCTGGCGGAGAATATGGGCCGGGTGAATTATGGCCCCCGGCTGATGGACCGCAAGGGGATTACCGAAGGGGTGCGGCTCAATAACCAATTCCAGTTCGGCTGGACCATCTACCCGCTTCCCATGGCTTCGGTGGCGGATCTGCCCTTTGCGGCTGCGGGAGAGGGAACCGGGACGGCTGCACCTGCAGCCGCATCTGCGGCTCTTCAAGGGGACCGGCCTGCCTTTTACCGGGGCGGCTTTCACGCGGAGGCCTGCGGCGACACCTTCGTCCGGCTGGAGGGCTGGACCAAGGGAGTGGTCTGGGTCAACGGCTTCAATCTGGGCCGGTACTGGTCTGCGGGGCCGCAGCAAACCCTGTATCTGCCGGGTCCGCTTCTGCGGCAGGGCTGGAATGAGCTGACCGTGCTGGAGCTGCATCATACGGAGAAGGCGACGGTGGTTCTCCAGGAGCGGCCTGAGCTGGGAGGCAGTCCGGCTTTAGCGGAGGAGGAGCAGGCATGAAGCGGGAACATCAGCACACCGGGCTTCTGGAGAGGGCTTGCTTCAATGCCCGACTGCCGGAATTCGCTCCCGCACTGGAGCGTTTGCGCATGAAAGCCGGGGAGGCGTTTGCCGTCCGTTTCCGCATGTCTGCCGGAGACCGGGGGGAGTGGGGCCACTATTACCACTGCCGGGAGGATGCGGGCAGGCTGGTATTCGACTGGACCCGGCCCGGGGAGCACCGCTGCCCCGTCTGCGGGCGGGTGTACACGGGGCAGCGCTACGATGCCTGCTGGATCGGGCTGGCCCATCATTCCCTGGGCACCGGGGCCTTCCATATGGCCCTGTGCGGCAGCCTGGACGGCCGGGAGGCTTATATCCGGCGGGTGCGGGATATCCTGCTGGATTATGCCCGGTATTATGCGGGCTGGGAGATTCACGGGGATATCCCCTACAACGGCCCGGGCAAGCTGTTTGCCCAGACTCTGGATGAGGCCCACTGGATCCTGGACCTGGGGCTGGCGTTTCTAATGGTCCGCAGCGGGTTTGATGCGGCAGAGGAGGAGGCTGTTTGCCGGGGGCTCTTGCGGCCTTGCGCGGAGTTCCTCATTGCCCGCAAGGAACCCCAGATTCATAACCATGCGGTGCTCATCACCTCCGCTGTCTCCCTGCTGGGCTTTTTGCTGGGGGATGAGGAGATTCACCGTGCCGGACTGGAGGGGGAATACGGGCTTTTGGACCAGCTTCAGCGGGGAGTTCTGGAGGATGGTCTGTGGTATGAAGGGGTTGTCCATTACCACTTCTACGCCCTGCACCCCATTCTCCAGTACGGCTGGGCGGTGGAGAACACGCCCTGGGATAACCGCGGGCTGGAGCCTATCCGCAGGATGCTGGACTTTCCCCTCCGGTTTATCCAGCCCGACGGCTCCTTTCTCCGGCGCCATGATGCCACTAGCGCGGTGAATATCGGCACCTATGCGCCGTATTACGAGCTGGGGCTGGCCTGGCTCGGGGATGCCCGCTACCGGGCATATCTAAAGACGGCCTACGGGCTGGAGGATGCGCCGGCTCTTTCTTTGTCCGGCTACCGGCCGGTGGAGCGGGATTCGGTATTTGCCCTTTGCTTCGGCACGGACCTGGCAGTGGAGACCGGAGCGGCCATGGAGGAGCTGCGCCGGCTTGTGGAGCAGCCCCAGTCCTCGGCAGGCTCAGGATTGACCAGGCTGCCGGGAACGGCGGGGCTTCACCTGACGGTGAAGCACGGCCCCTTCGGAGGCGAGCATGACCATATGGACCAGCTGAATATATCCCTGTCGGCTTATGGCATTCCCCTTTTGGAGGATGCCGGAACCGTGCCCTATGCCATGCCCTTGCATTACGGCTGGTTCAAGCATACCTTCTCCCATAATACGGTGGCGGTGAACGGTATGGATCAGCCCCCTGCGGACGGCAGGCGCCTGGGATTTGGCCGGGAGGTTTGGGGCTCCTGGGTATGCACTGCCGTGGACTGGAAGCGGGAAGACTACCTGCTGAAGGACCGCATCGTGCTACCCGGGGAGCTGCGGCCGTGGCATGAGCCGTCCTATCAGGGGGTGGAGCTGGCAAGGACCTGCCTGGTCCGGGACAATTGGGTGGTGGACGCCGTGCGGGTGCATCTGCCTGACTCCCGGCAGGCGGACCTTCTGCTTCATGTGGACGGAGCGCTGGTGGGGAACCCGGCTTTGCTTGGCGAGGCTGCGGAGGAGGTGTTTTGTCCTCTGGACCCGGCATTGTTCCGTGACCCCCGCCGTCTTCGCCTGGAAGAGGGGGCGGCCCGGCCTTTGGTGTGGGCGGCAGATGTGGGGGCGCTGACCCAGTATGCCTGGTGCTCCCGTCCTTCAACCCTGCTGAGTGCAATTACGCCGGGCAATCCGGCGGGGAGGCAGCGGCATACGCTTGTCCGCCGTGTAGAGGGCAAAGGAGTGGCCGTGTTCCTCCACTTCCTTCATTATGATGCGGACGGTTCAGCCGTGGGCCCGCCGCAGGAGATGATCCGGGCGGAGCTTGGGGAAGACGGGCGGCTCACGGTAGAGGAGTCGCCCCTTGGGCGGATGGTACTGGCATGGGACGGAGAGGCGCCTGTGTTTGGGTGACCGTAAAGAGGCAGCTGTAAAGCCCGCGGTTGCTCCATATCTATTCTTCAAAATGCAAAAGTGCATTTATTTTACCGGTTATCCGCTTCAGTCAGGAGCCGAAATGCAAAAGTGCATGTATTTTCGGTGGATTTTACCAATCTGAGGGTTTCAGCGAAAAATAGATGCACTTTTGCAAGATAGGAGAGCAATAGAGGTATTATACTCAGAAATAGATGCACTTTTGCAGGATAGCCCGGCACGTTGTTGCTTTTCAGACTGTCTCGTGCGGAAGCCGGGGCTGCGAACAAATGAAAAACGGGCAATTGTGCGATCCATGTCGATCGCCCTGGCTGTGCTGTGGTAGAATATTAACATTAGCGGCACACGGAAAGGGGAACGGCATATGTTTGCCCAGCAGCGGCATCAGGCGATTCTGGAAAGGCTTCAAGAGGAGAAGGCCATCAAAGCCTCCGATTTGATGGAGCTGTTCAGCGTCTCCTTCGAGACGGTCCGCCGGGACCTGGAGCTTCTGGAGAAGGCGGGCCGCCTGCGCCGGGTTCATGGGGGAGCCGTCCTGTCCCGGTTGGACTATACCAAGGAGCTTCCGCTGAACCTGCGCGAGGGGGCGTATGTGGAGGAAAAGCGGGAGGTGGCCCGCGTTGCAGCGCGTTATGTGCAGGAAGGCATGTCCATTGCCATGGATGCCAGCACCACCAACCACCAGCTGGCCCGGCTGCTGAAGGACCAGATTTCCCGGCTGACGGTGATTACCAATTCCCTGGCTATAGCCCAGGAGCTGACGGAAATGCCCGGGTACCGGATCATTCTTCCGGGCGGCGTACTCCACAATGAGGAGCAAAGCATTATCGGAGAGCTGGCAGAGCAGTTTACCGCCATGTTTCATGCCGATCTGTTCTTCATGAGCATCAGCGGCGCCACCCTGGAGGAGGGCCTTACGGATTACGGCATCGGCGAGGTGCAGGTAAAAAAGGTGATGCTGAAAAACGCCAAACGGGCCATTGCCCTGGCTGACAGCAGCAAGCTGGGCGCTGTGTCGCTGCTGAAGGTTTGCGGAGCGGACGAGGTGGAATGCCTGATTACGGATTCCGGTGTTGACCCGGAGTTTGCAGAGTCCTTCCGGCAGCGGGGAATTGAAGTGGTCTGCAGGTAAAACCGCCTGACCATGAGGTGTGAATCAAGCAGGCTCTCGAAAGGCTGCGGCTTGAACGGCAGCGGATGACGCCGTTCAGGTCTTTTTTTGAAGTAAAATGTGTGTTTTGGAGTGTTTATTGGCATATATGTGTTTTTAGTTGAAAAAAATTGCAGATAAAAGGATGTGGATCTCTGATGTCATTCTCCCTATTATTGGTTATATGCTCCGGATTGGCCCATGCGGTATGGAATTTGTTCGCCAAAAGCAGCACGGATAAAGCTGTTTTTTTGTGGTGCATTTTTATGCCCTCCACGCTCCTGCTGCTGCCCGTCCTGGCAGGCGAAATGAGCCGGGCCGTGTTATCTCCCGCGGCGCTTGGGATGCTTGTCTGTTCTGCCGCCTTGCAGGCCTTCTATGCCTGGCTGCTGTCGCATACCTACAGGCGGGGAGACCTGTCCCAGGTTTACCCGGTGATGCGGGGAACCCCCACCTTGCTGATCCCGCTGGCGGGAGCTTGCTTCTTGGGGGAGCGCCTCACCCTGTGGGGATGGCTGGGGATTATGCTGATGCTGGCAGGCTTTGCCGTGATGGGGAAAGGCAGCCGTCACCCTGGTGCAGCCAACGGACCGGAAACACCCCGCACCTCCCCCATGTGGACACATCCTGTGGTTATGGCCTTAGGGGTAGGCTTGACCATCACCTGCTACACCCTGGTGGATAAATGGAACCTGCAGCATCTGTCCCCGGTTGCGCTTCTGGAGGTGACGAATATCGGCTTTGTGTTGGGGCTGACACCGGCTGTGGTGCGGCAAGGCCGGCAACTGAAGCGGATCTTAGCCTTCGGATGGAGGAAAATTCTTCCGGGAGCCATTCTCTCCCCCGGCTCCTACCTGCTGTTTCTTTTTGCCATCCGTGAGGCTCAAGTGGCGCCTCTGGCCCCTTTGCGGGAGATCGGCATTGTGTTCGGCACGGTGCTGGGGTTGGTTTTGTTGAAGGAGAGTTTTCCTGCGCGGCGGCTGGCGGCCTCGTCCATTGTTCTTTCGGGCATCCTGCTGATTGCTTTTCTGGGCAGCTGAACATGTCTTTTCAAGCCCGCCCCTTTTTGCTACAATGACATCAGAAGAGTGGTTTGCAGGAAAAGAAAGCATCTTTTCCATTTCTCTGTCCCGATAATAAGGAGGTTATGTGAGAATGGAAGAGAAGCTTATGGAGTTTATGGTCGGCGTTCAGCAGCAATTGGCGGTATTAACCCAGGAGCAGCGGCAAGGTTTCCGGGAAGTGCACCAGCGCTTGGACAAAGTCGAGCAAAGCCTGGACAAGGTCGAGCAGCGTATGGACAAGCTGGAAGAGCGTTTGGACAAGGTAGAGCAGCGCCTGAACAAGGTTGAACAGCGCTTGGACAAGGTCGAACAACGCTTGGACAGGGTCGAACAGCGCATGGATAAGCTGGAGTACAAGCTGGATTTGACCTTTGATCAGGTGGCGTCCAGCGCGGAGGATTTGACGGAAATGAAGACGGTGATTTCCTTCCGCTTTGAAGCCCACCGGAACATTATGGCCCGGACCGAGGAGGATGTGGAGCTCCTTAAGGTCAAATTCCAGAATAATTGAATGATGCGATTGCATGTACAGGACGCCGGAAGGTGTCTTTTTTTCCTCAATGGAGAGAAGGAGGCAATACATAGTGGCAACCAAAAAGAAAAATCCCGGAACATCGGCTCCGGCAATGCCGTCGGTTCTCAGCAAATCGGACGGGTCATATCCTGAACCGGAGGATGGACAGCTGGTGGAATGCGCCGAATTCGCCGATATGGAGCTTGGTCATTGGCAGGCCCGGAAAGTGCGGTTCGACGGTGTTTTGTTCCGTAATGTATCATTCCGCGGGACAGTATTACCCAGTGCTGAATTCTTGGATGTGATTTTTGAAAACTGCGATTTGTCCAATACGGACTTTCAGGAGGGTGCACTTCACCGGGTGGCCTTCCGCCATTGCAAGCTATTGGGGACTAATTTTACCGATTCCGTCTGGCGGGACGTAACGGTGGAGGAGTGTAACATGGGTTATGCTGTTCTCCGTTTTAATGACTGGCGCCATGTGCTGATCCGGCACAGCTCTATGGCCCATGCGGATTGCTACCACTCCTCCTGGCAGAGCACCCTGCTTGAGACAGTTAAGCTGGAGCAGGCGGTTCTTTCCGGAACAAGCCTCTCGGATATTGACTTGAGCAGCTGTGACTTTCTATCGTTATCCGCGGAGCCTGAGGATCTGAAGGGCTGTGTGATTGACGCATCCCAAGCGGGGTTGCTGGCGCCGCTCTTTGGGCTGGTTATGAAGGAATAGATTATACAATTTCCGAAACGCAAAAAACGGGCTCCGGCATCAATCCGGAAGCCCGTTGCTTTTTCAGTTGTCAGTCTACCGCGGCTGCCCCGGAACCGTCGGTTGGCCCGGTTGAAGCGGATAATAGTAATTCAGCGGCTCGTCAAAGGTGATGTAATCCAGATTCACCATCAGCAGAAGGTAACGCATGCCGGTCTGCGGATCACTGATAATGATGTGATCCCGCCCTGCTGCTTCCACTTTGCCCTTGAAAATTTTGGCATTCCACTCCCGGTTGTTTTCATAGGTCATGTAGAGGGTTGCCACTTTCCCAAGGTTCAGACGAAGGATGTTTTCAATATACGATTGCTCCAGCGGCAGCTGCCCCGGAACAAGACTGCCTGGTGCGGCAGTGGATGGCGCGCCTGGAATCACTGAGCCTGAGGCGGGATACAAGGGTGGAGCAGATTGTGCCTGCACCGCTCCTGGATACGGGTAGGGTGTAGGCTTGCCATAGGGATAGTTCATCATCGTGAATATAAACCTCCTTTAATGGATGAAAATATGTAGCGCCTACCTGTAAACCGCCGGACAATTCTCTGCTGTAGGGGAAAAGAAGCAATGGGCTTTGTATCTTCCTGTATTCGGCTGATTGTACCATTGGGGCGGACAGCCTCCGGAAGGCCGGAAAAACCATAGCGAATTGGATGCCGGATGCTGCTGCTCCCCCCTGATCACCCGCTCTGCCAGCCGGATATCCCGGTCACGGGCCTTTTGGTAAAAGTAGCCCTTCACCGTTGCCTCAAACCCGCCCGGCCGCTGGAAGACCATCTGCTGCAGATCCCGGATGTTCTTGAAATCCAGGCAATTGGCCAGGACCCGGTTTACACCCACATTGCCCACCATCAGCATTCCCAGCTCGCCTTCGCCTTCGGCCTCCGCCCGCATGAGTCTGGCCAGAAGCTTGGTCTGCTCCGAGTTTGTTTTGATTACTGCCATGCCGTCACTCCTTCCGCCGAAAAAAACCAGCCTCTTGTTCAATCTATGCGCATGCCCGGTCGGAACATTCATGGAGGACAAACCCGAACCGCCGGAAACGCGGAAAAAAAGCGGGGGGATTTGTCCATTGCCTGACTTTGGTTTTTCCGTTTAGTTGTCAAAGGGGCGGAGCATTGCTATTATAATCATTATAATGAAAGATAAAAGGGAGGAAGTTGCTTCGTGGAACAAGCTGCGACAGAGAAGCAAAGCCACTATGACTCCGCAACAGCAGAGGCTTCCAATGCCGGCATAACTGCAGCGCGCAAGCTAAGTTGGCGGGATTTTGTACAAGTAACCAAACCCGGCATTCTGATGTCCAATTTGATTACCACCTTCGGGGGGTTCTGGATTGCGTCCAAGCTGGAGGTAGATTGGCTGTTGATGCTGTGGGCCCTGCTGGGAACCGCTCTGGTTATGGCGGCCGGGTGTGTGCTCAATAATTACCTGGACCGGGATATGGACGCCAAAATGCAGCGGACCAAAGACAGAGTGCTGCCGGCAGGGGTTATGATGCCTAAGGTTGTGCTGGTGTACGGCATTGTGCTGGCCGTGGCCGGGTTGAATATTCTTGGCTTTTTGGTGAATCCTCTTACTGCCTGGCTGGGCTTCCTCGGTTTATTCGTCTACGTTTGGGTGTATACCGCCTGGCTGAAGCGGACCTCCGTCTGGAGCACTGCTGTTGGCGCCATTTCCGGAGCGGTTCCCCCGGTTATCGGGTACACGGCTGTAATGGGAAGAGTGGATGAAGGTGCGCTGATCCTGTTTTTGATCCTGCTTCTGTGGCAGCCCCCCCACTTCTGGGCATTGGGCATCCGCAGAAAGGAGGAGTACCGTGCTGCAGGCTATCCGCTTTTGCCCGTGGTGAAGGGAAACCGCCGGACCAAAATCAGCATGCTGCGGTATGTGATTCCGCTGGTACCGGTTTCGCTTCTGCTTTATACGTACGATTATGTGGGGATGATCTACCTGATTTCCTCCCTGATCCTGGGGGTGGTGTGGGTGGTATTGTGCGCGAGGGGCTTTTCTGCCAAGGATGATATCCAATGGTCTAAAGGGGTTTTCGTTTATTCGATTAACTATTTGACCATCCTGTTTATTATTATGGTGATTGACACCATTGGGCGATAAGCTGAATCAAGGGGGGGATCCGGTAAACGGATTCCTCCTTTTCTTCGATCAAACATGGACGTAACGCCCCGCTTGGTGTATTTTTAAAGAAAACATTCCTCAAAAAAGGCAGAAAGGTTGTAACGCATGTTCCTTTGGCATATTTTATCGCATAACGTCATTCCCTTGTGCTTGATGATCGGTCTGGGGGCGGTGATGGAACGCAAGTTTAAGCTTGATATCCGCACCTTTTCCAAGCTGATCTTCTATTTGTTTACTCCCGTGATGCTGTTTAAAATGCTGTATGAATCCAGCCTGTCTGCAGGGATTCTCCTCCAGATTGTGGGGTTTATCGTTTTCTTCCTTCTTGTGCTCTATGCCATTGTAGATGGTGTCGCCCGGCTTAGAGGGCTAAACGGCGGGATGAAAAGCGCCATGCGCAATAGTGTGCTTTTCTACAATAGCGCCAACTATGCCATTCCCTTGAACCAGCTGGTATTTGCGGGCAATCCCTTCACCATGTCGGTTCAATTGATCGTGATGGTGTTCCAGAGCATTCTGCCGCATACATACGGTATTTACGCTGTGAATGCCCACAAAAGCAACAAAAAAGAAATCTGGAAGACAATCCTCGGAATGCCCGCCATCTATGTCATTCCCGTGGCGCTCCTTATGAATGGCTTGCAGATTCCTGTGCCGAAACCGGTATATGAGCCCATCACCTACATTTCCAACGGTTATGTGGCGCTGTCCCTGCTGACGTTGGGTGTGCAGCTGGCCCAGATGAAATGGAGAATTGACCAGCTGTGGGATGTGCTGATTTCCAACGCGCTGCGCCTTATTGCAGGTCCGCTTATCGGCTTTGGCATTGCCATGGCCATGGGGCTGGAGGGGCTTTTGGCTCAAGCCTTGGTTTTATCCTGCGCGGTTCCCACCTCTCTGTCCAGTGTGCTGCTTTCGGTGGAGTTCGACAACGAGCCCGAATTTGCCGGGCAGGCGGTTTTTGCTTCCACTCTGTTCAGCATCGTTACGGTGACCATCGTGATCTATTGCCTCCGCTTCATCTCTTAAAGCGGCTCGGCAGGCGGGTAAAGAATATAATCTTCCAATCCTGCTTTTTCCAGTTGCTGAATCAGGTATTCGTCCGGAGTGCCTTCCACGCCGGCATACCCGCGGCGGGTATAAATCTGTACTGCATCGGAAAATTCCTCGTTAATTAACCAGCGGATTTTTTTGCCGGAGCTGTCGTTATCCGCAAAAATATAGACCTCACGGTCTGCAGCACGTTTGTTCAGCTCGGCCAGCTTTTCGGAGCTTGGGGTTCCAAAGGTGCACAGAATGAGGACATCCTCCTTCAGAAGCCGTCTGAGACGGCTTTTGTCATTTTTGCCTTCTACAATAATAACGGGGGCCATGGCAGCGTCTCCTGTCCGTCCTGCATTGGGATTCTTTTCAGTATACCCGGGTAGGGACATCTTACCACCGGATCCGCTTTTTGTCGCGGAAACCGGACTCAGCCGGCAATGGGGTGGACATGCTATAGCCAAGCTCAAAAGCAGGGCAAGAGAGTGCAGTTTAAGAGTGTTTAGATCAAGAATGTATAAAATTTATGGAATTAGTCAAGAGAAATTAACGAAAATTTATAATTATATGATAAGATATTGGCGAGGTGAAGGAAATGACGAACATAACCAAAGAAACGACTACACGCAATTGGACTATGCCGGAAATTGAACTTCCGAAAATACCGTCCGCCAGCTTTACCATTACGGATTTCGGTGCGGTTGGAGACGGTGTCACTGACAATACTGAAGCATTCCGCAAGGCCATTGCTGCTTGTACCGAAGCAGGAGGCGGCAAGGTTGTTATTCCCGCAGGCCTGTGGCTTACCGGCCCGATTATACTGGCCAGCCGGCTGGAGCTTCATGCTGAAGCTGGAGCAACCATCATGTTCAGCAAGAATTTTGACGATTATCCGCTGGTTCTGTCCACCTTTGAAGGCTGGGAAACGGTGCGCTGCACATCCCCGCTGGATGGAGAGGGACTGGAGGATGTAGCCATCACCGGCTCCGGCGTTTTCGATGGAAATGGCGATGCATGGCGTTATGTGAAGAAATGGAAGCTCACTGAGCTTCAATGGAACAAGCTGACCAAAACCGGCGTGGTTGACGGAGACAGCTGGTGGCCGACTGAGCAGGGCTTGAACGGAGCCAAGCTGGTGGACCGTCTAATCAGCGAAGGTGTGAAGGATCCTAAGGCGTTCGAACCGGCCAGAGACTATCTGCGCCCGAATCTGCTCAGCCTGCGCCGCTGCAAGCGGCTTTTGCTGGACGGGCCTACCTTCCAAAACTCTCCTGCCTGGAATGTCCATCCTTGGGCCTCGGAGCATGTTACCTTGCGCAATCTGACCATCCGCAATCCGTGGTATGGCCAAAACGGCGACGGCCTGGATCTGGAATCCTGCCGTTATGCACTGGTGGAGAACTGCACCTTTGACGTAGGGGACGACGCGATCTGCATGAAGTCCGGCAAGGACAAGGAAGGCAGAGACAGAGGCATTCCCAGCGAATACATTATCATCCGCAACTGTATCGTTTACCATGGCCATGGCGGCTTTGTAGTGGGAAGCGAAATGTCCGGCGGCGTCCGCTGCGTAGAGGTTTCCGATTGCACCTTTATGGGCACTGACATTGGCATTCGTTTCAAAACAGCCCGCGGCCGCGGCGGTGTGGTTGAGGATATTCTCATGAAGAACATCCGGATGATCAACATCGACGGCGAAGCCATTTCCTTCTCCATGTTTTATGAAGGCAAAGAAGGCTCTGGCACCCTGTCTGAGGACAAGCATCCGATTACTGAAGAAACACCGGTGTTCCGCAATCTCCATATGGAAGACATTGTTTGCACCGGCGCTGAAGTCGCTTTCCTCATTAAGGGTCTGGTGGAAGTGCCTATGGACGGACTGACTCTGACCCGCTATAAGGCGATTGCAGACAGAGGTGTGGAATGCACCAATGCCACCAACCTGGCTCTAACCGATGTGGATATCCAAGTGAAGGAAGGCCCAATGGTGAAGCTGCATCAATGCAGCGATGTCCGGATTACCCGGATGAGCGGGACCGGCTCCGAAGCTGACGACCGTTTCCTGGTAGCTTCCGGCAACCGTACCGAGAGCATTGTGCTGGACGCTCTGGCTACTTCCGAATCCCACCGCAAAATTGAAGAACTGAACGGTGCTGAAGGCAAGGTTCAGGT
Organism: Paenibacillaceae bacterium; assembly: GCA_029256065.1. Classification (GTDB taxonomy): domain Bacteria; phylum Bacillota; class Bacilli; order Paenibacillales; family NBRC-103111; genus Paenibacillus_AR. The sequence continues at coordinate 23,528 of JAQSYT010000013.1, forward strand.
GAAGTAATCCTTCTTGAAGCTCCGGTGTCTCCGCTCAGGGGACAGCCGGAGCTTTTTTGTTTTCGTTGAAAAAAACAAGCAGGAGTTTTTTGGTTATATGTCGAAATATCTTAGAATAAAACACATCATAGGGTGACGACAATATTATGAGCGCTTTTATTTATTTGCTTTTGGGAACAGTAGATATTTTTCTGTTAATTATGTTAATTTTTAAGGTATTCCGGTGGCCACTGCGGCAATATGCCAGCGAAGCTTTGGCCATTGCTTTTCTATGTTCAGTGGAATCGTATATGTCGAGAATTGTATTTGGGGTACCCGAAGTAGATCTGATCCTGCAGAATTTGATCATCCTGGTTATGATGAAGGTTCTATTGAAGGTGAATTTTTATTACGGGCTCACACTATCCGTTATCGGATCATTCCTTTATTCGGAGATTGCTTATCTTACCTACAATTTGTTCGGTCTATTGAATATCCCGCTGGATCTTTCCACTCCTGCGTCAGCGGGCGTATATTATATGCAGGTTTCAGTCCAGCTGATTGCCGCTCTGGTAGGCTTTCTGCTCTACAAGCTCAACCTCGGCTTCTCCTTTGTTTCTGTACCCCCGCATGACGGCAAAAGAAGATTTACCCCCAAGGAGAAAATGAACCTGATCATCAGCTCCCTGGCTGTGGTTTGCATTTTTGTAACTGTTTATGTAGCTATCAATTATGGAACGTTCGGAATCAATGCCATTATGGTGATTGAGTTCTGTGCATTGCTGTTTCTGATGTACATTGCCCGAAAGCAAGATTCCATATGACGGACCCGATTGATTATGGCGCGGCCAAAATAGCCGGCTGGATTAAACGCTCCAATCCGGAAGAAACCGATGATGCGGAAAGGATGAGCTCCACACTTAGCTTGCTGCTCAATAATCTGCTGACAACAGGCCTTATTCTGTTCATCGGTTATCTTACGGATACCTTATGGTCCACTGCTGCTATGCTTGCTGTTTTCGCCCTTTGCAGAATCATGCTTAAGGGCTTCCATTTAAAGTCAATGACCTTATGTGTTATCATCACCTCAGCATTTGTTTACCTGGCTTCCATCATCCCTGTAAGTCCCCTGTGGATGATGATCCTCACTCCGATTTGTATTCTAATGATATTCTTCCTCTCCAGCGCATCCATTCCGGTGAGAATGCTGTTCGGAATGCTGATGGCAGTCAACATGATTCTGCTCTATCCTCCGGTCTTTCTGGGTTTTGCTGCACAAACCCTGACATTAATTCCGCGAAGGAGGTGAAGATCCATGAAGAGATCCGTTGCTAAGTTTACATCTGCAGTGCTCAGTATGTTTGCCGCCGTTTTTACAGTTACGGAAAAGTACCCTCTTGGAGAAAAATCAATTCCCCCAAAGACAGGAAAGAATTAATAACCTATGTTTGATCTACATATACCCTGTACAACACTGACGCACATGGACACCGTCATTTCTTTGAACCAGGTGCTGTACATATCTTTGGCGTACCAAAAAAAGGTCCCCAAAATTATTATGCAAACCGCTCTGGATGAGTATGTCTCGAAGATTACGGGTTCTCTGGAATCACTTGAAATCCTGTTTGGCCAGTTTGGTTTTATCCGGGTGGATAGCGGTGTGATGGTCAATATCCACCACTTCAGCCATTTCGAAAAGGATGGGTACAGCCAGCTGTTTTGTTTTGCCGGAACCACGAAAAAGGTGGTTTGCTCCCGGGCCGGATATGCGAAGGTTAAACATGCAATTGAAAACACCACCTAAAAATGGCCTCGTGCACATTTTGGGTGGTTTTTATCATATGTTGATAAAATTGTCAATAACAGAATTCGATATGGAATTCTGTTATATCGGGGATTCCAAAATTTATGATATAGTTATTGCGAAGATATGCAAAATAGTTGCATTGATTTGCATGATAGTGCAAAAAGGGAGGAGAGCTTATGATGCATAGCGTTGTGATAATCGACGATCACCCGCTTATGGCGTACGCCACAAAAGAGCTGCTGGAGCAGGAGTTGGATGTGGAGGTGGCTGCTCTGGCCCGGAATGGAGAAGAGGGTCTGGAGATCATCGCTGCAGCACAACCGGATCTGCTTCTAATGGATTATAAGCTCCCCGATATGACGGGTAAAGATGTGGCTGAGCGGATAGCCAAGTGCTGGCCGGCGGTTAAAGTGGTAATCTTCAGCTCGATTGATGTGTCTTCCGTGGTTCCCCAATTGCTTATGGCCAAGGTTGACGGCATCCTCTCCAAAGAAAACCCCCGGCATACCATCGTTCATGCCGTGTCCAGCGTGCTTGACGGCTACGCAGTCATTCCCCGGATGTCGGATTGGCAGACAGGTTTTTTGGCGAAGGAGGCGCAGGCTGATTTGGAGCTCTCCGATAATGAGGTAGCACTAATGCGCTACATTCTGGATGGCAATACCATTGAGCAAATCGCCGAACAGATTCATATGAGCAAGCGGTCTGTAGACAACTGGATCCGCAAGATGTACGAAAAAATGGGCGTGAAGGGAAGAACCCAAGCGCTGGAGGTTTTCCTGAAAAGCAAATATTACGCCAGGTGAGTACCCGGAGTACCTATCATACAGAACCATCTCCGCATTGTTCCACGCATGACCTTTATACGCCGAATGGCTTGTTTGCCCCCATTTTGTCCCCAAACCTGATTTTGCATCGCCGCAGCAAAAAGAAACAACAAAAAAAGCCTTGCTGCGCAAGGCTTTTTCGGTAAGCGGGTGAAGGGAATCGAACCCTCGCCTCAAGCTTGGGAAGCTGGCGTTCTACCATTGAACTACACCCGCATGAAATGGGGAACAGTTGTTATAATAGCATATTAAGGTGGAGAAATGCAACGGTTTCATTTCAAAAAAGAGGGAAAATAATTGGCAGACAGAATGTTCATATGCGCTTCGGCTACCAGCTTGCGGAAAAAATTGTTATAATGACTCTCCAGAAGGGTAAAATCAATGAGAATTGATACATAGAAGAAACGTTCTTCAGGAGGGTTGCCTGTGGCCGCCAACAATCAGGAAAAAATTTATTTACTTCCGCACACCATAGGCTATTATCAGCAGGAGCTGACCCGGCTGCTTGAATTCGAGCGGTACCGGGAAAGTATGGAGATGCTCCAATTTCTCCTGAGCTGTGATACCTCTGATTTGAAGGCAAGGGACGAATGGCAATCTTTATTAGAGTGGATGCAGACGATGATTCCGGAGCTGCATCTGCCGCCGCAGGAGGAAGGCCAGGAGCAGGACCTGACAGAGGATGAATTGTTCTATATACATATGAAGGAAAAGGCGGAGCGCGAGCCGGAGTATGTGGAAAAACTGCTGGCGGTCTTCGAACGGCCGGACTCTTGGGATAAACAGGTGCTGGCCTTGGAGCAGCTCCGTTATCTCCATCATCCCCGGCTCAGGGACGTGCTGCGCAAATGGCTGGAAAGCCAGCCGCTTCCGCCGATACTCCAGTTCCGGACGCTTCAAATTCTCAAAGCCCGGGGAGAAGCCGGCTCGATAAAAATCAGGCGGGGAGGAAAAGGGTATACCGTGGACATCTCTGATGTTCCTGCAGGCAGCGAGGATTATCCCCGGGCGCTGAAGGAGATTTTCCAAAGGGTGATCCGTTCTGATATAAACGGAGGGTTTCCGCTGGAGGACTTTGCCCAGGAAACATGGTCGGAATTTGTCGCATATGCCTTCGGGACTCCAGTATACATAGAGATATTGGGAGAAAAGCCGGAAGCCCGTGATGCCTGGGCGGCGGCATTTCATTATGTGCTGCTTCTGGCCGCACAGGGCAGCGCACCCATGGAAGAAATTAAGGAAGTTTACGGAATTACGGAAGCATTGGAGGCCAGGTGGGATAGGGCACTGCGGGTTTTCCGGGACTTTGCCAGAGCGGTTTTTCCTGCAATAACCTAGCAACTGGTGGCTAATCCTTGAAATCAGAGTGTTTTATGATATAATAAAATGGTTATATTGTTAGGGAAATTTGCCAAGAGGGAATTTTGTTGGAGGGGAAAAGCATATCATGACAGCGAATTGGGAAAAAATAGAGAAGAACCTGGGGGTTCTTACTGTCGAAGTTGCGGCCGACCGCGTTGACGCAGCTTTGGATAAAGCATTTAAGAAAGTGGTAACCAAGGTTTCCGTGCCCGGCTTCCGTAAAGGCAAGGTACCGCGCAGCATGTTCGAGAAGCGTTTCGGCGTAGAGAGCTTGTATCAGGATGCTCTTGATATTCTTCTCCCGGAAGCATACATGGAAGCTGTTGCCGAAGCCGGCATTATCCCTGTTGACCGTCCGGAAATCGACATTCAGCAAGTGGGCAAAGGCCAAGAGCTGAAGTTCACTGCCAAAGTAACGGTTAAGCCGGAAGTTCAATTGGGCGATTACAAGGGCATCGAAGTACCGGCCCAATCAACCGAAGTGACCGAAGAAGATATCGAGAACGAATTGAAGCAGCTTCAACAACGCCATGCTGAACTGACGGTTGTGGAAGAAGGCGCAGTAGAGAATGGCGATACCGTTGTAATCGACTTCGAAGGATTCTCCGAAGGCGTACCGTTTGATGGCGGCAAAGCCGAGAAGTATTCCTTGGAGATCGGTTCCGGCAGCTTTATCCCCGGCTTCGAAGAGCAGCTGGTGGGTCTGGCCAAGGGCGAAGAGAAGGACATTGATGTAACCTTCCCGGAGAACTACCAATCCGAAGAGCTGAAGGGCAAGCCGGTTGTGTTCAAGATCAAGCTGCATGATATCAAGCGCAAGAATCTTCCTGTGTTGGATGATGAGTTTGCTAAGGATGTCAGCGAGTTCGATACCCTGGAAGAATACAAGCAGGACATCACGAAGCGTATTGCCGAACGCAAGGAGCAAAACGGCAAGCGTGAGCTGGAGAATGCTGTTGTAGAGAAGGCTTCTGCCGCTGCTGAAGTGGAAATCCCGGAAGCCATGATCAATGAAGAAGTAGAGCGTATGCTCAGCGACTTCGAGAACCGCCTGAAGATGCAAGGTATGACCCTGGAAATGTACTTCCAGTTCTCCGGTCAGGATGAAGCTGACTTGAAGGAGCAAATGAAGAGCGACGCTGAGAAGCGCGTGCTTCAATCTCTGGTGCTGGAAGCCATCGCTAAGGCGGAAGGCATTGAAGCCTCTGATGAAGAGGTGGAGGAAGAGCTCTCCAACCTGGCTAAGCAATACCAGCGCGAAGTGGACGAGCTGCGTGCCATCCTGACTGCCAACGGCAACCTGGAGTCCCTGAAGAGCGATCTGGTTACCCGCAAAACCGTGCAATATTTGGTTGACAATAGCAAGACTGAAGCAACTGTAGCGTAAACTAAAACTAAGCAGCAGCAAGGCACGTTTCCATACGTGCCTTTTTGTTTCACTTTGTTGAAAAGGGTTTACCGTTTTCGGTTTCGAAAAAATGACATTGCTTTGCAAACATGATACAATGGTTCAAAATAAAGGTATGTTTATGTAAAAGGGGTGGCAGAGATGACGATGATACCTATGGTAGTGGAGCAGGAAGCCCGCGGCGAAAGATCCTACGATATTTACTCCCGTCTGTTGAAGGACCGTATTATATTCCTTGGCAGCGAGATTGACGATGACGTGGCCAATACCGTGATTGCCCAGCTTTTGTTTCTGAATGCCCAGGACCCCGATAAGGATATTTTTATGTACATCAACTCTCCCGGCGGTTCCGTGACGGCTGGAATGGGAATATATGATACCATGCAGTTCATTAAGAATGATGTTTCCACCATCTGTCTTGGCATGGCTGCCAGCATGGGATCACTGTTGCTCACTGGCGGAGCCAAGGGGAAACGGTTTGCGCTGCCAAACAGCGAGGTAATGATTCATCAGCCGTTGGGTGGTATCCGCGGGCAAGCATCCGATATGAAGATTCATGCGGATTGGATTCTGCGCACCAAGAAAAACCTTAATGATATTTATGTGACACACACTGGCCAGCCCTACGAAAAGATTGAAAAGGATACGGACAGGGATAATTTCATGAGCGCCGAAGAAGCTAAGGCATACGGGCTTATCGACGACGTGATTACCCGGACCGATATGAAGGTAGGCGTGTAAGCCGGATCACTAAAGCCTGTCAAACTCTCTCGAACCGTAAAGGAGGAGGAATGGAATGTTTAAGTTTAATGATGAAAAGGGTCAGTTGAAGTGCTCCTTCTGCGGCAAGTCTCAAGACCAGGTACGCAAGCTGGTAGCCGGTCCGGGCGTCTATATATGTGACGAATGTATTGAGCTGTGCACCGAGATTGTAGAGGAAGAGCTGGGCCATGAGGAAGAACTGGATCTGAAGGACGTTCCGAAGCCCAAGGATATCCGCGGGATTCTGGACCAATACGTGATTGGCCAGGAGCAGGCGAAAAAATCCATGTCTGTAGCGGTCTACAATCACTACAAGCGGATTAACTCCCAGAACAAGCTGGAGGATGTGGAGCTTCAGAAGAGCAATATTCTGATGCTCGGGCCTACAGGCAGCGGCAAAACCCTGCTGGCTCAAACCTTGGCCAAAATTCTGAATGTCCCCTTTGCCATTGCCGACGCCACTTCCCTTACGGAAGCGGGCTACGTGGGCGAGGATGTGGAGAATATCCTGCTGAAGCTGATCCAAGCTGCAGACTATGATGTGGAAAAAGCCGAACGCGGCATTATCTACATTGATGAAATTGATAAGGTTGCCCGCAAATCCGAGAACCCGTCCATTACCCGCGACGTATCCGGTGAAGGCGTGCAGCAGGCATTGCTGAAGATCCTGGAAGGTACTGTTGCCTCTGTTCCGCCCCAAGGCGGCCGGAAGCACCCACACCAGGAGTTCATCCAAATCGACACCACCAACATTCTGTTTATTGTAGGCGGGGCCTTCGACGGACTGGAATCCATCATTAAACGCCGGATCGGCAAGAAGGTTATCGGCTTCGGAACTGACGGACACAAGGTGGACCTGAAGCCAGGTGAATACCTGTCCATGGTTCTTCCGGAGGATCTCCTGAAGTTCGGCCTGATTCCCGAGTTTGTAGGCCGTCTGCCGGTTATCTCCACGCTGGAGCCGCTGGATGAGCCTGCACTGGTACGGATCCTGACTGAGCCGAAGAATGCTTTGGTGAAGCAATACCAGAAGATGCTGGAGATGGATAACGTAGCATTGAACTTCGAAGCTGATGCTTTGGATGCCATTGCCAAGGAAGCCATCAAACGCAACACCGGCGCCCGCGGCCTGCGCTCCATCATCGAAGGCATTATGCTGGATGTGATGTTCGAGGTTCCTTCCCGCACAGATGTGGCCAGCTGCACCGTGACCAAGGAAGTGGTCCAGCAGAAGATTGTGCCGGAGCTGGTTACCAAGGACAAGGACAACAACGATAAGAAGTCCTCTAAGAAGAAGGAAGAGAGCGCGTAGGGTTTGGCTGATACCCTCTAACGGGTTGTCAGACACGCCCTAAGGGATACGCGGTTTTGGCATAAGCTTCCGTCTCCCGGTCAAGGTGCAGCAGCACCCGGGAGACGGAAGCTTTTTCATTAAGTCTTCAAGAGAGAACCGTGTTATTCCAGACCTAGGGTGTGTCTGGAAACTCCGAGGGGAGCATATTTTGGCGAATTTTCGTTCCAGGCAAGGCACTTTTGCGCAGGCGTACCGGAGGGTACGTCAAGCGAAAGTAACGATAGCTCGGGACGAAAAGGCGGTGAAAGATGTTTGCCTGCGCCAAATTCGAGGCTTCCATACCATCATCCGGCTGCGCAGGGACCATGTTATTCCAGATCAGAATGGGAGGATTCCATATGTTTCATCGTACCCAAACCGTTCCGGTTCGTGTGGGCAATGTGACCATTGGCGGCAGCAATGAAGTGGTGGTACAGAGCATGTGCACCACCAAAACGGCGGATGTGGAGGCAACTGTGGCCGAGATTCTCCGGTTGGAGGAAGCGGGCTGCCAGATTGTGCGGGTTACCGTCAACAATAAGGAGGCTGCGGAAGCCATCGCCGCCATCAAAAAACGGATACATATTCCGCTTGTGGCCGATATCCATTTTGATTACCGCCTTGCGCTGCTGGCCATCGAAAACGGGGTGGACAAGATCCGGATTAACCCCGGCAATATCGGCAAACGGGAAAAGGTGGAGGCCGTGGTTAAGGCCTGCAAGGAACGGGGCATCCCCATTCGTATCGGCGTAAATGCGGGGTCTTTGGAGCGTCACCTTCTGGATAAATACGGCTACCCTACGGCAGATGCCATGGTGGAAAGCGCTCTTTACCATATCGGTATTCTGGAGGAACTGGATTTCCGGGATATTATCGTCTCCCTGAAGGCCTCGGATGTGCCTATGGCCATTGAGGCCTACCGGAAGGCTGCCGCGGCATTCTCTTACCCGCTGCATCTGGGCATTACGGAATCCGGCACCCTCTATTCCGGCACCATCAAGAGCTCTGCGGGCATCGGTGCGCTGCTTTCCTTGGGGCTGGGCAATACTGTACGGATTTCCTTAAGCGCCGATCCGGTGGAGGAGATCAAGGTTGCCCGGGAGCTGTTGAAGGTATTCGGTCTGATCGCCGATGCGCCAACCCTTATTTCCTGCCCCACCTGCGGACGCCTGGACATTGACCTGTTCAAGGTAGCCAATGAGGTGG
>JAQSYT010000326.1 GCA_029256065.1 Paenibacillaceae bacterium
GGGCTGAAGGCCAGTTCAAGGGCTGAAGGCCAGTTCAAGGGCTGAAGGCCAGTTCAAGGGCTGAAGGCCAGTTCAAGGGCTGAAGGCCAGTTCAAGGGCGAAAACCACAGCAGTTTGATAGTATTTATCCACATGTTAGACCGGGCGCGGCTTGCGTCCGGTTTTTTCATTGCGGGTTTGTGGTTTTGTGGATTTGTGGTTTTGTGGATTTGTGGGTTTGCGGATTTGTGGTTTTGATTCAAGGGGACACACGATCCGTTATTTGGCTCAAATCTGATGTTTTTCCGTCTAGACGGACACAGGATCCGCTATTCACCGGAAAAGACCTGTATTGGATGGTGTAAATAGGAAATAGAGTACCGTGTGTCCGCGAAATCACCAAAAGCCTGTTTTTTGGCAAAATAACGGCTTCTCGGTCCGGATAGCGCCAGCTTCACGACGAATGAAAGTGACTTCATGGCAAATCCAAGGTGCCAAAGGAAGTCAGCAGCCCTTTATCTTCTGTTATACAGAGATTGCCTTGCTTATGGAGCGAAAAAGAGGCGGATGACTTATCCACATGTTCGCAATAAATGATCCCGCCAAAAAATACAGCTTACTCCCAGGTTTTCGTCACTTAACCACATGGTTATCCCCATTATACACAAGCTATCCCCATATCTGTGGATAACTCATCCTGCACATATTGTGCATAATAGGACTGCTTGAGATAAGGTTTTTTTGAGCTTATACACATTGTACACAGGTCCTGTGGATAACCTTGTCCACATACCCCTGTGTATATGAATATTCTGCTGTATCCACATACAAAAGCAGCCCCGGATAACCGCAGGCTGCTCTTAAGTGTAGCGATTATGATTTTACCGACCATTCCTCTAGGGACAGGACGGCTTCGGCCTTCAGCGTCATGGGCGCGAACTCCCCGCGCTCCCACTTCAAGTGCGCGGCTGCGGCAATCATTGCCGCATTATCCGTGCACAGCTCCAGGGGAGGCACAATCAGCGGCAGCCGGGCCCGCCGGCACCGCTCTGCGAGGCTCCCCCGGAGCCCTTTGTTGGCCGCCACGCCGCCGGCCAACAGCAGCTGCTTCGCGCCGAACTCCTTGGCGGCGCGCATGGCCTTCTCCGTCACCACGTCGATGACGGAGTCCTGGAACCCCCTTGCCACGTGGTCCGCGGCAAGGTCAAGCCCCTTCATCCGCGCCGTATTCAGTGCGGCCAGCACCGCCGATTTCAGCCCGCTGAAGCTGAAATCGTAGGAATTCGGCTCGAGCCAGGCCCGGGGCAGCTGCACAGCCCCGTCCGCCGACAACGCGAGCCGGTCCAGATGGGGGCCGCCGGGATACGGCAGCCCCAACGCCCGTGCCACCTTGTCGTAGGCCTCGCCGACAGCGTCATCCCGGGTCCGCCCGATGATCCGGAAGCGGCCGGGCCCTTCCAGCACCACCAGCTCCGTATGGCCGCCGGACACCACCAGCGCCAGGCTGGGATACTCCAGCTCCTGGACGAAGCGGTTGGCATAGATATGCCCGGCAATATGGTGCACCGCAATAAGCGGCAGCCCCAGGGAAAAGGCCAAGGCTTTGCCGGCCACCAGCCCCACCAGCAGGGAACCCACCAGTCCGGGGCCTTGGGTCACGGCTACGGCATCGATGTCCTGCAGCTGGATTCCCGCTTTTTCCACAGCCTCTTCAATAATCCAGGTAATGCTCTCCACATGCTGCCGCGACGCCACCTCCGGCACAACCCCGCCGAATTTCTTGTGGGTTTCGATCTGGGAGGAGATAACATTGGAACGGATAATCCGCCCGTCCTCCACCACCGCCACCGAGGTTTCGTCGCAGCTGGTTTCAATAGCCAGAATCAGCGACGGGGCGCCCGGGGGCACAGCTTGAAGATTTATTTTGTCCGTCATGATGTTCTCCACCGCTCCTCCGGAATATCCGCCCACATGATCAGCGCGTCTTCATTATTATCGGTATAATAGCCCTTGCGCACGCCAACGGAACGGAATCCCAGCTTCTCGTACAAATTCTGGGCCACCCGGTTGGTGACCCGCACCTCCAGCGTCATCCGCTTGGCCCCCCGCGAGTTGGCTTTCTTGCGCAGCTCAGTCAAGAGGCGTTCGCCCAGCTTTTTGCCTCGGTACATGGACCGGATGGCGATATTGGTCACATGGGCCTCATCCATAATGACCCACATCCCCGCATAGCCGGCGATATCACCCTCCACCTCCATAACCAAATAATGGGCGAAGTGATTGTTGGACAGCTCATTCTGAAACGCCCCCGCCGTCCAAGGCGTGGGAAAGGCTTCTTTTTCAATATCCACAATGGTCCCGATATCCTCTGCCCTCATCGGCCGGAAAACCGGAGACAACAGCGGTCCCAGGTCATCTGCTATAGGAAGCTCCATGCCGCTCCCTCCTGACTGTAAAATTTCATTTGGCTTGTTTTTCGGCCAGCCTGACCTCGGCTTCAGCCAGCTGGGCATAGTTGGGCAGCAGGGTATGGGGAGCATCCCCTGGACCTGACCTAAGCCGCAGCTCACCCAGATAACCCGCGAACTCGGCATGAATATCACATACGATGGTCTCCGTCCGGACCTTGCCGCCGGATGCCGCCTGGGCCGCTTCAGCAAACCGCTCTGTCACCGCAGTGAATTCCTGCGGCTCTCCCACGAACAGCACCGCCTCCGGCTGCTCCTGCTCTTGCCCCAGCAGCGCAAGCAGCTGGTCTGCCCAAGTGTCCATTAAGCGGATGCCGTCCTCTTCCCGGCACTGCCAGCCCGGTGAAGAAACCGGCCACATAGCGGGCAGATTGTTTCCGCTCTCCTCCGCCGCTTCTGCCTGCAGCGTCTCACTTTCCCGCAGCTCCAAAAGCGCCGTAAAGGCCTGCCCCCGCCGGGCATTCAGCATGGGCACCACCCAAACATGGCCGCCCCTGCCTCCTTGCTTCCGCCAATCGGCCAAGGCTCCCGCTGCCATCGTCTCCAGACTGGACACACCTGCAACAGGCAGCTTCAGGGTCCAGGCCATTGTTTTGGCAACAGTAACACCTATACGTACCCCGGTATATGAACCGGGACCCTTCCCCACCACAATACCCTGCAGAGAACGCAGCGAAAGCCCTGCCTGACTTAATGCCTCCTCAATGGCTGGCATCAAATAGACAGAGTGATTGCGCTCTACCAGCGAGTTCACCTCCGCCAAGAGCATTCCCTTGTTCACCAATGAAACAGACATAGCCGCCGTCGCACTGTCAATGGCCAGCAGCAGCCCCCCCTGCACCTCTGGGGAGGGGACTTCACCGGATGCCAGTTGGCGATCTCCTTTTATTTCCACATCATGCTCAGGATTCCTGTCGGTCATCATGAATAATTCCCTGCTCCTTTAAGTCCGAACACCATTTCTTATAGACGGCCCCTACAGGGTCCAGCCGAAACCGGCGCTCCGTCCAGCCGGTGTTCTCGATATATACGGACAGATGCTCCTCCGGAATCAGCTCCCGGATGATGGTTGCCCACTCCACCAGGGTCACGCCATCTCCATAGAAATAATCATCCAATCCCATATCCTCCGCCTCCTCCTGGGAGATGCGGTACACATCCATATGATAAAAGGGCATGGTCCGACCCTCATACTCTTTAATAATGGTAAAGGTCGGGCTGTTGACCGTTTCCTGCACCTCCAGAGCCTGCCCCACAGCCTTGGAAAAGGTGGTTTTGCCTGCGCCCAGGTCCCCGTCCAGCCCAATCACCGATCCCGGAATAAAGAACCGGGTCAGCTCCTTGGCCAGCCTATAGGTGTCCTGTTCCCCCTGTGAATCAAACCAATAGGTAGTGGAATGCCCATCCATAACGGCTGCCTCCTTAAGCATCGGCTGATTGATCTTCCTTAAAATGATTGTATCCCCGCTTCTGCAGCGGGATGACGCTTCCGTCACGCCGCTTGAGGAGCACGCTAGGGTCGACAGACGGTTGGCGTGCCGCATCCTTCCCGTCTATTGTGTCCGGCCGCCGGGTTTGCGTCCGGGCTCCCTCTGCAGCCTCTGCTGCATCGGCTGAGTCCGGCTTCCAGTCCGTGAGCGCCCCTTCCGCCAGCACACGACCCACCAGGTGGAAGGACAATCCCTCCGCTTGGAAAAGAGCCTGCGCCGCTTCCGCATCCTCTCTGCGTACGGTGCCTGTCAGGCGGTAGTCCTCTCCGCCGTACAGCATCAGCTCCAGCTGGTCCAATCCCGCCTCGCGGGCGTAACCCGCCAGTGCCGGCTCCTCCGGCAACAGCGCCTCGTCCAGCTCGATGACACAGCCGGAGGCCTCCGCCAGCTCCCAGGCCTCGCTGGCCAGACCGTCGCTGACATCGTTCAGCGACCGCCCCAACCCGCTGCGCACCAAAAGCCGCCCAGCCTCCACCTGAGGCTGGGGGAACTGGTGCGCCCGCACCAGCTGCTGCCGCTCCTCCGGCAGCCCAACTGCCTCATACGCGCTCCGGCCTGCGGCAAGGAGCAGGTGCAGCCCTGCGGCGGAGAGGCCCAGGGGACCGGTGACGAACACCGCGTCCCCCGGGCGTGCGCCGCTGCGCAGAAGGGCCCGGCCCGTCTCCACCTCGCCGATGGCGGTGACGGACACGGTCATGTCCCGGGGACACGAGGTGGTGTCCCCGCCTACTACAGCTACGCCATAGCGGCTGGCGCAGGCATACAGCCCGTCGTACAGCTCCCGGAGCGCCTCCGTCTCCATAGACGCCGGAACAGACAGGGCGACGACGGCAAACCGCGGAATGGCTCCCATAGCCGCCAAATCGCTTATATTGGATGCCATGGCCTTGTAGCCGATGGCTTCATACGTCATTGTCTCGGGCTTGAAGTGAATGTCCCGGACCATCGTATCACAGGTAACCACCCATTGAAAACCGTTCCGCCCATTCAATACGGCCGCATCGTCGCCGATACCAACGGCCACGCCGCCTTCCGGATCGGCTTGCTCCGCCAGATGCGGACGGGGACGGCCTCCCGTAAGCAGCCGGATTAACCCGAATTCATCCACCCGGGGCATACTTTGACTCCTCCATTCCTTATTCTACCTATTATAGCACAGCCTCTACAGATTAAAACCCGAAGAACCGCCCTTTCCCGGGCAGTGCTGCGGATGCGCATCCGGATGGGTATTCAGTAGATTCTGCTCCCTACGGAGCTTCTAGACACAACCTAGGCAGAATAACGGCAGCAGCCCCGGCGCCGTAAACTAACTATCCCCACCTTTCACCAGTTTTTTGCGGAAATGTAAGCGCCATAAAATGTTATCTATTGAGCCTGGACAGCCCTCTTTCCGGTAAATAGCAATCATGAAATGTATTCTATTGCCTCGTAATGCGCGAAATAAGACCACATTTTGTGAAATAGCATACATTTTATGCACGTTATTTGCCTGAAAAGCAGCTTCCGGCCGGGCTAGCGCTCATTTGTTGATCGCTATCATCACTCTCCATGCCCTCGCTTCCCCACCGTGCCTTCGATTCCCCCCTTACCTGCGCTTACCCTTGGCTTCCGCCCACTCCACCCGCTCCGCCCTCTCCACCCGCTCCCCTCAAAAAGTACAATTTTGACTCCAACAGGTTGGAATCCGTCCTTATCCCGTCCATCCGCAGCCCGTACAATAGCCATATACCGGCTTACGAGCCTCTATCCTAAATTCCGAGGTGACGACAAACATGAAAAACCGGACCGCCGAGGCAGCTCCCCTCTCCCAGATCCCCACGCTCCAGCACAAGCGCCGCCGCAACCTTCTCCAGCTGCGGGAGGACATTGCCGGCTACGCCTTTATCAGCCCGATGCTTGCGGGACTTCTGGTGTTTACCCTGTTTCCTATCCTGGCCTCCTTCTTCCTAAGCTTCACAAACTGGAACTTCGTCTCCGGCTTCTCCAAGAC
>JAQSYT010000327.1 GCA_029256065.1 Paenibacillaceae bacterium
GATCTGGAAGCAGGCTCCTTATCCCGGCTGGAAAGCCGCTTTTTGGGCTGCCGCGGTGCTGCCTGCCGCCGGTTTTGCCGCGATTGTCTGGCTGGTTTCCAGACTGCCTTGAGGCTGGACGGTGATCCGAGATTATTTTGATTTGATAGGAGGCTCTATTTCATGTTGTATAACATACTGCAGATATTTGCCGCTATTCTGGGCTTGGCCGTCACAGGCGGAGCGGTCTATACCGTATGGCGGATGTTCCAGGTAAAAGCAAAAACCGGCGCTCCCGGAAAGTTGGAACGCCAGCTGCTGCTCCGTTGGACTGTATTCGATTATGCGATTCTGGTGCTGGTGCTGGTGGGGCTGGTGTTCCTGCTGTCCGATGTTATCGGGGTTATCAAAGACCGGGACCAGTATCCTTATTACCACTACGGCTACCTGCTGTCCGGATTTATTTTTTCAGCGGTGGGACTGGTGTTTATGCTGGTCCGGCTGACCATGGTGCTACGTCTTGCGAACCCAGACTCTGCGCCGGTAGATCAGGGCAACAAACCAGACCAGGCTTACCCCGCCGAATAGGGGATAGAGCACCTCAAGCAGGCGCCCGAAGCCAATCTGGCTGATCAGATAGCAGCCCAAGAGGATTATGGGGACCAGAACGGCCATCCGCAGACCTGAGCGCTGCTTCAATTGAAGGCCCAGCCCGTATACATTGGACAGAAATGTGGTCAGTATTTCCCCGAAGATGACCAGCACATACAATAGCTGAACCACTCTTCCAAGCGGTTGGATTAGATGCCCCATGGGAATTTCATACCGGATGATGCCCGGCATCTGGGCCGATAATGTATAATGGCAGGCGATGAGCAGCACACCGATACCGAAGCCGCCTGCAATTCCGCCCCAGTACAGAACCTTCTTATTGCGGATTGTCTTCCCCAATGGTACCAGTACCGCTTGGGCCATGGCCAGATTGTAGGATGTGTAGAGGATCGGTGAAAACCATGCCTTATGCCAGGGGAGATCACTCTGCAGTGTAATCCAGTTGCCGGAGCCGGGGGAACGCAGAGTAATCCATACAATAGCTCCCGTAAACAGGAGCATGATGGGCACCACCACAGAATTTACGGTGAGTATGGCAGCCATTCCCTTGTTTAACAGCAGATAGGCCAGGATTATGGTCAGGAACAGGCCGATTTGGAAATGCAGGTTCATATGCTCCTGGAACAGAGATCCGGCCGCAGCCAGCATAACCGAGGTGACACCGAAAAGGATCAGCAGGGTGAATAAGCTGACGGCATCGCCGAGCTTGGGGCCGAACAGCTCCTTGTTCAGATCCTCATAGGATTCGGCGCCGATTTCATTGGCAATGAGCATGAGCTTGACGCCTACCCACACAAAAAGAGCCGTGGCAATCCCGATGGTCGCTACGGCTGTCCATCCATATCTAGTGAAGAACAAAAGAATTTCTTTGCCGGTTGCGAAGCCTGCGCCTACAATGGTTCCCATATAAGTAAAGGCTATCTGCAAAATTTGCTTCAAATTGCGCATCAGCGCTCCCGCCCCTTTCCATTTACGCAACGTTGCTAGGACGTGTTTTGCAAACACGCACTAGTACAAGGGTATGATAGAATGGACAGGCGCATGACTTATAACCTTGGAAACCCTAAACGAAAAATGAATTGGAGCGTGTTTTCGTGCTGGAATTGCTTAAGGAATGGATATTGGAGTTCGGTTACCTTGCCATGTACGGATTTCTTGCTGTTGGGATCATCGGGTTGCCGGTTCCGGATGAAATTCTGATGACCTTCATTGGCTATCTGACCTCACTGGATTGGTTTTCGTACTCTCTTTCCATTGCCGTATGCTTTTCCGGCTCCATGACAGGCATGCTTGTCAGCTATGCCATCGGGCACAAAGTGGGGAAGCCGTTTCTCACCCGGTACGGCAAGTGGATCAAGCTGACGCCCAAAAGGCTGGACAAGGCCGAGGGGTGGTTCAGGCGGTTCGGACTATGGACTGTAACCTTCGGTTATTTTGTTCCTGGTGTCCGTCACTTTACCTGCTATTTGGCTGGGATCAGCGGTGTGCGGATTTGGAGATATCTGCTGTATGCAGGCTCGGGAGCCCTGCTCTGGACCGTGACCTTCATAACATTAGGCCGATTCATCGGCAATAACCTGGATGCTACTATGAAGATCGTGCACCGCTATGTCGGTATTGGTGTGGGAGCTGCAGCAGTTATCGCCTGCCTGGCCGCTCTGATTATTCTCCGGGGGCGCAAGCGGATGATCTGAATATAAAAGCCAAACAGCCACCGCATACGGCTTCTCCCTGATAGGATAGGCACAAAGCAGTGGCTGTTTTATTCAATTTCCATTTCCGTTATTCGCTTCTTCCGAACAGCTTGATGGATTGGATGGTTTTGCTCTTGGTGTCGATGTCCAGCTTCAGGACAGTGGTTTTGGTTTTGTAGGTCATGACATAGTCCGTACTGGAGTCAGGCTTGCCAAGAGCCTTAGCCGCATCTGCAGTCGTCTGGTCCAGCCGGAGACCGTTCAGGCCCGGATCCTCCTCGGAGCTGGCCACTTCAATAAATTCCACCTGTTTCAGGGGATTAAGCCCAATATGAAAGCCATCATATTCATATACGGTGATCGGGTCCTCTGCATCGTCCATCAGATAATTGCTTTTGGGGCTGCCGTGGAGCTTGAGAACACTGTCTTGGGAGTCGCCGATGGCTACACCCATGAGCAGCGGCTTTTCCACTGTGTAGGGATCATAGGTTTTCTTAGGCTTCGTCGTTGCCGCGGCAGTAGGCTTGGCTTCATTGCCCGCTTGCTGGACGTAGTTGTTGGCTGCTGTTTTCTCGGGGGGAGCATTGGTTTCCGCCGCTGCTGTTACGTAGCCGGTTGCAGGAGAGGATGACGACGGGACTGTTGTTGCCGCCCCGGCGAGGGTTGGCTGTACTCCGACAGGAGCCTCTGCTGCATCCTTGCCTCCGCAGGCGGCCAAAGCAACGGCAAGGGCTATTACCATTCCGGCTGCTGCCACCTGGCTGAACCATTTCTTTAACATGGACAATCGATCCCTTCTTTAAAGCCTGTGTCAAAAATAAACGCCGACGGCGTCATCAGTGACACCGGATGTAATCCATCATACCTCCAAAGGGTTGCCATAAACAATACTCAATTGGTACTAAATACATCCTCTAAAAGTGATGAGATGGTTTGAAGCAATAAGGCACATTTTTCATATAATAGTTGGTGGTTTGCTTATATAGACAGTTCGTCCCGGGGAAAAGTTGCGCTTTTGGTGAAAAAAATAACAAACCTACTTGAAATGCCTGAATTCCCTATGGTAATGTTACAAGGATTAAGACGAGCGAAAAAAAGGCGATGCGCGCGGAGGGGTTTTGGTTATGGATCGGTTAAAGGAAGCAATCATGCGTCAGGGAGCGGTGCAGTCCGGCAAAGTCCTCCAGTTGGATGCCATCCTCAATCATCAGGTGGATCCTGGGCTGATCATGGAAATGGGCGAGGAATTCGCACGGCTTTACCGGGAGTTGGGAATTACGAAGGTTGTAACTATTGAATCCTCAGGTATTCCCATCGGCTTCGCCACCGCGTATAAGCTGGGTGTACCGATGGTTTTTGCGCGCCGCAAGAAAACATTGACCACAGATAATGACTCTTACTGCGAACGGGTGCCTTCCTTCACGAAAGGGATTGTAACCGATCTGATGATTTCCAAAAAACTGATCAGTTCTGAGGACCGGGTGCTGATTATCGATGACATTATTGCCAACGGGGATGCCGTAAGAGGTGTCATCCGGATTCTGGAGCAAGCGGGCTGCACCTTGGTGGGATTGGGCATCGCAGTGGAGAAGACCTTCGAGAAGGGCGCGAATGCCTTGCGTGAGGCCGGAATCCGGCTGGATTCTCTTGTGAGAGTAGCCGCGGTGGACGGCAGCGAGGTCCGGTTTACGGATTAGAGACTGCGGCGTTAATTGAAACGGACATGAAAAAGCAACATTTTCAAGTTCTCTTCGGCTTCCCCGTTTTGACATTATCGATTATAATGGGGGGTAAGAAGGCTTAAGAGGAGGCACTTGACATGGGGGAGAATTCTATTCCGGCAGAATATCTGCTGTCTAAGCTGGTTGAAGCAAAGGTTCACTTTGAGCGTGCCCTTGATTGCAAACATACCGAATTTGATGATCTTTATCCTTATATGATCGAGCATCCCCAGTTTTTCTGGTATAAACGGTATGTCGCCTGGTCCGAGCTCTTGACAATTGTGAAGCTCTGCAATGAGCTTCATGTGGACTGGAGCGGAGAATTTTCCGAGAAGCAGTCCGAGTATATCTCCAAGCGCGTAATGTCCGCAACAGTGCTGGATTATTGGTTCGAATCGAAGGAACATGTGGGCTGACCGTGAACGTATAGAACGCACTCATTAAATCGATACTTACAAGTACGACAGCAAAAGATCTGAGCGGATATCGTTCAGGTCTTTTTTGCCGGATGCTTAGGAGGATACCTATGGTTACTGAGGAAATGCTGCAGCAATTCCGTCTGAGCGGATCGCGGGTACGGGTTCTCCGGGATGCCGATCCGGCCAATGATATTTTGGGAATCGTGGTGGCTTGGGACGAAGAGACGGTACTGCTCCGCAAAATCAACCGGAAGCTGGTGAAGCTGAGCCGGGAATACCGGTACGAGGCAGGAACGGTGGAGAAAGCATAATAGGATTGGAATAAATTAGAAACCGGAGGCTATCCTTAGCGAAGCTTTCGGTTTTTCGCTGTTTTCATTATTTTTACCGTTTGCACTTTCTTGATTGGCGGGGAAAATCAAGAATGTCCGATTGCCTGCAAGCCGGATAGGGAATAAGGTAGGACATGTGTAATAGAGAATATGAATGCCTTATGACGCAGGAGGATACACATGAGTATACAAATGGAACAATTGAACCGGGGGCTGGCGGCAGTCCGCACCTCCGAGGGAATATTCGTCAGCTGGCGGCTGCTGGGCAATGAAGTGACCGGTGCTTCCGCACACGGTCTCACGGGAGCGGATTTTATTGTGTACCGGGACGGCGTTAAGATCGCCGGGGTGAAGGACAGCACCAACTATCTGGACCGGGAGGGTACGGCCGAGGCAGTGTATGCGGTGGCGGCGGTTATGAACGGCGACGAGCAGGAGCTTAGTGCCGAAGTCCGGCCTTGGGAAACCCCCTACCTGGAGATTCCGCTGCAAAAACCTGCCGATGGGGTGACTCCCGCTGGCCAAGCCTATACCTACAACGCCAATGACATGAGTGTGGGCGATGTGGACGGCGACGGCGAGTATGAATACATCGTCAAGTGGGACCCGTCCAACTCCAAGGACGTTTCCCATGTGGGCTATACAGGCAACGTCTACCTGGACTGCTATAAGCAGGACGGTAGATTGTTGTACCGGATTGACCTGGGGGTTAATATCCGGGCAGGAGCTCATTACACCCAATTCCTCGTGTATGACTTTGATGGTGACGGCAAGGCTGAGCTGATGTTCAAAACCGCCCCGGGCACCAAGGTGATCCGTTATGCCGACGGCTCGCCGGTGTCGGAGTCGTTTATTACGCTGCTGCCGGAGGATGCCGCGGCAGGATACAGCCACTCCGACGACTACCGGATGAGTGGTGCGGATTATGTGGCCCATGTGGTGGAGATGTTCCAGGGCTGGCATTTCCATGAGGAAGTGGTGGCCGGACGCTGGCCCGCTACGCTGGAGGAATGCTTCGGCATCGACCCCCAATACAGCTACCCGCTGTCCCGGGAGGATGCGGTGAAGCTGGCGGACTATTTCCTGGATGTGTACGCCCCCAGCCGCAGCCAGCGGAACAAGCTGCGGGAGTTCGAGGGTTTTATTGTGAAAGGTCCTGAATAC
>JAQSYT010000328.1 GCA_029256065.1 Paenibacillaceae bacterium
AGCCTCTAAAAGTTGTACAGTCACCCCCTAAAAATGTACAGTCAGTCCCTAAAAGTCATACTATGAAGACAAAATATACTAAATAAAGGCCAAATATATGCAGTGAATTCTAAATATATGCATAATGTCCGGTACAGATTTTACTAATGGCATGGAATGCCGGGAGGCCTGCCAATGATAGATTAACGCGGCAGCAGAATTCCAGCAGGTAGGTCTGCAGATGCTTCTTCCCGATGCCATGGAAGGTGTCATTTAGCCAGCGGCCGGCGTCCTTCATGACGGATAAGGTTTTCTTATGGCGGCGAGGTACATAAAAATTGATAGGACAATAAACCAGACTGGCCTTCCAATCCATACGTGTCTCCTTAAAGTGCTGGACCGCACTTTTGTTGACGCGCCAGCTGTTCCAATAGTCCCTTTTCACAGTTTGGATGGTTACGCGTTCTGGTTCCCCTGCCTCGGAAAGGGTGGCCCCTACGATCACGCGAGTCTCGCGGAAATGGGGCTCAATAGACCCGTGGTGCCAAGGACTGGCATATGCGTCATCATGAATCGCTATCCGTCCTTCCATGGGAAAGGCCAGTTCTTCCTCTGCCATTGCTGTACGGATGCGGTGGAGCATGGTCCAGGCAGTTTTGTAGGTGAGCTTCAATTGCCGGGATAAAGCCAGCGCGCTGATTCCTTCATCCATCCGGGCCATAAGCCGAATGGCCGTGAACCATTTATCTAAAGAAGTCCGGGATCCTTCCATGATCGTGCCGGTGGTCAAGGATGCCTGAAAGCCGCATTGCACGCACTGAAATAAAGGAAGTCTGCGGGTCGTGAGCTTGTAGGCTTTGCAGTGGTGACACTGGGGACATACAAATCCGCTGGGCCATTTCAGCTCAAATAAGTATGCTGCGCATGCCTCTTCTGTAAGCAGCTCATGCTCTTCCGCTGACAGGATTTTTCCGTATCCAATCTCCGTTGTGTGCATTAATACCGGCCTCCAAACACGCCTATATAGGAACCTGCGTTCTCATTATACCAAACATACGTTCGGTAATCAAGGTATATTTTCCAGTTTTATAAGTCTAGTTTCAATCGGATATAAGGGTCAATAAGTACCTACTGAGGGGATGGGATAGTGTTGGAATAGGCGAGACAGTAGGTGAGTGATTCGAGAATAGGTAAATAATGTAAAATATAACAAATGACAATATTAAATGATTAAATTGCAAATTACTTTTTGAAATGAGATGGGACTATATTCAAAGAAAGATCTAGGATTGGTGCTGCAGAAACGGCGGAAAGGGGAAGAATAGGGCTACTGACTGAGGAGATGGGATAGTATCCGAAAGGGTGGATAGGAGTGGGTGGCGAGCAAGGGCAAGAGGCATGTGGGAATTTTGTGGGAATGGGATTTGAAGTTCTGATAGGCTACGGGTAAAGGGCGGAGAATGAGAAATGTTGCTTAAATTGTGATGCGCAAGAAGACCGCCGCTTAAAGCCGGAGACGGTCTTCTTGTTCTGCATTTTGACCAATGCTAATGCTACATCCTGTGCTGCTTCCGGTAATGGAGCGGCGAGGAGCCGGTGATGCTTTTGAAGGTTTTGTTAAAGTGGGACACATGCTCGAAGCCTACCTGCTCGGCGATTAGCTGGATCTTCTCGCGGGTGTTGCGGAGCATGTTCTGGGCTTCTCTCACCCGGACCACCCGGATGTATTCGCTCAGGTGGAAGCCTGTTAGCTTAAGGAAAACTCTGCTTAAGTAGGCAGGACTGATATAAAACTGGCGGGAAAGCTCCTCCAGTGTCAGCTGCTCCCGGTAATGCTCATGAATATAGGCTGAAATTTCGGAAATCTTTTGATGCATGGGATGACGGGGCTGCGGCATATCGTCGGCCCCCAGAGCAGTGCGGTGGACACGGATAAGGAATTCGGTCAACAGCTGTCTTACAAAGGTCCCGTAAAAATTGTGGTGTTCCTGGCATTCGGCCAGCATGCTCAATAGCAGCCTTTCCAGCTCCGGCTGCTCCTTCAAGGGCAGATGAATCATTCCCGACGTCATAAAAGGCGCCTGCTCCAGAATTGATCCATCCTCCCCAGTGAGGAATTCCGGCGAGAAATGGACAAGGACCCGTTCGAACTCCTCCACCTGAGAACTGGAGGTGGAGTGTAGGTCTCCCGGCATGACCAGCATCAAATCGCCTTTGCGGGCCACATAAACATTGCCGTTCATAAAGTAAACACGTTCTCCATGCAGGAGATAGTACAGCTCGTAGCAGGTATGGGAGTGGGGACGTGCCATCTTGTCAAAGCCGAGCTTCCGCAGCTGCTGGATGGAGAATGCCTCGCCGATAAAATGTTTTTCAGAGGAACGGTGGTTCACAGCGGGCCATCCTTTCGTCCTTTAGATATTCTTCAAGTATACACTACCTGGGCAGGTAACCGAAAGGGCCATGGGACTACCGCCTTATCCCGATGAAAGCTGGAGAATTAAGCAAGCTCCTTTATCATGTGACATTATGCCATAACAATCTTCCATTGTCTTATAGCTGGACCTCTCCGGTTGCTCTAATATGAATGTTATGGGGAGGGGAATGAAATGAAAAACTTATTGCCATTTTTGAATAAAGTGAAAGCTTCGCTGGAGGCACACCGGGCGGCGGAGGCAGGCGGTTACCGCCGCAGGCTGCTCGATCCGGCTGGGGCAGAGCTATATGGGACATCAGATGCCGCCATCATTCAATACACCATAGGAGAGCTCCCGGAAAAACCGGAGGAACGGCAAGAGATGATTCAGATGCTGCAAAGCTTCCAGGACACGGAGACTGGACTGTTCACGGGAGCCGGCCACCATCCCATTCACGCTACAGCCTTTGCTATTTCGGCCCTAGAGCTGTTGGATGCCAAGCCGCTGCGATCTTTAGAGGACTTGAAGGAAATCCGCTCCCGGGAGGGATTGAATCAGTTTCTGGCCGGGTTGGACTGGTGCTGTGAGCCTTGGCGGGATTCCCAAAAGGGAGCGGGCATCTACGCAGCTATGGTATTGAGCGGAGAGGCTGATGAGGCATGGGAGGAATGGTATTTCGAATGGCTGTGGCAGGAGGCCGACCCGGCAACAGGGCTTTGGCGCAAGGGGGCGGTGTCTGCAGCAGGAGATGATTCAAGTCCGGGAGCACCGTTGTTTCATCATCTTGCAGGCTCTTTCCACTACCTGTTCAACCAGAACTACCGGAAGCGCCCGTTGCGATATCCCGACCGGCTGGCAGACACCTGTCTGGAGCTGTATGCAGCCGGCCAGGTTCTGGAGTCGAAGGAGGATTTCTCCTTCTATGAGCTGGATGTGCTTTATACCACTACAGGGGTTATGGCTCAAACAACACACCGCAGGGAAGAATTAAAGCGGATGAATGAGGAAATCGGCGCTCGTTTTCTGGCCTTCCTCGCAGAGCGAACCGACCGGGCGGGAGAAGCTGTTTTTCCAGACCTTCACACCCTATGCGGAGCGGTATGCGCGTTGGCCATTGTCCAGTCCTTTATGCCGGAGGAGCTGGAGCTGGACCGTGCTCTACAGAAGGTGCTGGACCGGCGTCCGTTTATTTGATGGAGTGTTCATGAAAGCGTAAACTTAAATCAGGAGGCGATAAGATGGAGTACACGTATCTGGGCAAATCGGGTATGAAGGTAAGCCGGCTGTGTCTGGGCACCATGAATTTCGGCGTGCAGACCGACGAGGCAGAGTCATTTCGGATTATGGATGCAGCGATGGAAGCGGGCATTAGTTTCTTTGACACGGCCAATATTTATGGCGGTAAAGACAACGCAGGCGCTACTGAAACCATTATCGGCAAGTGGTTTGCCCATGGTGGCGGCCGCCGGGAAAACACGGTTTTGGCTACCAAGGTTCACGGTAAGATGAATGATTCCTCCGATGGGCCCAACGACGAGCGGGGGTTGTCCCTATACAAAATCAGACGCCATCTGGAGGGTTCGCTGCGCCGTCTGCAGACGGACCACATCGAGCTGTACCAAATGCATCACATCGACCGCCATGTCAGCTGGGAAGAGCTCTGGGGCGCCTTCGAAGCCATTGTCCAGCAGGGCAAGGCAGACTATATCGGCTCCAGCAATTTTGCCGGCTGGCATATTGTAAAAGCTC
The DNA here is from genome assembly GCA_029256065.1 of Paenibacillaceae bacterium. GTDB lineage: Bacteria > Bacillota > Bacilli > Paenibacillales > NBRC-103111 > Paenibacillus_AR. Next base: position 4,146 of record JAQSYT010000328.1, read on the forward strand.
AGGCTGCCGCCAAGGAAAGGCGCTTTTTAGGGCTGGTCAGCGAGCAGCACCTGTACAATCTGGTGAACCGCAATGCGGAGCTGGAGGTATTGCCAGCCTCCCTGGATCAAGGCCTCGGTGTCATCGTATGGAGCCCCTTGGCAGGAGGACTTCTGGGCGGTCGGGCTTTAAGCGGTGCTACCGACGGGCGCTCCTCCAAGCAGCAGCAAAAAATCGAGCAGCACCGTCCGCAGCTGGAGGCGTATGCTTCACTCTGTGCTGAATTGGGTGAATCCCAGGCCAATGTAGCTTTGGCTTGGCTTTTGGCAAATCCGGCGGTAACGGCTCCCATCATTGGGCCGCGCACGGTGGACCAACTGAAGGACACTCTGCGGGCGGTGGAGATCAAGCTGGACGAGTCCACCCTTAAGGAGCTGGACCGGATTTTCCCCGGACCGGGAGGGACTGCACCTGAAGCATACGCCTGGTAATCAGGTAGTCCGGTGTGTTGGATCAATCGCTAGAAAAGGGGATCTATCTCATGGAGCAACAACGTTGGGCGCTGGTAAGCGGAACGGATAGAGGGCTTGGCCTAGCTCTTGTCAAAGGCTTGCTGGAGCGGGGATATAGGGTTTTTGCTGGCCTGCTGCAAGAGAAGGATGGAACGCATGAGGAGCTGGAGCGGAACTTTGCAGGCCGCCTCCGGTTCCTGCAGCTGGACATCACAAGCGCAGACAGTGTAGAGCAGGCCTGCCAAGCTGTGCGGGAAGTAACCGGATCATTGGATATCCTGATTAATAACGCAGCTATTTTAGGCGAAACTGACGCCACTGTAGAGGATGAACTGGATTTTTCTGAGATGGAGCGGGTTTTCCAGGTCAATACCCTTGGCTCTCTGCGCATGTCAAACCGGTTTGTGCCCCTGGTGATGAACAGCCGGGACAGGCTGATCCTGAACATCTCCTCCGAGGCGGGAAGCATAGGCGATTGTTGGCGGAATGGATGGTATGCCTACTGCATGTCCAAAGCCGCCTTGAATATGCAGTCCAAGCTGATCCATAATCAGCTGGCCCCTAAGGGCGGGCGGGTAATGGTGGTTCACCCCGGTCATGTGCGGACCTTTATGAGAGGCGAGTTGGACACGGCGGGCAGGCTGACGCCGGATGAATCGGCTGGGCATATTCTCGGACTGGTAGACAAGCGGCTGTCCCCGGATTATTCTGGAGAGAATATTGTACTGGTGGATTATTCAGGACAAGAGCTGCCCTGGTAACCGGACCGATACGAGAGGAGAGACAGGAAAACATGCCCATTCGTACACTGCTTGTGGGACATAATGAATCTGCCCCTTACCATCCGCTGAGGGCGGTACAGGAGAGGCTGACTGAAATATGGGGTAATGAGCTCCAGGTGACGTTGGAGGAAGGAACCGCTGGCCTGCGCAAGGAGAGCATCGGCGCCTATGAGCTGGTCGTATCTTATACGGACAGCTGGAAAACACCAGCTGCACCGGAGGAGATTGCCGGGCTGCTCAGTTATGTAGCCCAAGGCGGAGGCCTGCTGCTGCTCCATAACGGTATGAGCCTGCAGGCGGCTCCTGAACTGGCTCAGCTTGCTGGCGGGTACTTCACGGGCCATCCCCCGTATACGTCGCTGGAGTTTCAATTGACCGGGGAGGGGGCATCCCATCCCCTGTCTGCTGGACTGCCCGGCTTCACCCTGGAAGAGGAGCCTTACCGCTATGATATTGACCCGCTGGCCAAGGTTCAGGTGCTCCTGACCTACCGGCA
>JAQSYT010000329.1 GCA_029256065.1 Paenibacillaceae bacterium
CGGTTTAAGCAGCGCGGTTGGCTGTTTAACGGGTACTCCCGGGAGACCCAATACTTGTTTCAGGTGCCAGATGATCTGAAGCGGCGGTTCACAGAAGCGTTGGAGAGGCATTTCAGCAAAAAGCTGGACTACCTGGATTCCACGCCAAGGGTTTACAGGGACGAGCAAAACCGGTTGGCCGAGGACCTTCATGTCTTTCTGAAGGCGCTGATACAGTCTCCGCTGCCCGTTAATGCGGAAGGGTTTCTCTACAAAAAGCAGGTGCAGCAGATTATCAGCCAGCTGTCCGTCCAGGAGGAGCCTGTGGCCAAAACCGCCTGGCGCTTCGGGTACGGCAGACGGTACAGGGAATATCCCATCCGGTTTTCGTTCATCTATGACTATTGCTTTTACCACGGCTACCTGCAGGAGGAAGGAACCGGAGTCAGCTTGACCTCGGCGGGGCAGGAGCTGGCAGAATCGGGCAGCCGCCAAACCATAAAGGCTCTGTATACCTTCTGGCTCCGGCTTTACCGTGAACCGGTGCCCAATCTGCAGGCGCTGACCCATTGGCTTTCCAGGCTTGCAGAACGGTGGGTTACAGTGGAATCGGCGGCTCAGGTGCTTTGTCCCTTGATCAAGCCGTATTATTATGACACTCCCCGTGACATTCTGGAATCGCGGGTGCTGCCCATGCTGATGCATCTGGGGTTGGTCAGGATCGGAGCCGATGACCGTGCAGGAACAGTGATTCAGGTATCTGCTTTGGGTAAAAGTGTCATACAGGGCACCTGGCTGCCGGAGGAGGACAAGCTGGACCTGGAATGCAAATAATTGACAATCCCGCAGGCTGTGCGATAGAATTCTCCCCAAACAATAGTGGGAGGCGGGAGAACACATGCTGATTCCGTACAACGGGATTTTGCCTGTAATAGGCGCATCGGCATATATTGCTGAGGGAGTGAAGCTGATTGGAGACGTCCGCATCGGCGAAGAGGCTTCCGTTTGGTTCAATGCAGTGCTCCGCGGCGATTTGGCGCCAGTGGTCATCGGGAGGGGTTCCAATATCCAGGACGGCAGCATCGGGCATGTGAATGAAGGGCAGCCCCTCCTGGTGGGAGACCATGTCTCTGTTGGCCATAACGCCATTATCCATGGCTGCAGGATAGGCAAAGGCACATTAATCGGCATGGGGGCTATCGTACTAAACGGCGCGGACATCGGTGAATATGCTTTAGTAGGAGCCGGATCTCTTATAACCGAAAATAAAACCATTCCTCCCTACACTCTGGCAATGGGCTCTCCGGCCAGAGTGGTGCGGGAACTGACGCAGGCGGATCTGGATCGGATGCGGCGCACCTACGAAGGCTATATCCTCCGGAGTAAAGAGTACCGGCAGGGCTCCTGAAGGATTTGACGCCATAGACCCATCCATGACAGTGCCTCCAGCGCTACTCTGAAATAACTTGGTCCATGCCTCCGGCCGGATAAGGTTGTGGAAGCCTCGAAACCGGTAAACCGGTTTGAGGGCCATGTCAGAACGCAAAAGGGAAGGGTACGAGGAGGTTCATGTCGATGGGAAAAATGTATGCATCTTATGAAGCCATGCTGTCGCTCTATGCAGAGCTGGTATTGGATGAATCCGTACGTAAACATAAAGAAAAAACATTATATCATGAAATTGATGCGGCTTTGGCTAAACGGGATGAAAAACGCTTCCTGCTTTTGACAAATGAACTCCGCATGCTGAAAAAGACTTATGAAATGATCTCTTAATTTCGTAAGTCTTTTTTTTGCCGTTTTGTGGTACTATGAATTCAGTTTCCATACCACACTACATGATAAAGGTCGGGATTAAACGTTGCAGGAGCGAACCATACGCAGCATCGGTTTCTGGTTTGGGGAAAAGTGGCTGCTCTCCCCTTTTATGCTGAAAAGCCTGTTTTGGATCAATTGCTTAGGGACAATCTACGGGTTCTACTGGTATTGGAGCCAGCTGCAGCAGGTGTGGGATACCAAGCCTGCGTGGATGGTGCTGCTGGTGCCGGACAGCCCTACGGCGAGCCTGTTCTTCACCATTGCCATCGGATGGCTGTGGCTTGTGCCGGAACGGAGGCTCTCCAGCCCAAACACTCTGATCATCCGCAGCCTGGTGGAGGTTTTGGCGGTAGTCACGTCGTTTAAGTACGGAATTTGGGCTGTGGCGATGATTTTCGGCGGACAGGCACAAGGGGATGTGCTGAATTGGCAGCATTATATGCTGGTGGCTTCCCATCTCGGCATGGCGGCGGAGGCGCTGCTGTATGCGCGGTTTTTCCGGGTTGGCAAGGGCACCTTGGCTGCCGTGGCCTTCTGGACGCTGTACAATGATCTGGCGGATTACCGCTTCGGGATTTTTCCGTATCTGTCGGATGTGCTGGACGATGATCTGTCCGTTGTCCAAGGCTTTACCATGCTGTTGAGTGTAACCGGGCTTTGTCTGGCTTGGTTCCTATGCGGCGGGAGAAGACGGTCTAAATAAGGACAATCCCCCATATGCTTGTCTTAGGGGGGATGTTTGAATGAAAACTCGAAGAAAAGTCACAATCCCGCTCTGTCTGCTGGGTTTGATGGTAATGCTGGCTCTGGCGGGCTGCGGGCGGGAGCAGGCGGATAGCACTGAAAGCATGCAGGTGCCGCCTGCGGGTGAAGCCGGACAGCTTCAAGAGCTGAATGTGAAGGCGGACGAGCTGTACAAGAATGCCGCCGCCGGGCAGTATCTGGAGGCCAGAAAGGCGCTGGAGGACTTCGGAACACAGGCGGCTTCTATTTCTTATGCCGGTGTGACAGGCATAGAGGGAGTGAATGCCCTGTCCGATGCTGTGGTGGAGGCCAAGCGCCAATTGAATGCAGCCAGGCTGGACCCGGAGAAGGTTGTCCACTCGGCGGCACGGCTGAAGCTGGCTGCGGATGCTCTTACCCATAAGAACCAGCCCATGTGGCTCCATTATTATAAAGTGCTGAACGGGGACACCACCCGCTTGGAGGAAGCGGTATCCAAGGGTAACCAAGCTGCCGCCAAAGCCGCTTTTGTTGCGCTGAACGGCCATTACGATGTTATCCGGCCCTCTGTCTGGATCAGCCGCACCCCCGAGGAAGGGGAGCGGATGGAATCGCTGCTGGTCTTTTTTGCTAAGCAGGTGGAGCCTGCCGCCTTCCAGAAGGAAACGCTGGAGGGAGGCATCCGGCAATGGCGGGATACACTCGCCTCCCTATTCCGCAAGGGGGACGACCAATCCGTATATCTGCCCGTTATGGAGCCGGATCAGCCCATATTGTGGACCTTGACCATTGGATTGGTGATTGCCGCTGTATTATCCTTTGCCGGCTGGCGGATGATCCGGGTGGAACGGGAGGCGGTGCGGCCGCCGCGCTTCCGCGATATGGACGGTGGCAATTGAGAGCTGCATACCTATTCCGCTATTTTGCTCCAGAATCCTCTATGTTTAGATTGATTCAAAAGGAGAACTGATTTCAAAATGATCGTATACAAGCAGGTTGATCGAACTTATTTTCCTCAATACGACAGTATCCCAATGCGCATAAACGTGACGAGTTATTATAAAGTTGAGAAATTAAACCGCGGATTAGGAGGTTTTACACTAGTTGAAACCTCTGTGGAACCGTATGTCAAGGATTTCTGTGCAGGTGAGGATGAAAGTGTAATACGGTGGGAAAAGCAATTTGACATTTCCAACTGGGGTTTCTTTATGGCTTTTGACGGAGAATGCCCCATCGGTGCTGCTACTGTTGTGTCACGCACCAAGGAAATACATATGCTTGCAGGCAGAGATGATCTAGCCGTGCTGTGGGACATTCGGGTACATGATGATTATAAGGGGCAAGGAGTTGGACAAACGTTATTGGATATGGCGGTAAACTGGTCCCGTAAGCAGAACCTGACACAAATGAAAATTGAGTGTCAAAACAATAATGTTTCGGCTGTAAAGTTTTATCACAAACAAGGCGCAATCCTGTCTATGGTAGACGAATATGCTTATTATAACGAGCCCGAGTACCGTCATGAAACACAGCTGATTTGGTATTTGCAGTTATAAATGTTGTTGGTTAAATTGAAAACTGTTCATAGAAAACCATCATTCCTTCTTAAACCCTTCCCCCAGCACATCGTGAACGTCGTTAATCACCATAAAGGCCTGGGGATCGACGGTTCGGATCAGTGTCTTGAGACGCCTCACCTCAGCACGGCCGACTATGCAGTACACCATATTTTTGGCGGCTTGGGAATATGCGCCCATAGCGGGAATGAGGGTCACTCCACGGTCAAGCTCCTTGGTGATGGCCGCGGCAAGCTCCTCGCCTTTATCGGTAATGACGGTAAACGCCTTGGCTGCATAAGCCCCTTCGGTGATGAAATCGATCATGCGGGTCGCGATGAATACCGAAACCAGGGTGTACAGCACCCGCTCCTGGGGCAAATAAAACAAGGCGGCGCCGATGACGACGGCGTCAAACCCCAGAATCACCTGGCCCATGCTCCAGCCCCGGTACTTGTTCCCGAGACGTGCGAGAATGTCTCCGCCGCCAGTGGTGCCACCGAACCGGAACACCAGTCCCAATCCCGTTCCCAGGGTGATGCCTGCATACAGCGCCACCAAAAGCAGATCATCCGGCTTTTCGAAGGGCTTGATGAGGCCGGACCGGATCCCCCGCTCCATCAAGGCCAGGAACAGAGAAACGGCCACAGTACCCAGAATGGTCAGGCGCATAGCCCGCTTGCCCAGAATGCTCCACCCCAGTATGAACAGCGGGAGGTTCAAGGCTAAGGTGGTCAAGGAGGGCGGAAGCTCACCTGCATAATAGAGGAGCAGGGCAATTCCGGTAACCCCCCCTTCCATCAGTTGGTTGGCGATGACGAAATAATGAAGTCCGAACGCATAGATGGCGGACCCCAGCATAATAAAAATCACAGATTTCCACAAGTCCCACTGCCGCCAGTTATACATGAACGTTTCCTACGCCCCTTCCGTAAAGTATTGAATATGAATTCAGGGTAACATGGCTGCGTACAGCATCCATTATACCCTGTTTTTGTATTTTATGGACGTCCGGCGGATGGGAAGGGAGCCGGACTTTTCGGCGGCCAGCCGGGCTACTGCATTTCCCTATGTGCAAAACCCGACAACTAATGCTATTATCGTATGTAAACATGCACCAAGACCAAGGAATTCATTAGGCCACAATTAAGGGAGGCTGACGGCTTTGCAGCCAAAGACGCTTCAGGACATCCAGCATGAAGTGGACCAGTACATATCCCAGTTCAAGGAAGGCTACTTCAGCCCCATGACCATGCTGGCCCGTATGACAGAGGAAGTCGGGGAGCTGGCCCGGGAAGTGAATCACCAATTCGGCGAAAAACCGAAAAAGCCCGATGAGGCGGAAAACTCCATTGAGCTGGAACTGGGAGACATTTTGTTCATTACTGTATGCTTCGCCAATTCACTCGGTATCGATTTGACGGAGGCCCATAATAAGGTTATGCACAAATTCAATACGCGTGATGCCAACCGCTGGCACAGACGGGACACCGAAAGCGAGCTCCCATCATAAAATATCCTATCTGCCTGGTTTAACCGGGTTGCGGGAGGGGATAGAATGAATGGCGCGGAGGCAATCCAACGAGCGTATGAGGCAATATTGAGAAGCGATTTTGAAGCAGCTGTCGAGTGGTTTCTCGAGGCGGTTGCCCAGGAGCCGGAGAATCCGGATTATTATTACCGGCTGTCCATTACCTGCGCCAGGAGTGACAAGCTGCAGGCTGCATTAGGATATGCCCGTGAAGCCTTGAAGCGGTCCAACGGGGAATCTGTGTACCAGCTTCACTTGGATTACCTGCTGGCCAAAGAAAAGGCTGTTCAGGCAGAT
>JAQSYT010000014.1 GCA_029256065.1 Paenibacillaceae bacterium
AACCAGACTGCGTCCCGTTTTTGCGGCTGTAACCGCTCTGTGCCTGCTGTCATCGGCATTCACCGGGCCAGGAAGCGCCAATGCGGAAGCCCAACCCGCTGCGGGGGGAAATGATGTAGGTACAAGCCAGCGCAACAAGCTGGTGGAGCTCCAGGTAAACGCCGCCGCCGACACGGTAGCGCGGGCCAAGGCAGAGCAGTACAACAATGCCAACAACATCAGCAAGAATATCAACAACGTGGAGCAGGTGGTTCAAGCCCTGGGACCCAACGGCTTGAAAACCAAAGCACTGCGGAACTTCATCATGATCAATTGGTTTTACAACCCCGGCGTAACCTCCATTGACGACCCTGCCAATGCGGGGAATGCCTACCTTCAAGCCATGCGCGGGGCCGACAATGACTTCTATACCCGGTACTCCGACAGCATGTTCCTGGTGTTCAAGTTCAACAGCACCGCCAACTCCCAGCTGGTGCTGGGGCCCGACGGCAAGAATTTTGCCGAGCTGGAAAAAGGCATGAAGGTGATTTTGGAGGGCATCAAAAGAAGAAACGCCAAGGTGAAATACATCGAATGCGGCAACGAATTCGATCTTGATATCCCTTTTCAGGGAGCAGCCCGGGCCAATCTGGCCGATTACATGAAGATGTACAAGGCCTTCTCCAATGCGGTGAAGCATGTCAACAGCCTGGGCTTGCCGGGTGAGCCCCTGCAGCTGGGGGGACCGACCCTGGCCCAGTTCAGCGAAATGCTGCTGGCCGGATTTTTGGATGAGGCCAAGGCCAATGATTACCAAGTGGATTTTATCTCGTGGCATCATTACCGTCCCGATTCCCTGGCCTTCCGGGAGCAAACGGAAATCGTAAAAAGGCTCTTGGACGAGCGCAGCCTGGATATTCCCATGGTGATGAGCGAATACGGCTTTGTGGGAGGCGGAACGGACTACAATCCCTCCAAGGAGCTGCTGGCCAAGAATGCGGCCTTTATGACGGATGCGGCCTATCAGATGAGCATGGGCAGCGCAGGCCATCCGATTATGCCCATGACCTGGGTGACCAGCCATGATACCGCTTATTTCAAAAATGAGTTTTTGACGGGCTACCAATTGAGTGGAGGAACCACAGGCTCTGAGGGGTATGTCATCGACCAGCCTTCCGCACGCCAATACCTGTACCTCCAGGGTGTGGGGGATACCGCTCCCGGTGAAACCGTGGCCAACAACAGGGGCAAGCCCTTCCTCGGCATCAAGGAAATCAAGCTGTACGACGAGGCCGGGGAGCTGATCCCCATTGCTCCGGGAAGTGTAAGCGCACGTAATACCTCCGGCGCTTATGAAGCCACCCACGCGGTCACCGACGGAAACGATGATACCTTCTGGGACGGGCGGGACACTGTAGTAGCGGTGGAATCCAAGGTTGCCCTGCGGATTGACTTGGGAGCCCATGCCCCCACCGTCAAAAAGATAGCCGTCAAGTGGCATAATGTGGGGGATTCCTCCGCTATGCCGACATACCGGTTCCGCGCTTACGGCTCCAACGACAATATCGTCATCTACGATTATTTGGGCCATACCAGCTTCACCCCCTTCTTCCACACCCTGCGGATGCAATCCTTGCTGGGGGATACGCTGCTTGCCACGGAAGGCGGCAGCAAGGAAGCCACTGGTGTCAGGGTGATGGCGACTCGCAACAGCAATGACAAGGTCACCCTGATGGTTTGGAATACCCAGCTGGACGGAACGGAGCCCTTCGATGTGAAGGTCAATGTGGATCATCTGCCGGCCGGGTTTACCGGCAAAAACGTGCACATCAAACGGTATCTGGTCGATGAAACCCACAGCAACGTCCAGCAAACCCGGGACGACAGCCTCCAGCTGGTAACGGACAGCGTACAGGAGCAGAATGGCCGGGTATCTCTGGATTTTACCCTGGAGCGCAACGCGGTGAGCTTTATTGAATTGGCCGCCACGGACGAAAAACCGCTTCCCCTGGTGCTGGCCCATGACTTCAGCAACGGGGAATATCCGGTGAACTGGGTGCTTGGAGGAAACGGCAGTGTGGTCAATAACGCCGCCAACGGCTACCTGAGGGCGGTTTTGGCGGATGGGCAAACGATTCAGCCCACCTTCGGCTACACCGGCTGGAAGGATTATGCGGTGGAGGTCAAGGTGCGGTCCTCCGACAACATCACCCTGGGAGAGGGCTTTAACCCCAGTCTGCTGATCCGTGGCCATGGAGCCACAGCGCGCAACAATGCGTACCGGTTCAGGCTGGTGGGCAGCGGAAAGGCGAGAGTGCAAAAGGTAACCAATGGCAGCGCCGTTACGGCTAAGGAAGCCGCATTGCCCGCCTCCATCAAGCTCCAGCCGCAAACCTGGTATACCCTCCGGGTCGAGGTCTCCGGCAATCAGTTCAAATTTTATGTCAACGGCTTGCTGGCGCTGGATTATACCGACGCCGCTATGGGCGACTTTGCCCAGGGCAATGTGGGCTTGATGGCCGGGAACGTGAACACGGATTTCACCGACATCAAGGTATTTCATGCTCCGCCCAAGCTGACGGATATCAAGGTAAACGGCATAACGCTAGACGGCTTCGACAGCAAGCTGAATGTCTATACGGTCAAGCTGCCCGCCGGTACGGCGTCGGCTGTCATTACCGCCCAGGCCTCTGCGGACGGCTCCGTCAGCCTGCCTAATGGGGGAGCGGTGGATCTGACAGCTGCTGCAGGCGGCTACGTGAAGGTAGTGCTGGCCCCAGGTACGGCCAGCGGGGAGCCGGTGAACCCGTATACCCTTTATCTCCATGCCCAATCGCCGGATGCGTCCTTGGCCGCTGCGAAATTCAGCGCAGGTGCGGACCCGGTGCTGGAAGCGGGCAAAACCGAATATACCGTTTCGCTGCCCGCCGGCACCCAAGGGCTGTCCGTGCTGAAGGCAATGCCGGCCGGCGCTGAGTATGGCGCTGTGGCGGAGGTGCTGCAGAAGCCGCAGCTGCAGGACGGCGCCGGAACCGCCGTGATACGGGTGACGGCGGAAAACGGCACCGTGCAGGAGTATACCTTCCGCCTGGAGGCAAGGGAGGCTGCTCCACGAGGTGCGGACATCTACCGGGAAACCTTCGAGGACGGAGCTCTTAACGGAGGATGGTCCCCGCAGGCCATTACCCAATTCCGAATCGACGAGGAAGAAAGCGGGGGCAGGTACGCCTACCGGGACGTCAACGCCAACAATATTCTGATCGCCAACAGCAATGCCGTTGCCGGGGATGCGGACATTACCGTGCGGGTCAAGGCAGTGGACCCCTTGTCCTATCCGGGCCTTGCCGCCAGAATCTCCGACAATGACAAGAATCTGTACATGCTGCGCATCAAGCCCAATGAAAGCAAAGTGTCTCTCGGGAAAATCATCAATGATTCCCTGAAGGAGCCGGGAAACCTGACCGTTTCCATGCCCATCGACACGAACAAATGGTACCAGCTCCGGTTAGTGCTGAAGGGCGACCAGATCAAGGCCTATATGGACGATGATCTTCTGTTTGATGTAACGGATGGGGCAGGTGTCTTCGATACTGCCTTCACACCGCTGCCAAGCGGCAAAACCGGCATCCGCATCGCCAATGCCCGGGCAGGATTTGACGATCTGCTGGTCACCGGTATTTCCCAGGTGAACACGGCGCCTGTCATTACGCTCAACGGAGCTGCGGAGATGACCGTGGCCCAAGGGAGCAATTTTAACGACCCCGGTGCAGCCGCTTATGATGCCGAGGACGGTGTGCTTACTGCGGCCATTGTCAGAACCGGAGAGGTGGACACGGCAATCCTGGGCACCTATACGGTCCGCTACAACGTGGCGGACAGCGCAGGCCTGGCTGCAACGGAGATTACCCGGACGGTGCAGGTGGTGCCCGCTCCGGAGAGCTATCTGCTGGAGGCGAAGGAGCCTCTTTTGCGCAATGGAGGCTTGGAGGCGGCTGTCACCGTGAAGCGGAACAGTGCCGCTCCCGGACATGAGGGTATGGAGGTCATCTACTTCCAGCTGATGAAGGGCGATATTCCGGTCAGCTTTACCGCTGTGGAACAGGATCTGGACCAGGAGACGGAGCTGTCCGCTCTGTTCGATGCCGCCGATCCTGACAATAGCGCGTATACGGTGAGAGTATTTGTGCTTGACCGGCTGCTTTCGGACTTGGCCTCATTGCCCGAAGCCTTGTCCAACCTGCTGGTTCTGGAATAACTGACTACAATGGAGGTATCCATCCAATATGACCACTTTAAGTTACTGGACTTTTTGGAAAAAGGCGCAAAGGCGCCTGTCCGTCCTGACAGCCGGGGTTATGGCGGCGTCTGCTGTTCTGGGTCTGGTGCCCGGGATGGCTCCCGCATCCACTGCTGCAGCGGCTTCCGCAGCCGTCCAGCTGCAGGCCGACTACGGCGCCCCGGCCGGCAAGCTGATCCGCACCGAGCAGTTTAACAACACCAATTATTCCCCCCTGCCTGTCCACGTGGTGGATGAGCTGAAGGGCATTGGCACCAAGGTGGTCCGGGATTTTGTCAAGATTAACTGGTATTACAACAAGGATGCCAATAACCCCGAGCGGTACGCGTATTCCATTGATACGCCGGAGAATCTAGCCACCAACCCGGACATTTTGAGCGGCCGCAAGGAAACCTATGACTTTATGAGCCAGTTTACCGATTCCATCCTGATTTCTCTGGCTTATTCCTATGGCGGGGACAGCAATCCCGGGAAGAACCGGCTTTTGACCGGGGAAACGGAAATGAATTGGCCCGAGTACGACAAGGCAATGAAGACTATTATCAGGACGCTGAAGGAGAAGAATCCCAAGCTGGAATATATCGAGGTGGGCAATGAGCCCAATCTGGAGCCGGCCTTCTACGGGCATACGGTAGGGGATATTCCCGGGTATATGCGAATGTACAAGGGAATGTCCGAGGCGGTGCTGTGGGTGAACCAGCAGCTGGGGCTAAACGATACCTTCGGAGCAAACGGCGTGCGGCTGAAGGTGGGCGGTCCGGTTTTATCCGGGTATGATTTTGCCAAGCAGAAGGAGTTTGTGGATCTGGCTTACCAGAACAGTTACCATGTGGACTTTCTTTCCTGGCACCGCTACAAAACCGAAATATCACAGAACGAGACCCAGGCCGTGGAGATGAAAGCCTACCTGAAGCGCTTCTTCCCTGAAGCCACCACCATTGTCAGCGAATACGGGTGGAAGGGCGGCGGCGGGCTCAGTGACAGCACCGGCAATGTGGCCTTGGCCAAGCAGGCGGCCTTTATGACCGATTCCGCCTATTATTACGAGCGGGGCGGCGTGGACATTCCCATGAACTGGGTGGCTGTCCATACCCTGAATGCTTACTTCAAGAACCAGTTCGACGTGGATTATGCCCTGAGCAACGGAACCACGGAGTGGCAGGAATATGCCTCCCAATCCGCCCATCCGGTGCAGTTCCTGAATCTCCGCGGCTGGCGCGAATCCGCCACCTCCAGCCTGATGAAGATCAAGGAGGTGGAGCTGTTTGATGCGGCAGGCCAAAAAATCGCCATCCCCAACCCGCTGAATGATCCTAATCTGGCGGCGGTGACGGACGGCAAGGATGATACCTTCTTTTTCCAAAATGATTATTGGGCATGGCTGAAATTCGATCTGGGCCAGCCGCAGGCGGTCTCCAAGATCAGAATCAAGTGGGGCAATACGGAAATCAACAAGTTCCAGATTGTCGGCACGGATGACCGGCTCCATTATTACGAGCTCTTGGGCAAAACCTTCTTCACCCCTTATTTCAACACCATGCGGATGTTCAGCAGACTGGGGGATGACAAGGTTGCGGTTACAGGCAATGACGGGGGGAATACCGGCGTCCGTATGATTGCCACGCAGAACAGTGACGCTAAAGCTACTTTGATGGTATGGAACCACCAATTGGACGGCATTGCCAGCAAGGATGTCCATATCCAGGTGAGCAATCTGCCGGCGGGCTTCCAGGGCAAGTCCATCCGCTACAGCAAGTATCTGGTGGACGCCACCCACAGCAATTATGCCTACAACAAAACAGATGCCATGGAAGTGGTGGAGCAGGGCACCATGAATGTGACCGGAAACGATGTTTTCGTGCAAACCCTTGATCCCAATGCGGTGATGCTGATTGAATTGGAGGCTGTGGACCCCAGCATCAATCATGTGGTTTCGGCCGGAAAAACGGCATCGGGCACCCTGTCCAACCCGGGTGCGCTTCTGGACGGTGATGCCGCTACGGCTGCTTCCGCAGCGGACGCCGGCTATCCGCAGACAGCCGTTATTGATCTGGGCAAGCCGTTTTATTTGACCGGCGCGGAAATCAAATGGACCCATGCCTTCAGCAAGGGCTACCGGTATTCCATCGCCGCCAGCCTGGACGGAGCCGACTACACCACGGTTACGGACCGGACCTACGGCGAGTACCGGAAGGGCAATGCCCTGGAATGGTTCACCGCCAATCCGCAGGCGCGTTATGTCAAGCTGACTGTCACCGGCTCGGACTTGGGAGGACCCGTATCCATTGATGATCTGAATGTGTTTGCCGATGCCTTGTACAAGAACGGCTTCGAAACGGCCGCTGAGCAGAATACCTCTGCCTGGAACAAAGCGGGCTACAGCAGCACCACCACCAAATGGATTACCGGCACCGTGACGGGCAATACGTATATCCGCCCGGAGGCGACCTTGTCCGCTTCCCCCAATTTTGCCGTGTTTGGCGATGCCGCCTGGAAGGACTACAGCGTAGAGGCTAAGGTCAAGCTGGGGGATCCGGCCTACACCGGCCGGGTGGAGATGGGCCTACTCTCCCGCGCCCTGGACCGGAATAACCAGTTCCACTTCCGTGTGGAGAGGGGGACGGACGGGAGCTCCAAAGCCATTCTGAGCAGGCTGGATGATGGTGGCACCACAGATGCCGAAAAGAATGTGCAGCTTGCCGTCTACAGCTCGTTGAATCTGGATTATTCCCAGTGGCATACCCTGAGAATCGATAATGTGGGAAGCCACATCACCTGTTATGTGGATGGGGTGAAGGTGATTGAAACCGAAGGTTATCTGGCCTCGGACAATCCGGCTGTACACCGGACCGAGGGCGGGATCGGCCTGCGCAGCAGATATGCCATTGTGCAGTATGACGACATTAAGGCTGCCCCCATCCTTCCTGTCCTGGGGGACATTCAGGTAAATGGCCAAAGCATACCGGGTTTTGCCTCCGGCACGTACAGCTATCTGGTGAAGCTTCCTTCCACCGGCAATGATACGGCAGTGGTCACCGCTTCTGTATACGGCGGCGCCAACGGCATGGCAGTCCCGGCAAATTCAGGCCCCGTGTCCTTCGGAAGCGAGAAGACGGTGACGGTTGCCGCGATGTCCACCGAGGGCAACGGCGGCACCTTCTACACCGTGAAGCTGCGCAAGGCCAGCGGGGATGCCACCTTGAGCACCCTGAAGCTGTCCGTTGTTCCCGACAGCGGCCCCTACAATCCGGCAGTGCTGCCTTTAGGCGATATCCTGCTGGTTCCGGGCCAGTACGAGTACAACGTAAAGGTTCCTTCGCGGACCCGGTATGTGTCCGTGACGGAAGCGGTGCCTACGGCCAGCAATCTGGCTGTCACAGAAGTGGCCAATGCGGTACTTGCCAACGGGGCCGGGACCCTGACGGTGAAGGTGACCGCCGAGGCGGGCAATTCCAATACCTATGTCCTGCATCTGACTGCCAATCCCGAGCCGGCCTCCGGCAACGCCCTGTACGGCGAGGACTTTGAGCAGGGGGATTACAACAAGGACAGCGTGTTGGGCTGGAAGGCGGCAGGGACAGCCGATGCCGCAGCCCACTTCCGGGTGGTGGACGACGGCAACGGCAAGGTGCTGGAGAAATTCACCACGGAGAACAAGGCCTTTACAGTTGGTGCTCCGGCCGCGGACTACGAGGTCCGGGCAAGAGTGAAGCCGGTGGGAAGCACTGCGCTTCCCGGCGTCATTGCCAGAGCCTCCAATGACGGGCAGAACTTCTATATGCTGCGGATCCACAACGGCGAGAATGGCTTGAGCGGCGGCAGCACCGGCTATATCACATTGGGCCGGGTGGTGAACGGCAGCCTGAAGGAAATTGCCGAGAAGGCCCCGTATCCCTTTGTTCCCGGCAAGTGGTACCAGCTGCGGCTGGTTGTGAGCGGCAACCGGCTTATGGGATATGTGGACGACAAGCTGGTGTTTGACAAAACCGACAACGGCACCCTCTTCAGCGGCAATCCCGCCCCCCTGACCAGCGGTAAGGCGGGTTTGCGGATCGCCAACCAGGTGGCGAGAATCGACGACTTTGCCGTCAGTGAGATTACGGCCCTGCCTGAGCAGGATACGGTGAAGCCGGTTATCACGCTGAACGGAGAGGCTGCGGTGTCCATTCCGGCGGGCAGTGTCTATGCTGATCCGGGAGCCACCGCGGCAGACGATGTGGACGGGGATTTGACCGCAGCGGTTGTGGTGACGGGAGAGGTGGACACAGCTGTTCCCGGCGTGTACACCATCCGCTACAATGTCCGGGATGCGGCAGTCAATCAGGCGGCAGAGGTAATCCGGTCTGTAACGGTTTTCGGCACTGTCAGCCAAGGCAAATCCTTTGTGGTGAACGGCGGGCTGCTGGCAGACCGCATCAGGGGGTTAACCGCCCAAGTGACCGTTATCCCGGTTGCGGGCGCTCCGGCCCATGATGGAGATGAAGTGGTTTACTTCCAATTGCTGAAGGATAACGCGGCGGTGTCTTATGTGGCGGTTAGAAGCGATATCGCCAAGCTGACCTCCTTCGCTGCCCACTTCGACGTGCCGGACCCGGAGAATCCGGCTTATACCATCCGGGTGCTGGTGGTGGATGAATTGTTCCCTGTCGGAGGAGCGCTTCCCAAGGCGCTGTCGGATAAAGTGGTGCTTGATTAGTAGGGGCTCCCCGACAGCCCCCGGAGTTTGAGGTTTTTGCACATTACAGTAAGAGGTGCGGCGGGATTGCCGATCGTTGAAGGGGCGGCAATCCCGCTTTTCTCTATATAAATGGATACGCTTACATAAAACTGGATGAAGGGATGCGAGTTGATGAATGCAAGGCTGGCAAGACAAATGGGGAGAGGGCTTTTGGCATTGGCCCTCCTGCTTCCGCTGGTGCAGGCTGCGCCGGAGCAGGCGGAGGCGGCAAGCACGGCTTCGGTGACGGTCAACGCGGGAAGTGTGGTGGACAGCGACATGAACAATCCCGCCCGGTATCTGAACCAGTCGGGGGAGAAATCGGCGGCAACGGCGGGGCCCTCCTACTGGCAGAATCTGAAGACCGGCGATACCCGCTATGTGCGGGCCTGGTACAAGCCCACCAAGTATTACAACCGGAGCACAGGGGTGTACAATTACGACTACCAGAACGCGTACATGGAGCAGCTGGACCAATACGCCCAGCGGATTGTGCTCAATGTGGACCAGTGCGACCAGGCGGACATGGGCTTTACTGCCTCCACCATGACCATTATTGACGCCACCGCCTGCCGGAATGTGCTGAAGAATGGCATCAAGGAATACAAAAAACGCTATCCGCAGATTGAGTATATCGAGGCCTTCAACGAGCCGGACAAGGACTGGGATATCGAGACCTACGAGATGCCTGCGGTTCCGCCCAAAAGCTCAGGCTTTGCCCCCAGTCCCAAGCTGTATTATGAATGGTACAAGGTCTTCTACGGCGTGATCAATGAAATCAATGCCGAGCTGAACCCGCCCATTCCGCTGAAGCTGGGGGGACCCGCCCTGGGATTTTACAATACCACCTACCTGGACGCGTTTCTGAATGCTTACCGGGATGACGGCAATTCCGCCAAACGTCTGGATTTTATCTCCTACCACCAGTACCGCCAGCGGGGAACGGGAGCGGCGGAGAATCCGGGACCGGCGGCGGTGAAGAATGAAAAGTCGATTCTCGAAACCAAGCTGGCCAACCGGGGGCTGGACCCCGAGACGAAGGTGTTCGTGACGGAGTACGGGGTCTTCCCCGGTCCGGCCAGCGGGCCCAAGGGGCACTCGGACAACACCCAGGCCCAGGACCAGCTCACCCAGGCGGCCGCTATGGCCACCACGGGCATGTACTATGTGGAGGGCGGCTTGACCATGCCCATGCATTGGACCATCGACCACGGGGACAATCCCCGCAAGGATATGTTTGTGGACGGCCTGGACGGTGTGCCCCTGCCCTATTACAATGTGCTGCGGATGCAATCCATGCTGAAGGCCTCGCGCATTGCCTCCTCCACCTCCGCCGGCGCCCTGAACGCCACCACGGGCCTGGGCATCCACAGCCTGGCCACCCGGGATGATTCCGGCATCGCCGTGATGCTGGTCAACTACCAGTGGGACCAGCTTACCGACGGCCAGGGGACGGACTACAACGTCACGGCCACCGTCAACAACATTCCGGCGGCGCTTTTTTCGGGCAGCCGGAAGATGCGGCTGGAGCGGTACCAGATTGACAACACCAACAGCAACTACAACAGCGGCGCGTCCAATGCGCCTCTGAAGAAGATCGAGGATGTGGTGCTGGACTACAGCAGCACGCTGACCCGCCCTTCTTTTTATATGGGCAAAAATACCATCACGCTGCTGGTGCTGACTCCGGTGCACCGCTTTGAGGCGGAGGCCTCCGGGATCACCAAGGCGGTGTCCGCCGGCGGTTCCCAAACCAATGTCAGCGATCCGGCGGCCGCGGGCGGCGCCTTCAACAAATTTGACGGCAATGCGGCGGGGGATTACGTGGAGTATACGCTTAATGTGCCGCAGACGGGAACCTATGCGGTCAAGGCCCGGGTCAAAAAGGGGGCCGACCGGGGCAAGTTTGAGCTGACGGTGGACGGGGCCATTGTCGGTGGCTGGACCGATCTGTACGCCGCCGACCAGTCGTTTGAGGAGCTGTATATCGGCAACAAATATTTCGGGGCGGCGGGAGCCAAAAAAATCCGCTTCACCGCCAAGGACAAAAATGCCGCCAGCAGCGGCTATGACGCCGGGATAGATTTTATGGAGCTGGTTCCCCGGTCGGCCGCTGTCTATGAGCTGGAGCAGCTTGCGCCGCGGACGGGGGTGCCCACGGCCCAGGACCCCTACTACTTCATCAGCGACGCTGCGGCCTCAGGCGGCAAATTCGTCAAGTATGCCGCCGCCGGGGCAGGCGCCAACAGCCATATCCGCTTTCTCGTCCATATGAAGGAGGCGGGGGAATATAAGCTGTACATCACCGGCAAAACCTATACCACCCGCGGCAAATACCAGGTGTATGTGGACGGTGCGGCGCTGGGGACGGTGCAGGACCAGTATGCGGCATCTGAGACCTATGCCGATGCCCTGATCGGCAAGGTTGTGTTCGAAACGCCGGGAATGAAGGAAATCAAGCTCCAGATTACCGGAAAAAACAGCGCCAGCACCGGCTACGATCTGTCCTTGGACACCATCCGCCTGGAGCCGTAGGGAGAGTGCGGAGGGAGGGGACGTGCAGGAGGGACAAGGCAAAAGAGGAAAGGGCGGAGACACTACAAAAGAGAGCCAGGGCGGAACTGGGCAGGTTGGGGCAAGAGAGGGGCAGGACAAGACAGGAATGGGGAAAGCGTGCAGAGGGAGAATGGATTTGAAGATGCGGAGCGATTGCGACAAGGGGAAGCTAAGAAGTTGGTGTGCGGAGAGGTTGCGGAACCGAGTGGGCAGAGGTTGCGGAAGCGGGTGGGCGAATGATACGGCAAAGGATGGATGGCATCCGTACCCGGCCAGGTTTGCTTTGGAGCTAAGCCGAAAGGTGGGTATATGTCCCTTTTCCCGCGGCAAGGCAAATAATAGCGCACCACAAATGTATGCTATTTGCATAAAATAGATGAAATTTATGATTTAGCGTACATAAAATGTATGCTAATGCCGCTCAATCATCGGAAAATGGGCAGATTGGAGCGGATAAGATACAATTTATGTATGCTATTTGAGAAATCCGGGGACAAATGAGCGGATAAGATACATTTTGTGGCGCTTACATTACCCAATCCGTTCCGGGAGCCCCTTATTCGGGCTAGCAGCAAGAACGGGAACCGGCATGCTTCCCGGATATCTGTCCCTACCCACGCAAAAAACGGGCACCCCGGTCAGGATGCCCGTTTTTCACCATGCACCGAACTAGCTGCCATGCACGAACCTGCCGCCGGCTTCGCACTAGCTGTTCATGCCCACACTGACCTGCCGCTCTGCAAAAAAGCCGGATACGGCCAGGGAGGCGGCCCCGGCTACGCTGGAGCGCAGCCCCAGGCCGGCGAACTCCAGCCGCAGCCGCTCCCGGTGATACGGCAGCGCCCGCTCCTGGATCACTTCGCGGACGGATGGGGCAAACCACCGTTCTGCCAGAGTAAACCGGTTGCCGATAATGATCAGCTCCGGGTTGAAGGTGTTGATAATGTTCACGATGCCTACGCCCAGATACCGGCCCGTCCGCCGGAACAGCTCCTGGGCGGCTTCATTGCCGGAATCGGCTAATGCGGCCAGCGCCTCCAGCTCAGCCTGCCGCGGAATCTCGGCGGCGCCGTCATCCGTTTCGGCGGCGGGCTCCTCCCCGCTGATTGAGGCTCCAGGCGCCGCGCCGCTGTTGGCTGTGCCCGCCGTGTCCGAGCTGAGCAGCGCATCCGCCTCGGCCAGAATAGCCTGCTCCGAGGCATACAGCTCCCAGCAGCCCACATTGCCGCAGCGGCAGGGACGACCGTCCGCATGGACCGTGATATGGCCCATTTCGCCGGAATAGCCCGATGCCCCCCGGTACAGCTCATCCTTCAGAATAATGCCGGAGCCGATACCGATGCCCACACTGATATAAATCAGGTTGGACACATCCCGGCCAATGCCGAATTCCTTCTCGCCTACCGCCCCTGCGTTGCCCTCGTTGTCGATGATGACCGGCACCTTGAACTCCGCCTCCAGCAGCGACTGGAGAGGGACATTCCGCCATCCCAGGTTGGGCGCGAACAGGACGGTACCCTTGTCATCGGTGATGCCAGGCACACCCACGCCGATGCCGACCACCCCATAGGGGCTGGCCGGAGCCTTGTTCACCAAGCGGCGCAGGCATTCCTTGAGCCGTCCGAGCACCTGCTCCGGAGTATCCATACCCCGCAGGCTGGACCTTGTTTCGTGGACGATGGTTCCCTTGAGATCCGTCAATACCGCATGGATATCCCGTACGCCCAAATCTACGCCTACGGCATAACCCGCATCCTGGCGGAAAACCAGCATCACCGGCTTACGCCCGCCGCTGGATTCGCCCGTGCCGATTTCGTACAGCAGACTCTCTTCCATTAATTCGGCTACCAGAGTGGACACCGTAGCTTTGGTCAGACCTGTGGTTTTGGCCACCTCCGCCCGGGACAGGGGAGAGGCTTTGCGCAGGAGCTCCAGAACAATGGATTTATTAATTTTTTTCATCAGATTCAAATCACCGGTTATTCTCAAAAGTTACTCACCTCAAGCCTCAGTCGGTCCGGTCCGCTTGCCGGAATAATTACTCATTATATAGGGTAAGATTCGTTGTGGATACCACTATTTTAGCGTATAAAACGAATTCCTGTCAAAGTTAGTTTAATCAATAGACAAACTAAGTATCCGGTGCTATGATAGGGATGAAGAAAAAACGAGATTGATTTTACAGGAGGATTCATTTAATGGGTGCTTATTTTGGAAATGTTCCGGTAATTGCTTATGAAGGCAAAAATTCCACTAACCCGCTTTCCTACAAATTTTACAATCCGGAGGCAATCGTCGCCGGCAAATCCATGAAGGAATGGCTCCGCTTCTCCGTGGCATATTGGCACTCCTTCACTTATAACGGCTCCGATCCCTTCGGTGCCGGCACCATGCAGCGTGACTGGGACCGCTTTACCGGTCTGGACCTGGCTAAGGCACGTGTAGAAGCTGCTTTCGAGCTGATGGAAATCCTGAGTGTCCCTTACTTCGCTTTCCATGACCGCGATATTGCTCCGGAAGGCGCTACCCTGCAGGAAACCAACAAGAACCTTGATATTATCGTTGCCCAAATCAAGGAAAACATGAAATCCAGCGGCCGCAAGCTGCTGTGGAATACTGCCAACATGTTCTCCAACCCGCGCTTCGTGCATGGGGCCGCTACCACCAGCAATGCGGAAGTATTCGCTTACGCCGCTGCACAAGTGAAGAAGCAGCTGGAAGTGGGCAAGGAGCTGGGTGCTGAAAACTATGTGTTCTGGGGCGGCCGCGAAGGCTATGAAACCCTGCTGAACACCGATATGAAGCTGGAGTTGGACAACCTGGCACGCTTCTTCCATATGGCCAAGGACTACGCGAAGGAAATCGGCTTTGATGCCCAGTTCCTCATCGAGCCCAAGCCGAAGGAGCCCACCAAGCACCAATATGACTTTGATGCTGCAACTACTCTCTCCTTCCTGAGAGGCTATGACCTGGATAAGACCTTCAAGCTGAACCTGGAAGCCAACCATGCTACCCTGGCCGGCCACACCTTCGAGCATGAGCTGACTGTAGCCCGCATTAACGGCGCATTGGGGTCCATCGATGCCAACCAAGGCGACGAGCTGCTGGGCTGGGATACCGATGAATTCCCGACCAACCTGTACAGCTCCACCCTGGCTATGTACGAAATCCTGAAGAACGGCGGCCTGGGCAAGGGCGGCGTAAACTTCGACTCCAAGACCCGCCGTGCCTCCTTCGAGCCTATCGACGTGGTTTACTCCCATATTGCCGGTATGGACAGCTTTGCAAGAGGGCTGGAGGTTGCAGCTAAGCTTCTCGAAGACAAGGTTCTGGAAAACGTGGTGGAAAACCGCTATGCTTCCTTCAACACCGGTATCGGTGCAGATATCGTAGCCGGCAAGACTGATCTGAAATCTCTGGAAGCCTATGCTCTGCAAAACAACCCCATCGTGAACGTTTCCGGCCGTCAAGAGCTGATCAAATCCGTTCTCAACCAATACCTGTTGAACGTTTAATACCGGGTCGATGCCCTTGGGCGCAGACAATTTTAACACTACACATTCAAGCCGAAAACCCGCTTCAAGGGTTTTCGGTTTTTTTGTCATACGCGGAAATGTCCAATTTTGGACCAATTGCTTCTTGAATTTGCTTTGACAGGAGTTTTTTTCATTTTTAACTGGGAAAATGGTAAGGTTTAACGTAAAATTAGCTTATATAGGGAAATGGCGTTTCTTGCTGCCGCTGGCAAGAAAATCCATGGGAGCTGGAAGGGGATATCGCAAGAATGATACGGAGAGGCAGAGCAGTTGCGGTTTTGATTTCGGTGGTGTTAGCCAGCCTGCTGCATGTGATGGTCTGGTTCCGCGACGGGAGATTTCCGGCGGTCCAGCCTGCCGGGCTGCTGTGGTTTCTGGGGTTCGCAGGCACTGCCTATGCGGCCGGCCACTTTTATGACAAATTAGAGGCACATAACCGGACCAATTCCGCCGGACAAGCTGCCTCAACCCTTCCTCCGGAGGAACGGGACATACAGGACGGATACAAGCTGTTGGGTATTCAGCCTGATCCGGTGTTCCTGTTCCAAGGGGACGAAATGGTTTACATGAATGCCGCGGCAGAAAAATGGCTGGCCTCCTCCAGCTTGGCAACCTACCGCCAACTGCTCCAGTTTATTCACCCTGAGGATCGTCAATGGCTGGACGGGCTCTCCATACCGGAGCCGGACCAGTCCCGGAGGATGGAGCTGCGCAGCCTCAGTCCGGAGGGCCTGGAGCTGGAAAGCGAATGGATTTTTACTTGTTTCCTGGCTTCAGGCAAGCTTATACAACAGGTGACCATCCGCGGTTTGTTCGGCCAGAGGCGGATCCGCCAGGAGTTGGAACGGGCGGAGCGTTCATTTAATGAAATTCTGCGCCATCAGCAGGGCATTATTTTTAAATACATAGGCAACGCCGAAGGGGATTTTAAGTGTACGCTTTGGACGGGTGAGCTGGCTCTAAAGCTGGGGCTTCCTGATGAACGCGTCATTGGCCGCTCCCTTCAGGAGGTATTCCAGCCGGACACCGCCAAGTCCTTTAGTTATTATTTTCGCATCGCGTGGGAAGAGGAACGGCAGGTGGTTTTTGAGATCTCTATTGCCTCCGCCCCCTGCCTCATTACTCTTCAGCCCTTCGGGGGAGAGGCGGAGGGCCGGGAAATCCTCGGCTATTGCATGGATATAAGCGATCGTAAGGAAACGGAAGCCGAGCTGACGTGGACCAAGGAGATGCTGGAATCCTTTTTCAACAATACCTCGGATGCCATTTGTGTGACGGATCTGAACGGGGATACGCTGCATGTGAATGAGGCGTTTATGGGACTGTTCGGCTGGTCCTATGAGGAATGCATCGGCCAAAGTGTCCTGCTCACGGTTCCCCCCGACTTGAAGGAGGAGGTGCAAAACCTTCATGAGGCAGTGGAATTCGGCGGCCATATCAGCGGGTATGAAACCCGCAGGCTCAAACGCAATGGTGATGAATTTGATGTGAGCGTTACCATTTCACCCATCCGCAGCAATGACGGGAATGCCATTGCCATTGCCTCCATTTCCAGGAATATTACCGAAAACAAAAGGGTAGAGGCAGCCTTGCGCCGCAGCGAAATGAAATACCGGCTGATCGCGGAGAATATGACCGATATCATCGGCGTGCTGAACCCGTTAGGAGAAATAGAATACTGGTCGCCCTCCAGCCGGTTTCTGCTGGGAGCGGAGCCGGAGGAATTGATGGGCAAAAGCGTGTACCATTGGATTCATCCCAATGATAAAAGCCGTATGAGCAAGTTTTTGCAGAAGCCCCAGGATGCCCAGACCGCCGATGTGGCTGAGATGAAGCTCCGTCATGCCGAGGGGCATTGGGTGGTTCTGGAGGTTTCCTGCCGCTGGATTCCCGATCTGGAGCAGGGGGAGGTGCCGAACCTTCTGATGGTGGGGCGGGATGTTACAGAGCGCAAGCAGGCAGAGGAAATGCTGCTGAAATCGGAGAAGCTGTCGGTGGTAGGGCAGCTTGCCGCCGGCGTCGCCCACGAAATCCGCAATCCGCTTACCTCGTTGAAGGGGTTTTTGCAGCTGCTGCAGCAAAGAACGAACGAGAATGAATTTTTCTTCGAGCTGATGCTTTCGGAGCTGGACCGCATCAATAATATCGTCAGCGAGTTCCTGGTGCTTTCGAAGCCTCAAATTACCAGAATGGAGCCGCGGAATCTGGTGCAGATCGTCCAGGTGGTTATCGCGTTCTTAGGCAGCCAGGCTCTGCTGAACAATGTTCAAATCTTGGCCAATGTACTGACAGCAGATGAGGTGATGGTGGACTGCGATGAGAATCAGCTGAAGCAGGTCTTTATCAATTTGCTGAAAAATGCGGTGGAATCCATGGTGCTGGGCGGAACCATTACAGTCACACTGTCTCACCCCGCACCTGGCAGGGTGAATGTGCGCTTCGAGGACCAGGGCCAAGGTATTCCTCCGGAGAGGCTGCAGAAGCTGGGAGAGCCCTTTTATACCACGAAGGAAAAGGGTACCGGGCTGGGGCTTATGGTCAGCTTCCGGATTATCCAGGAGCACGGCGGCACAGTGGATGTGGAAAGCGAAGTGGGCATCGGAACGATATTTGATGTGAATTTGCCGGTGAGGGGGAGCTAGTCGTTTTTCCTCGAAGAATATGGTATTCTGTTGGCATGTGTAATAAGGAGCAGCGAGGAAATTAGCGGTACTTTATTTCGTCGCAGTCTCTAAGCGACAACAAATCAAGGACAGGACCAGGTGAAATGATGGCAACAGGAGCAATCGTCAGTGATATTGAAATTGCCCGTCAGGCCCGCATGTTGCGGATTGGCGCTATTGCGGCGGAGATGGGGCTTCAAGAGGAAGAGTGGGAGGAGTATGGACGCTACAAGGCCAAGCTTGACCTGGGCATCCTGCACCGGTTGGAGGACAAGCCGGAGGGCAAGCTGATTCTGGTGACCTCCATTAATCCCACTGCGGCAGGCGAAGGCAAAACTACGGTCAGCGTGGGACTGGCCCAGGCGCTGAACCGGATCGGACGCAAAACAGTGCTGGCGGTGCGGGAGCCTTCCTTAGGTCCCTGCTTCGGGCTGAAGGGTGGAGCGGCAGGCGGCGGTTATTCCCAGGTTGTGCCGATGGAAGATATCAATTTGCATTTTACCGGGGATATGCATGCGGTGACCTCGGCCCATAATCTGCTGGCGGCTTTAATTGATAACCATCTCCAGCAGGGCAATACCCTTGGGCTGGACCCCCGCCGGATTGTGTGGAAGCGTGTAGTGGATATGAATGACCGCGCTCTGCGCCATATTATGATCGGGATGGGCGGCAAAACGGAAGGTGTGCCCCGGGAGGACGGCTTCGAAATTACAGTAGCGTCCGAGATAATGGCCATTCTCTGTCTGACCGAAGGTCTGGGGGAGCTGAAGGAAGCCCTTTCCCGGATGCTTATCGGCTACACCTATACGGGACAAGCCGTATATGTCCGGGATTTGCAGGCTCAAGGAGCCATGGCGGTGCTGCTGAAGGAGGCGGTAAAGCCTAATCTGGTGCAAACACTGGAGAATACCCCGGCGCTGGTCCATGGAGGCCCCTTCGCCAATATTGCCCACGGCTGCAACAGCCTTACCGCAACGCGGATGGCACTGAAGCTGGGGGAATTTGCTGTGACTGAGGCAGGCTTTGGAGCGGATCTGGGCGCGGAGAAGTTCCTTCATATCAAATGCGGCAAAAGCGGCTTAAGCCCCGCAGCAGTGGTCATTGTCGCCACTGTAAGGGCGCTGAAGCTTCATGGCGGCGCAGCCAAGGACGCGCTGGCCCAGGAGGATTTGGCAGCATTGGCGCGTGGTTTTGCCAATCTGCAGAAGCATGCGGAATCCATAGCGGCTGTCCGGCTGCCTTTTGTGGTAGCAGTCAACGAGTTCCCTACGGATACCACAGGGGAAGTGGAGCTGCTGAAGCAGCTGTGCAAGGAGTGCGGCTTTGCTGTGGAGCTTTGCCGGGTATGGGAGCAAGGTGGAGCCGGGGGTGTTGAGCTGGCTCGTGCCGTTGCTGCCGCTGCCGAAGAGGCGGGGGAAGGCTTTTCGCCCGTATACCAGCCAGAGGATGAGATCCCGGTTAAGGCGGAAGCCATTGCCCGGACCTTCTATGGCGCGGAGGGCGTGAGCTTTTCGGACAAGGCCCGCAAGCAGATCCAGGAGTTCAAGAAGAACGGCTGGGACAAGCTGCCCCTGTGCATGGCCAAAACCCAATATTCCCTGTCGGACCAAGCGGCGCTTGTGGGCAGGCCGGAGGGCTTCACCATCACGATCCGCGAGCTGAAGCCGTCTCTCGGAGCAGGCTTCATTGTCGCCATGACGGGGGACATTCTGCGGATGCCGGGTCTGCCCAAGGTACCTGCTGCATTGCGAATGGACATTGATGAGGACGGAACCGTCCACGGGCTGTTTTAGGAGGATGCTGTGCGGTGCGGTGTAGTAGATTGATAAACGGGGGTTTGTGACAGATGCTCCAACAGTGGTCCGGTGTCCAAGCTGCTCCGGCGGGGAGCGGCTGGCGCAAAACAGCAGGCGGCACCAAGCTGCCGGAGCTTTTCCAGCGCATCCGTGAGTTGGGTGTGAAGCGGGAGCAGCTGGTGTTCCTGTGCATCGGCACAGACCGTTCCAGCGGCGATGCCTTCGGCCCGTTAACCGGGACGCTTCTGCAGGAAGCGGGCTTCGGCCTGGTGGTCGGCACACTGGCTCACCCCTGCGACGGGGATACCTGGGGCGAACGCATCCTGGAGCTGGAGGCTATGCTGACACCTCCGGCGGGGCGTGTGGTTGTGTCGGTGGATGCCTGTCTAGGGAATGCTGCAAGCCTGGGGCTGTTCCTAATGAAGGCCGGGCCGCTCACTCCCGGTACCTCGCTGCGCCGCGGACTGCCGCCGGTGGGGGATTACTCCATCGGCGGCATTGTCTGCGAGAATCGGGCGCACCCGTATACGGCCCTGCAGACTGCACCCTTGGGAAGGGTGCTGCCTATGGCCCGCCAGGTGGTTCAGGCGGCGCTGGAGATTTTTCCGGCGGAGGTTTGAGCCGGGCTGGCAGCAAGCTTATATGCTGCATATTGTGAAGAAACCCGGCCAAGGTTGGCCGGGTTTTTCAGGTTGTTTTTATAAGGGAGATTCAGCTTGCAGCCTCAGTGGCTGCTCCAGTCAACTCTACAGTCAACTTTCCATCCACCTAACTCCAGTAAACTCTCCAGTTAGCTCAGTGACCTCTCCCGTCACCCGCCCTCTCCGCCGCCAAGCCTCCCTGCGCTAACGGAACTGAGAAGCGCTTAAACGCCTATTTTAGGCTAATCTAACCTTTAACGGAACTGAGAAGCTCTTATTGGCCCGCCAACGATGCTTTTTTCCGTCCGGCGACCTGTTAGAGCCTCTCAGTTCCGTAAGACATCCAATTGGTCCGATTTTCCCCGCTAAGGGACGCTGAATTCCGTTACGTGCGCTTGGCTCCCCAACAGCAGCGGAGAGCACAGACTTCCCTACCCGAGATCCCACTGGATAACCAGTGGGGACAACCGCAACCTTTGGCAGTCGCTTTCACAGCTCCGGCGGAACCAGCCTGGTCAACCCGTTCATGTATGGCTGCAGGGCAGCCGGGATGCGGATGGTCCCGTCCTCCTCCTGGTGATTCTCGAGGAGTGGGATCAAAATCCGCGGCGTTGCCACCATGGTGTTGTTCAACGTATGGCAATAACGGAGCTTGCCTTCGCCGTCCCGGTAGCGGATGTTGGAGCGTCTCGCCTGGAAATCATGCAGGTTGGACGAGGAGTGAGTTTCCCCATATGCCTCCCGGCTGGGCATCCAGGTTTCGATGTCATACTGCTTGTAGGTTTTCTGGGACATGTCTCCGGCGCAGACCGCCATCACCCGGTAAGGAAGCTCCAGCCGCTGGAGAAGCTCCTCCGCATTAGCGGTAATATCCTGGAGCAGCTGCTCCGATTCTCCGGGATTGTCCCGGCATAAGACCACCTGCTCCACCTTGGAGAACTGGTGCACCCGGTACAGCCCCCGGACATCCCGTCCGGCTGCCCCCACCTCGCTGCGGAAGCATATAGATGAGGCCGCCAACCGCACAGGCTCGCTTACATCCACAATCTCTCCGGCATAGAAGGACACCAGCGGAACCTCCGAGGTGCCTACCAGGTAGCTGTCCGCACCTTCCACCCGGTATACCTGATCCCTGCCCAGCGGGAAATAGCCGGTATTCACCAATGTCTCTGCCCGGACCAACAGCGGCACCTCCATCCACTGGAAGCCGCGCTCCGCCAGCATATCCATGGCCATCTGCTGGACGGCCCGGTGCAGCGCCACTCCTGCTCCCGTCAGATAATAGCTGCGGGCACCGCCTGTTTTGACGCCGCGGGGGACATCCGCCAGATGGTGAAGCTCCGCCAGGGCGATATGGTCCCGTGGCGCGAATGCCCAGTCGGGCAGGCTGCCCACATGGCGCACCGGCACATTGTCCGCATCCGAAGCCCCCACCGGCGTATCCGGCGAGGTAATATTCGGAGCCAGCAGCAGCAGTTCCCGGGTCGCAGTCTCTGCCTGCTGAAGATGCTCCTCCAAGTACAACAACCGCAAATTCCATTCCTTGACCTGTGCCTTAGCTTCATCGGCTTCTGCTTGCCGGCCTTCCTGCAAGCAGCGTCCGATATCTTGGGAAAGCCGGTTCCTGGCCTGCCGCCCCTCCTCCGTCTGAGTCAACAGCCGCCGCCGGTTCTCATCCGCCTGAAGCAGCTCCTCCACCGAAAAGGCGATCCCCTTGCGGTCCGCCGCCTCCTGTACAGCCTTGCTGTGCTGCCGAATCCATTTCATGTCCAACATTTCCGCATCCGCTCCCGTCTCCAAAAAAATGCAAAAAACGCCCTCATCCGTATGGGACGAGGAGCGTTTAGACTCGCGGTGCCACCCAACTTGACCGGAAAATCCTTACGGAATATTCCGATCCTCTTTGGTTCCGCGGTAACGGGCGGGCCGGTAAACTTGGAAGAGGGAACTCCGATCCGCTCTTCTTAGCGAATACGCCTCGGAGTTGGAAGCTCGTCATCGGCCAATGCTGCTTTTTGATTAGTTGCTAGTATACATGATTCCCTGAGCTGGCGCAACTATTAGGGAATGACGGGTACCGGAAGTCCCTCCAGAGTAGGAATGATAGTCACCTGACCGGTCAAATCCGTTTTTGCTCTTCTGTCCTGCAGATAACGGATGATGGGACCAAAGTCGCTTTTGGGCACAGTCTCCAACTCCAGCTTCATGAGCAATTGGAGAGGAAGCTTGCCTTCCGGGCTGGGGGCATTCACATCCGCCTGCGCTTCCACCAGCAGCTTGACCAGCTCGCCCATTTGCTCCACATCCAAAATCCAGGGAGATAAAGCGCACATCAGCGGGGAGTAACCATCACCGTCAAGCCGGTTGGGATCTGCGCCATGCTCCAGCAAAGCTCTGACAATTCCTGCTTGACCAAACCGAGCGGCCAGACACAAGGGTGTTTGTCCGCCATCACCGCTCCTGTTAGGATCCACCTCCCCCTCCAGCAGGCGCTTGACAATTTGCTCCGCATCTGCAGAGTGGTATTCTCCGCCGCGGAACGGATATAGCGGGGATATCAGGATTGTGTCATCCGCCAAAGGATCAGCTCCCCGCTGCAGCAGCTCAAGGAACAGCGGATAATTCTGATGTGAAGCCGCCATCTCTAATGGAAGGGCACCGTCCCTACCAGCTGCATTCACATCGCTGCCGCCTTGAAGCAGCAGGGGAACCAACTCCGGCGACCGTTCCAAGCAAGGGTAAGGGCGGTCTCGCCAGTCCCGAATTTTTTTGCATTGAGATTTACACGTTTGTCGGATATGGCACTTTGAATGCGGCCTACTTTTTCATCATAATCGGGCTTTCCATAAGATCGGTACAGATTTCCCACCATATCCAAAAAAGCCTGGGTCAGCGCATAATCCTCCGTCGAAGCGGAAGGGGAAGGAACGGCGGATGCGGACTCCCTGCCGCTTGAGGAGTCTCCTTCAGTGCAGCCCCCTAACACGGCCAATATAACCAGCAGGCATCCCAGCTTTTGCAAACCAGACATTGTTTTCTCCTCCATTTGCAACCTATTCCTGAATGTTAGACGCTGGAAAATGCCCCCAGGTTTCTGCGTTCAAACTTTGTCCTAATTTTGTCCCAAAGACAGATGGTTGCACCTAATCATGAAGCGTGGGACAATGGAATGCATGAGAGCGTTTACCATAGGAAAATGGAGGATATGGCATGCGGATGGGCGGAATGTACGGCGGAGGAATGCCGCCGGGAGGAATACATAAGGGGCCGGATGCGCCTAAAGCCAAGTGGAGCGAGATGGATTTTGCCAGAGCTTTTAGGCTGTTCCGGCCATATACCAGGCTATTGGGGCTGATCCTGCTGCTAGCTCTGGCTTCGGCCTTAATCGGGTTGGTGCCTCCCCTGCTGGTCAAGGAAGTGGTGGATTATGCCATACCGGACGGGAATAAGGAACTGCTCTTGAGGATGGTTTTGCTGATGGTGCTGCTGCCAGTGGCAGCTGGGCTTCTGGGAGTATGGCAGAACCATCTGAACAACAAGGTTGGCCAAAGTGTGATGCGGGACTTGCGGCATAACCTGTTCGGGAATTTGCAGCGCCAATCCATGGGCTTCTACACCCATTCCAGGTCGGGGGAGATTATCCAGCGCTTGACTGGGGATGTCCAGGCGGTTCAGGGGATTGTGACGGGGACGGTGGTTAATGCCATCACCCAGGCGACAATTACCGTCACCACGGCGGTGATTTTGTTCCGGCTCAATTGGCAGCTTGCTTTAATCGCACTTGTGATTTTGCCATTATTCATTTTGCCGGTGCGTCGGGTATCGGCTACAAGGAAGCGGCTGCGGGCGGAAACTCAGCGGGCCCGGGGGGAAATGTCCGCCATGCTGGGGGATCTGTTCGGCATCTCGGGGGCGATGCTCACCCGTTTGTTCGGGAGAGAAGGGTATCAGGAGAAGCGTTTCGGTGCGTTTAACGAAAAGGTTATGGGTCTGGAGCTGAAGGTTAATCTGGTGGGACGCTGGTACGGCATGGCGGTGGGACTGCTGGCGCCCTTGGGGACCGCAGTTATCTTCTGGTACGGCGGAACCTCGGTCATGAACAACAGCTTGACTGTGGGCGGTATCGTTGCCTTTGTATTTTATGCTGGACGTTTGTACGGACCTGTGACCACGCTGTTGAATCTGCATGTGGAGGCGGCCACGGCCATGGGGATATTCGTAAGGCTGTTCGAATACATGGACATGGAGCCGGAGATCAAGGATGCGCCGGAGGCACAGGAGCTGCATGACATTGTAGGCAAAGTGGCCTACAACAACGTTTCCTTCCATTACGATGGCTCCGGCCAGGGGCGGAAAGCTCTCAGCGGCATCAGCTTTCAGGCAGAGCCTGGGGAGCTGGTGGCAATAGTTGGTCCCAGCGGCGCAGGCAAAACCACCCTGATCGGACTCTTAGCCCGGCTGCATGATCCTGCCGAAGGGGCGGTGGAGGTGGACGGCAGGGATCTGCGGACCATAACCCAAGCGTCTCTGCGGAAAGGCTTGGCCTTCGTGACCCAGGACTCCTTCCTGTTCCATGCCAGCATCCGGGAGAATTTGCGGTTTGCCCGGCTGGACGCCACGGATGCTGATTTGGAAGAGGCCTGCAGAGATGCGTATATTCACGAAATGATAGCGGCCCTTCCCGAGGGCTATGATACTATGGTCGGAGAAAGAGGGCATCGCCTGTCCGGCGGCGAGCGGCAGCGCTTGGCCATCGCCCGTGCCATTCTCCGCAATCCGCGGATTCTGGTGCTGGACGAAGCCACCTCCCATCTGGATTCAGAGTCGGAGGCGTATGTCCAAGCCGCGTTGGAGCGGCTGATGCTGGGAAGGACCACCCTGGTCATCGCCCACCGCCTGTCCACTATTCTGGCGGCTGACCGAATTCTGGTGCTGGAGGAGGGAAGACTGGCGGAGCAGGGCACCCATGAGGAGCTCCTTGCCCAAAATGGACTCTACGCCAGGCTCTACAAAACCCAATTTCTCAGATCGTCCCCCAAAAGTGAAGCTAAGCTTTGAAGCGTAGTCCGGGTACTTTTGGGGGAGCCCCCGGAACCAGAACCATCAAATCGTCCCCAAAAGTGAAGCAAAGCTCTGAAGCATAGTCCGGGTCACATAGCCATAGAATCGCCGAAGGCGGTACCCATCATGGACGGAGGCGCTTTTTCCGGCTGCAGGGAAGGGGCCGATGGACTCTCCTTGCCATCGGAGGAAGCCTTGCCCTCCATGCGGCTGCCGCCGTTAAATACGGCACCTTCGTTCACTACCAGTCGGGAGGCACTGGAATTGCCGTTCAGCTGTCCGCTGGACAGAATAGTCAGACTGTCCTTGGCGGTGACATTGCCATGGACAGACCCGGCAATAATGACATTCCGGGCATGAATGTTGGATTTCACGATGCCCTTTTCCCCGATAATTACATCTCCTGCACTTTCCACATCCCCGTTGATCGTGCCCTCAATCCGCACGCCTGCTTGAGAGCGGATCTTTCCTTCGAAAACACTGCCCTCCCCGATCACGGTATCCATGGCATCGGGGTTGGTTCCTGCGGATTTCTTTTTGCTGAACATGGCTATTCTTCCTTTCGCACAACCTTCAGATAGGTATTGGGATCCACGCTTTTATTATCCTTCAGCACCTCATAATGGAGATGGGGGCCAGTGCTTCTTCCGGTGGAGCCCACAAGTCCAATCTCCTGACCTTTCGTAATTTCTTCCCCCTTTTCCACTCCAATTTTGCTTAAATGCATATACCAGGTTTTAAGGCCGCTGCCGTGATCGATGACAATGTTGTTGCCGTGGTAGGAATCATACCCTGTACTGCTAACACTCCCTTCCGCCGTAGCGTGGACCGGGCTTCCCGTTTTGGCCCCAATGTCCAGACCGCTGTGATAGACCATGGAGAAGGTAAACGGATCACGGCGCATCCCGAAGGGAGAGGTGATGGTCCGGGACTCCACCGGCCAGATGCTGGGGGTATGAGCCAGACGCTTCTGCTGCTCCATCACCCGCAGCTTGGTTTCACTGAGCTGGCTGTACAGAGTTTCCATAGAACCAAGAATAGTATTGTAGTGGTCGGTGGTATTGGCGATGAGCTCGTCGGTATCCTGATCGGTGACGGCTCTGCTGGTGCCGCCTATGCCCGAAGGATCCCCATCCTTCAAGGCTAAGGCTGCATTCTGCCCTGCAGAACCGGAGCCAAGCCCTACTAAACGCTGCATTTCCTCCTCCAGCTTGCGGATTTCATTCATCCGCTCGTCAAGCTCCCCAGCCTGCTGGGACAGCCGCAGCAGCTCCTCCTGCAGATGGTCGATGGTTGTATCCCGGCCGGAAACATTGTTTTCGTAAATTCTGGTTTGTTCGTTCAGGGCCGTTTGCAGCTCTTGGCTGGTCCGTTTGGCGGATACGGCATGGTAAGTGGAAAAATAGGCCCAGGCGCATGCGCCTGCAAACAGCAGAGGCGTGGCCAGCATGGCCAAAACCGGGATGCGCAGCCGCAGCACGGACTGGCGGGGATCGCGGATCAGCATGACGGTATAGTGCTTCAGTTGCAGTTTCGCTTTCATGATTGGTCTCCTGATGACATTTTAACTGGCGCACCGGCATCCCGCCGGGAGGACCCGGACAGCAAATGATATGTAGTTATCCCAAGAGTTGAAGTTCGTCAAAAATTGCCGAAAACCTTCATATTTTGAATAATAAAGAGAAAATGATTCCATAGTCCCGGAGGATTTTGGCATAAAAAATAGAAATTCTAACCAATGGACTACATCGTTTTGTCCGGGTACTTTATTGAACTGTCAGGGGGAATCATTAATGAAATTGGCTGGCCTGGATCTGGGGAATGACAGCATCAAACTTGTGCTGGAAGGGGGCGGAGAGCCCCTCCTGGTTCCTAATGTGGTGGCGCCCGGCTATGAGCGCCATATTCTGCAGGAGGAGGATCAGCCGCTGAAGGCGCTGGATGTGGTGGTGCACAGCCCCAAACTGGCGAAAAACGGAGAGCGTTCTTTCGTAGGTCTTTTGGCCATGGAGAATGAGGATAATACAGAGCTGGAGGATATGGACAACAAGGCTTTGTCCGACCAGTCCCTGATTGTGGCCCTGACCGCTCTGGCTTATGCCGGGATAGCATCGGGCTCCGCCAGCCAAAACGGCTACCAGGGCTTTGACGAGGTAGAATATGTTCTTGGCACAGGGCTGCCGGTCAGGGCGTTCGCCCGCTACCACAGAAGCTTCGAGGAACGGCTTGTCGGAGAGCATGAGGTGACCTTCCTTACAACTCCCCGGCTGCGCAACCGGAAGGTGAAGGTTACGGTGAAACGGGCCATTGTATCCATCGAGGGTGCGGCGGCCATGTTCCATATGGGTACCCACGATTCCCTGCAAATCCGGGATGAGGAGCTCTACTTCGGTACCATCGGAGTCTGTGAAAT
The DNA here is from genome assembly GCA_029256065.1 of Paenibacillaceae bacterium. Lineage (GTDB taxonomy): Bacteria > Bacillota > Bacilli > Paenibacillales > NBRC-103111 > Paenibacillus_AR. Next base: position 27,660 of record JAQSYT010000014.1, read on the forward strand.
CGGAGCCTTGACGACGGATTTTCCTTTAATCAAAAGGATGAATATCGACAATCAGTTCAGCACAGGGGAGCAGATCGGCCTGGCCCACTACATGGACATGATCATCCGCGAGGTAGAGGATCAGTATGGCTACCGTTTCCCCAGCCGCTCCAAGCTGGCCCAGCGGGTGAAAAGCAAGGAATTCACCATCCGCAGGATGGGGGAGGGGCAGACGGATATCAAGCCCATCGTGGACATGTATTTTACCCGTGCGGCCAACCGCATGGTGGAGCTGATCAAGAAGCGCTGGAAGAAGGTTCCCGACATTCAATGCTTCTACGTCATCGGCGGCGGAGCGGCAGCCTTGAAGCCGTACATTCAGGCCGCTGCAGGCAGCCTGAAGCTGCGGTTTGCCGACGAAAGCGAGCTGCTGAACGTGTACGGCTACTACAAGCTGGCCAAGAGCAAAACCGCGGCGCAGAACGCGCAGGCATAACCAGGCTGCCAAGCCTCACACGGCCATTCAGGCAAGTGCAAAGACCCGCCGGCAAAGGGCAACGGAGGATGCTCGGTGGGCAATGATGATCACTGTTTTGCTCCCGTCCATTCCCAGAATAGCCTCATGGATCAACCTTTCAGAGTGGGGGTCGATGGAGCTGGTGGCTTCGTCCATTACCATCACCTCCACTTTTCTCAGGAACAGCCTTGCCAGCAGCAATCGTTGGCGTTGGCCTCCGGACAACCGGAGGCCTTTTTCACCAATGACCGTATCGTAACCCTGCGGCAGGCTCCGGATAAAATCCAGGATGCAGGCTTTTTCGCAAGCCTCGTCCATGGCGGCTTCATCGGCTCTGGGGTTGGCCAGCCGCAGATTGTCCCGTATGGACAGATTAAACAAAGTACTGTCCTGCCGGATAATTCCCACCCTTCCGTATAAGTGGGAACGGCTGATTCGATGCAGCTCGGTTCCCTGGTAAGCTACAGAGCCTTTGTTTGGAGCAAGCATTCCCGCAATGAGTTTCAACAGGGTGGATTTACCCGACCCGCTGGGACCGGTAATAGCAAGGCGCTCTCCCTGATGAATCTCCAGGCTGAGCTGGCGGATAACCGGCGCCGGGCTATGGCTGTAGGAGAAATCCACCCCGCTTATGCGGATGACGGCTTCCCCGTCTGCAAGGAGAGGGGGCTGCTTCTTTCTGACCAGGGGCTCCCGGACCTCGGCAAGCACCCTATTATAGAATGGTTTGCTGCTCTCCAGCTCCGCATCGGCTGAGGATACTGTCCGTATGGCGCTGCTGAGGGTATCATAATACATGGCGAATACTAGTAGAGAACCGATGGTCAGGCGGTTATTCATAATGAGCAGGCCGCCCAGGAAATAGAGGGAGAATTTCATCAGGAACTCATCCCGGACCTTAGGCAGAATGAGCGTCCGCAGCACCCAGAAATGAATCCATCTGCTGAAATATTCCGCGAAATGATGGGCGTATCCCACGAAGGCCAGCATCTGGCGCTTTTCCAAGTGGAGCGCCTTTATCTCCTTCCACCCCTGGAGAGAGGCGAGGAGCCAGCTGTTCCACGCTTGGTCATTTCCCCGGTTGGTCTGCTGCAGCTTCTTCTCCTGCAGGCTGATCCTGTGGTCCGCATAAAAGGTCAGAGGAATGATCAACATGGAGAACAAGGCCAGCTGCCATTGAATCTGCAGAATCAGATATCCTGAAACCAGGGCTGTCAATACCCCTGCGGCCCATTCCACCGTTTGCTTTCCGCCGAAGTCGGCAAGTCTGGACACGTCGTCCTCCATCCGCATTTTCATCTCCCCGGTGCTGCGCTGTTCATATTCTTCAAAGTCCATGCCCAAATAGCGGCACAAAAGCCGGTGCCGGATACGGAAGAGCACGCTGTTCTGCAGCCTGCTGGCAGCGGTTGTTTTCCAGAGCAGAAGTCCCGACTGCAGAAGATAGATCCCCAGATAGCCGCCTATTACGGCTGCAAAGGCTCCTGCCTCCCGGCCGATAATCACCCGGTCCACAAAAATCCGGTACACCTGTGGCTGCAGCAGCGTGCAGACTGGGAGGGCCGCTCCTAAACACACCAGCAGCAGAAAGGTTCCCCTCACCCCTCTTGTAAACGGATATAGCGCCTTTAGAACGGAGATCCGGTATTTCCATTTTCTAAGCAAACTCCTGCACCTCCTCCACTGCAAACAACTCCCTAAACCGCATATTCCGCTCCAATAGCTCCTCAGGCTTGCCCGATGCGGCTATTTTTCCGTTCTCCAACAGCACGGCGCTGTCGCAAAGCAGCACGGAGCTCAGGCGGTGGGAGATAACTATGGCCGTCCGGCCGTCCAGCAGATCCCGCCATGCGTCATGAATCTGCGCTTCCGTCTCCTGGTCAAGGGCGCTGGTGGCCTCGTCAAAAATGAGAATGGCAGGGTTCTTCAGATAAATCCGGGCGATGGAAAGCCGCTGCTTCTGTCCACCCGACAACTCCACCCCCCCTTTGCCAAAGAGTGTGTCAAGACCGCCGGGAAGTCCCCTGATGAAGGGTGCGATGCCGGCACGGGTCAGGGCTGACCACACCTCAGTCTCCGTCCCCCTGGGATTGCCCAGCAGCAAATTCTCCCGGACAGTTCCGTCGAACAGCAGCACCTCCTGCTGCACCACACCGATGCTTTGCCGGATGGATTTGAGGCTGCATCGGGACAGGAGCTGGCCGTCGATGAGAATTTGGCCGGATGCCGGCTCATACAAACCGATGAGCAGGGAGGACAGTGTGGTTTTGCCGCAGCCGCTTTTGCCGATTATTGCCACATGGCTGCCCGGAGGGATATCCAGCATGAGCTTATGCAGGATGGGCGACCCCGGATGAAAGGAGAAAGATATCTCCCTCAGTTCAATGCGGCCCGGCCCGATCTGCAGGGTC
>JAQSYT010000330.1 GCA_029256065.1 Paenibacillaceae bacterium
GCGCAGCCCCGATCAGGAAGCCCGCTGCTACAACTCCCCACATAATGAACTGAATGGATCGGGCTTCAGCAGAAGCGGAATTTACCCCCAGGTCCAAAGCCTCCTGATTCCTCTCAACAAGCTGTGATGCAATGTCCGTAAAAGCCTCAATAGTATCTCCCTGCTCAGCTAATATTTTCATATATGAAGCAGAATTGTTTTCTTTCTTCGCGTCAAACATCTGCTCAACTGCTGTTGAGAAAAACTCTTGGAGTAAATCCAGTGCCTGAAGCTGCTGCCAGTCATCCCCTTCTGCAGTAACAAGAACACTAAGTTCGCGAACATTGCCGAAAAAGCTCTGTTTTGCTTCGTAATAGGCATCCAGGAATTTCTCCTCGCTTGTAAGGAGATACTCCGTCACCATGGCATGCTCCTTCTCGATGTTGATGTTCATGCTTTTCACCAGTCCGGTTATGGCTACTTCATTATCCAGCAGCTCCTGATAGGAACGGTTTATCTTGACGTTAAAATAAAAGCTGAACGCGCTGGTAAGGACCATAACCGCCAGTACAATCCCAAATCCCGCAAAGAGCTTTGTCCGAATCGAATGTTGTCTCATTATTCCGCCCTCCCGCGATTAAGAATCTTTGCCGCTTCGATCCGGTATTCAGCTGCGCCCTCTTCAGGAGAGACCGTACCGGCAAACACCTTATTTTTTATCCGGGTAAGGGCATTATTGAGCGATGTGGAGGAGCTGGGTACCGGAGGGTCAATGGGCTTGACCTGAGTTTTTAATTTCTCAATGTAGAGATATTGCTCCTGGTTGGCAGCATCCTGTTTGGCAAATAACCGGCCAGCAATTTTGGAGACTACAGGAACCCCTCGTTCCCCATTCAGAATGTCATTGGCTTCGGGATCATTCATGAAGAAGCTGATAAATTGGGCCGCCACCTCTTTATGCTTGGAAAATGCGGAAACGGATAAAAACATGGATGGCCTCAGGAATTTCCCCTCCACCTTCGGGTCAACAACAGGATAGTGAAACAGCTTCAAGGAATCTGAAGTAAAGGAGCTTATGGTAGCTGCCTGGTTTGTTACCACTGGATAAAAGGCGGTTAAGCCGGTAACCAGCGGATGGCTTTTATTGTTGCTAACCGAGCCTCCGGTGTAGATTAAGCCTTCATCCGTCCATTTTTGCTGTGTGCGCAAATAATCGGCCATAATTTGATCATCCTGGTAACCAAGCTCCGTGCCCTCGGGATTGTACATGGACACTCCCCTGGCCCGCAAATAATAGGTCAAATCGATCATGGAGCCCAACGGGGCAAATCCCGGTGTTTTTACCTTGGCCTTCAGCTCCTTCAATGTGGCTTGTAAATCATCTATGCTGTATCCATCCTTGGGAAGCTCAACCTTATTGTCCGCAAACACCTTCGTGTTCACGAGAAAGGTTTGAGCGTTACTTCCTACGTTAACAGCGTACAACTTGCCGTCATTGGCCCGGCCCGATGCCAGGAATGCGGGGTCAACATCCGTTAAATCCAGCGTACCGCTATCCATGTAGGTATCCAAAGGCTCAAACAGCTTGCGGTTAATAAAATTGTAGATGAAATTATAATCCCCTTGAATAATGTCGGGTGCATCGCCTCTCCCGTACCCCATCACGGTTTCCTTGGAAACTTCAGAATTGCTGGATAACGGAACAGCCTCAATCTTCACTCCCGGATTGGCCTTCTCAAACAGCTCGATCACCTTCAGCGTATTTTCCTTACGCTGGTCTCCACCCCACCAGATAAACCTCAAAACCGTTGCTGCCTCTTCCTTCGTCTGGTTGCCGTCCTCCGTACTGCACCCGCCTAAAAGCAGCAGTAACCCTGCCAGAGCTGCAAGCAGCCAAAAACACCTTCCCGTTTGATTTTCTCCCATTCCTCTCAACCTTTCTTTTTTTGAAGCTCTGTTATATAAGCTCCTATATGTGTGTTCAAAGGTATATATCGAAGAAACGAGGCAAATTATGTAATTAAATGTCGACTATTTAACATTTTTTTACTTACATTTTATTTTTTGTTCGATAAACTGTTGGAAAAGATAGGTTAAAGAGGAGCTAAATAATAACAGGTCAGGGTTGATGTGGTATAATGGAGATTCAAAAGGACAGGTACAGGAGGAGCTGCATGCGTGTTTTTATAACGGTAAAACAGGATTTGAAAAAGGCGGTGCCATTTCAAAAGACACTTCCCTATCTTTTGGAATTGTTAAAGGGGCAGGGCCTTGCCCCGGAACGTTACTTCTTCTCCTTCGAGGATATTCCGGATACCGGGAACCCGCCGTTCTCCAAAACCTCAATGGGTAAGCTGGTCAAAGCCTTCCCGCAGCTGGAAAGATACTTACTCCCCCGCGGCCAGGAAAAGCCCCATGCTTGCACAGCATCCAATTTCCCGGCCGTATGCAATCTTACCTATAATCAGCCTGAGCCGGATCAAGAGCTTACCTCCGGACTTCTGGCGGAAGTGGTAGAGAAAATTCCGAAGCCGTATTCCTTTTACGGTGCTGCTATTGTACTGGATGCCATTCCGTGGTTTGGAAGCAGCCGCTCCGCTCCGGCACTGTCCGCCTGTCTGCCGGATATACCGTGTGCAGTAAGCAGCGTGGGCGACTATGGAGGCAGCTGCAGCTTTTATCAATCCGATTGTATTGTGATGGACAAGCGGTTTGACTGGGGAACCTCTTACAACCCCATTTATTTGCGTTTCGAAGTGACGCCGTTCATTGAAAACGGAACCCTTTCAGAGGCAGATGAAACAATAGAGAATTTCTGCGAACTGGCCTGCGGGCAAAAGATGGAAAAGCAAATGGTTTGCTGCTTCACAGCGGAGGACATGGCATATTTCGATACTGCCGGGAAACAGATTCAAACCTACCTGCAGGAGCAGAGTGATGTGTGGAGCCAGCTGACTTTGCCCAGCGGCATTCCTTTTAGCAAAACGGCTTACCAATCTGTTCCAAATTGCCCCAGAGAAGAGCATTTTAAGGTTCCGAACCGGATTCCTTACTTTACAAAATTGCTGAAGGAGGATGGCTTCTTATGGCATCATCCCAAGATTGGCGGGGACAGCGATTGGGGTAAAATTTTGCCGCAGGGCAATTACGCACTCCATATCAGCGCAGGCTTTACCCGGAATTTACTGAGAGTTTATCTGAACTGCTCGGGGTACAATTTTTCGGTCAGCCACACGCTGGCCAGCGACCGTCCATGTTTTTCCATGGATGAGCTGGAGCTGTATGCCGCCGATTTGAAGGTCATGATCCGGTTATGGGAAAACGAGGTTGTTCCCGAGCTCCGCCGGCTTTTCGGAGATACGCCTGAGTGGTATACACATTCCATCGTTTATGAAGGGTATGTTGGCCGCGTCATCCGCAATGATCCCTAATCCGTATAACAAAAAAGCATTTATCCAAATGGAAAAATGCTTTTTTGCTGCAACAATTGATTATTTTCAGCTTAAGTGCTGATTAGAGCTTAAAGCGGCTGGTCAGCCTCAGCAATTCCTCCGACATACCCGCCAACGCCTTGGAGGAGCTGGATAATGCAAAAAAAGCCGGGGCAGCAAGGCCGTCCGGCAGCTTTTTGTCCGTTATTGCGGATCGTTCCCATCCTCAACCGGGGTGTTTGAAGCGCCGGCAGCAGTAGCTTCCTCCCGCAAGGCCTGCACTTCCTTCTCAGTCAGGGCTCTGAACTTGCCGCGGGGAAGTCCCCCCAGCTCCAATGACCCGAACATGACCCGCTTCAGCCGGATCACCGGATGGTGGACGGCCTCGAACATCCGCCGTACCTGCCGGTTGCGTCCTTCGAAGATGGTAATGACTACTACCGTCTCATTCTTGTCGGGATTTATATCATAATAATCCGCTTCCGCCGGTGCGGTCATTCCATCATCCAGCTTGATCCCCGTCTTCAGCTTGTCCAGAACGGAGCCGTGAAGGTTACCCTTCACCGTTGCCAAGTAAGTACGCGGCACATGGTTCCGGGGGTGGGTCAGCAGATTAGCAAATTCTCCGTCATTGGTGAGAAGAAGCAGCCCTTCCGTCTCGTAATCCAAGCGCCCGACCGGGTATACCCTTTCCTTCACGCCCGGCAGGAAGTCCGTTACCACCTTGCGGCCCTCCGGGTCCGTCGCGCTGGTAATGACACCCTTGGGCTTGTTCAGAATCAGATATGTCTTGCTTTGCGCCTTGATGGCCTTGCCGTCCACCTTAATAACATCCGCTGCAGGATCCACCTTTACACCAAGCTCCCGCACTATCACATCATTGACCTGGACCCGGCCGGATGTAATATATTCCTCACATTTCCGCCGGGAGGCAATCCCGGCCTGAGCCAATACCTTCTGCAATCTTTCCATTCGTCGTCAGTCACCTCAAGCTAATGATACCCGTCCTTCTCGGAAATCACAAGCATGGACCACGGAAAAAATGAACCTGGGCATTCCTCGGAATGGGAAAAAATGTCCTTCACCGTAAAATGCAGCAATCCGGACAAGCGCAAGGACAGCTTTACCAGGAGAAACATCTGCTCGGCAGCCTCCGGTGTCCAGGCGGTGTTGGGCTGGGAAAAGTCCCCCTCCAGACAAATATGGATGTAGTTAGGATCTGTAGGCACTGCAGCAGGGATAATGGAGCCGTTCTTCATAATCAGATAATCGTAGCCTTTGCCGTTTATGGCGCTGCATGCGGAATGATGGACGATAATACCTGCAGCATTCATGACGTTCACCTCCGCTTGCTCTCTTCGGTGCTTTAGTATATGAATGCGCCTGCGGGGTGGTTCATTTTTTTGAGATGCAGATTTAGAACACCAAATAACATACGGCAATGGCGGCAATAAAACCGATGACATCCGACATCAGGCCCACCTTCAGGGCGTAGCGGGACTTGCGGATGCCCACGGCACCGAAATATACGGTCAGCACATAGAGTGTTGTGTCCGTGCTTCCCTGGATGGTAGAGGCGATCCGCCCGATCATGGAATCAGGGCCGAACTGCTTGAACAAATCCACGGTGTACGCCAATGAGCCCGTCCCGGTAATCGGCCGCAAAATGGCCAACGGCAGCACCTCCGCCGGAATGCCCACCAGCTTCAACAGCGGCTGGATCTGACCAATCATCAAATCCATAGCACCCGAGGCGCGGAAAACGGAGATGGCCACCATCATGCCGACCATATGGGGAATGATCCGGATTGCCGTATCGAAGCCGTCCTTGGCTCCTTCCGTGAAGGTTTCGTACACGGGCAGTTTTTTGTAGGCGGCATATAAGGGAATAAAAACAATGACAACCGGGATAGCCCACACGGAGATTAAAGTAACAATTGCGTACATTGGCGGTCATCCTTTCCCGGCGGGAAAATGCTTCCGTTGAAACCACTTGTCCATCAATACTGCAGCGACTGTTGCAATGGCTGTGGCAATCAGAGTTGTGCCGACAATTTCGGCGGCGTTCACCGAGCCCATGGACAGACGGTAGGCAATTATGGTGGTGGGAATCAGGGTGATGCTTGCCGTATTGATGGCCAGGAGTGTACACATGGCGGCAGTAGCCTGCTCCTTCTGGGGATTCAGCTTCTGCAGCTCCTGCATGGCCTTTATACCCATAGGGGTGGCGGCGTTGCCAAGCCCCAGAATGTTGGCGCTCATGTTCGACATAATATAGCCCATAGCCGGATGATCCGGCGGGACACTGGGGAAGAGCAGCCGCACCACAGGCCGGAGCAGCTTGGCCAGCTTCTTGACCAGTCCCGCATCCTCGGCAATACGCATGATCCCCAGCCAAAAAACCATGATGCTGATCAGTCCGAAGGATAC
>JAQSYT010000331.1 GCA_029256065.1 Paenibacillaceae bacterium
GGGGAATCGCAATATCCATGTATTCAGTAAACTTGGCTTCAAGCTCCAGTTCATTGTTCAGAGCATTATCCTGCCACTTGGTCAGCTCAATATCCAGCACCACACGGGTCTCATCCTGGAATGCGCTCCGTCCGTACAGCCGGGAAACATTGATCAGACCGATGCTGCGCAGGGCCAGGAATTCCTTTGTTTTGCCGTCATGGGTGCCAAGCAGGGTTTCCGGTCCGGTTTTTTTCAGGACCACCACATCGTCCGCTACCAGCCTGTGGCCTCTGCGGATCAGGGTATGGGCCGTTTCACTTTTGCCCACGCCGGATTTGCCGCGGAGCAGAATGCCGATGCCGGCCACGTTTACACAGACGCCATGTACTGTCATTTGGGGTGCCATCAGCTTGCCCAGATAAGAATTGGCCAGCTCTTGAAATTTTTTGGTGCGTAAAGGTGTGCGCAGGAGAGGAATATTCTCCTCCTCGCAATATTTAATCAAATACTTTAAGCCCTCCTGATTCCAGGTGACCACGAAGCAGGGCGGGTGGTACTTGACGATGTTGCCGATTCGGATATTTCGTTCCTCTTCTGTAAGCGTATGTAAATAATTGATTTCCTTTTGTCCGAGAAGCTGGATATGGTCCTGGGAAAAGAAGGCGAAATATCCCACAAATTCCAATCCGGGCCGATGCACCTCCGGCTTCGGGATCGTCCGGTTTAATTGGGAATGTCCGGCCAGTACCTCCAGCCCGAATTTATCCACCAAATCCTTCACCACAATGCTGTTCATTCTTCTGCCAATCCTCCCAATGAATTAGAAATACCGCCGCCGTTCGCAACAAAGAACAGCGTACACTAACTATTGTATTCGACTTTTTGCGCCAAACCCCTCCCGGTTCAAAAAGAAAACAAAAAAAGCTTCACCAACGAAGCTTTTTGTAGACTTGGTCCAGGCTCAGCCACGAAATGCATATGCCATCGAGGTGCAACCGATTAAATATGCTTGGCTTCCAGCCTCCGTGCAGCAATGGAAAGCAGGTAATTGACTGCAAAGTACAACAGCGCCGCAAGCATCAGGGTAGGTATGGCATAGGCAAACTTATGTCCGTTCACAATCTGGACATTATGCATCAGCTCCGGAAGGGAAATAATCACCGCCAGGCTGGTATCCTTAAGCAGCGAGATAAATTGGCTTACCATAGGAGGTGACATCCGGCGAAGTGCTTGAGGAAGCGTAATATGCCACAGGGTTTGGATATAGCTGAGACCTGAGGAACGGGCCGCCTCAATTTGGCCTTTGCTGATCGACGTCAGTCCACCCCGGACAATCTCCGAGATCATCGCTCCTTCGAAAACCGTCAAAGCCAGAATGGCCGACCAATAGATGCCAAGCTTGATGCCCAATTGCGGGAGCACCATATAAGCAAAAAAGATAAGCAGCAATAACGGCAGGTTGCGGATGGTATCCACCACAAAGGCAACGAGATGGTATACCCCGGGAATGCGGGTATACCGCAACACGCCCAGCACCAGCCCCAGCACGAAGCTCAGTCCAATCGCCACAACTGCCACCCAAACCGTTGTCCAAAAGCCCTCGAGAATGAAGGAAAGGTTATCCGGTGAATAAGCTCCAATAAAATCCATGAAACGCTTCTCCTCTCTACGAGCTTCTGGCGAAACGCCGCTCCAGGTAGTGGATGCCGAAGCTTAAGGGAACGGTCAGCACCAGATAGAACAAAGCCACCAGGGTATAAACCGTCAACGGCAGGAAGGTATCCGAGTTGATCAAATCCGCATAATACATCAGATCCATTCCGCTTACTACGGCCAGAATGGATGAGTTCTTCACCAGATTCAGAAACTGGTTGCCCATAGACGGTGTAGCAATCTTGATGGCCTGGGGCAGGATCACATGAATCATCGTCTGATTATACGACAAGCCTGTGGCGCGCGCCGCCTCACTCTGGCCCTTGGGTACGGATTGAATACCTGCCCGGAGGCACTCTGCGATAAAAACAGCCGTATAAACCGTCAATCCTAAGGTCCCCGATACAAACCCGTCCAAGGGTACACCCAGGGATGCCGGACCTAAGTAAAAAATATAGACCACCAGCAGCAACGGAATATTGCGGATAAACTCCACAAAGGCTGTTGCGAACCAATTCAGTGCCTTAACCGGGGCAATCCGCATTACCGCAAGAATAGCTCCCAGAAAAAAGCTTGCAATTAAAGCAATCAGGCTGATTTGAATGGTATTGAGGAAGCCTTCGGAGAAACGGTCCCAATGTTTGAACAGCACATCAATGTCGAACTTAGCCATAACGCTTCCCTCCTAACCGTGAATGTGGCAAAAGGGATAAGCGGCCAGCCGCCCATCCCTTTTGAAGTTCCGGCATTATTTGGCCGGCTTCACACCCATCCAGGATTCGTACAGCTTGTCGTAATCGCCGCTCTTCTTCAAGTCGGCCAGAAGCTGGTTGACTACGCCGACAAATCCGGTATCCCCCTTGGGCATTGCGATCCCATACGGCTCGTCGGTAAAGGTGCCGCCCACCACTTCATAGTTGGCATCCTGCTTCATCATACCGAACAGAATGGCATTGTCGGTTGTAAGGGCTGCGCCTTGGCCCGCCTTCAAAGCGGTAAAGGCATCCTGATAGTTTTCAAATTCCAGAACGGTAGCATCCGGCACCTTCTGGCGGATATTGGTTGCCGATGTGGAACCCTTCACGGCAAGCACCTTGTCGCCCTTCTTCAGATCCGTAACACTCTTCAAGGGGCTGCCCTTCTTCACCAGAATGGACTGGCCGGCAATAAAGTAGATGTCACTGAACTCCACCTGCTGCTTGCGTTCCTCGGTAATCGTCATTGTAGCGATGATCAGATCAATTTCGCCGTTTTGCAGCATGGGAATCCGGGTTTTGGAGGTTACTTCCTTCAGCTCCAGCTTGGTTTCGTCACCGAGAATCTTCTTGGCGATTGCCTTGGCAATATCAATATCGAAGCCTTCCACCTTACCGGAGGACGGGTTCTTCAAGCCGAAAAGATTCGTATCGAACTTCACACCGGCTACCAGCTTGCCGCGTTTTTTGATAGCATCGATGGTTTTGCTGTCTATCTTCACTTCCGGCGAGGCGGCAGCCGCTGTGCTGGCTCCTCCTGCGCTTGGTGCAACTGATGCTGCAGTCTCCTCCGTTTTTTCGCCACAGGCTGTCAGCACAAGCATCAACGCCAGCAGCATAGCCACTCCAACATGAAACCCTCTCCACTTTTTCATCCAATCGTCTCCCTTTTATATATAGTGTTATTCCATAATGCCGGTTGTTAATGATGCAGAAGCCTGCTCAGGAACAGCTGCGCCCGTTCCTCCTTGGGATTATCGAAGAATTCGGCGGCGGGCGCCTCCTCCACAATTTGCCCCTGATCCATAAAGACCACCCTGTCGGCCACCTCCCGGGCAAAGCCCATCTCATGGGTCACGATAACCATGGTCATGCCGTTATGCGCCAGGGAGCGCATCACATCCAGCACCTCGCCGATCATTTCCGGATCAAGGGCTGAGGTGGGTTCGTCGAAAAGCATCAGCTCCGGATTCATCGCCAAGCCACGGGCAATAGCCACACGCTGCTGCTGGCCTCCCGAAAGCTCCGACGGATAGCTCTGGGCTTTATCGGCTATGCCTACTTTCTCCAGATAAACAAGGGCTGTCTCGCGCGCTTCCTCTTTGGAAATGCCCAGTACCTTAGTGGGCGCCAGCAGAATGTTGTCGATTACCTTCTTATGAGGGTACAGATTAAAATGCTGGAATACCATGCCAATATTCCGGCGGAAAGCATTGATGTCCACTTTCCTGTCATGAAGCGAGACTCCATTTACAACCAACTCACCGTCAGTAATGGTCTCCAACCGGTTAATGCACCGGAGCGCCGTGCTTTTACCGGAGCCCGAAGGACCAATAACGACCACCACTTCACCCTTTTTAATGGTTAAATTGATATTTTTCAAAACATGAAACTTACCGAAATGCTTGTTCACATTCCTGAACTGAATCATGCAGGACCTCCCCTCTTGTCGGTTTCTCTGTTCTTTTTCTGGAACATGCAATTGCCATTATTTATTAGACATGTGAAGATTACCGTTATATTACACGGATTCCTCTAAAAGATCAACCACTTGATGTTATGTTTATTAACATGTTTATGAAAAATTCGAAATTTAGTTAAATTTGTTGGAACATTTTCGAACTATGCGGAAGGTTTCCGAACATGCACAAATATGCGGTGAAGTCAACCATAATTAGGCGGCTGGTCCGGGAAATTGGCGGAGGTGGAGAATATAGTGGGAATGAAGGGCACGAAAGGAGGCTTACTCATGAAGCAAATCGCAGATAAGTGGGCAAAGTTCGCCATCTTGAAGGCTCATAGTGGAGTAGCCAAGCATATTCCCGACACACGCCGGTATTCCAAGGAGAATCTCTCCGCTATGGTGGGCCAATATTCCTTTATTGTAGCTAAGCCTGTGGTGGGCACCGGAGGCAGCGGCGTTGTGCGCATCTCCCGCAACCCGGGCGGCGGCTACCGGATCCAATACGGAGCATCCGTCCGTAACGCGGCCAATTTGGAGGCGCTGGAACGGAATCTTGCAGGAATCCGCGGGAAGAGGGCCTACATGCTGCAGCAGGGGGTCCGGCTGTCCACTGTTCAGGGCAAACCCTTGGATTACCGGGTGAAGCTGGTTAAGGAGAACGGAAGCTGGCGCATCCGGGCGGTGGTGGCCCGCATCGCCAGACCCGGCCTGTTCGTCACTAATCTATGCCGCGGCGGAACCATGGTAGGCGGCAACCGGGCACTCCGGATGACCTTCCCCTCGCTGGCACGGGATAAACATGCCACCATGGTAGGAGTAGCCCGCAGCGGCACAGCTCTTCTGGAAGAGAAGTATCCAGGCATCGGCGCTTTGGGCTTCGACTTCGGGATCGACAAAGGCGGCACCGTCTGGATTCTGGAGGTAAACACGCGGCCTCATTAAGGGCAACCTTCGTTTCGCGCAAAAAGCCCCTCCCTGCTGCCGCTTGCATGCGGAGGCCTAGAGGGGCTTTTTGTGAGTCGGCTGGCTGGGAGCTGCGTGGCGCCCTTCGAGCACGGGGGAGCTGTTCAAACCGATGAGGGCGGCTTCAAATTTTCAACCTGCCCCCGGCTATCCGGACTGAGCTTCCGTTATTTTTCGATTTCGCGGGTTTTTGGGAGCTTCGCGGACACCAGATCCGCTAATTCCTCTGGGAGCTTGCTCAAACGGGCATTATCTCACTCATAAGGGATTACCTGTCCGCGAAAATGAATAAACGATTCTTTTTCGCAAAATAACGGAACCTGTGTCCGGCAAAATCACCGCCAGGGAGCATTCCCCACGCATTCGGGTTACGCACGGCTTAAACCACGGGAGGCAAGGGGGTTGTGGCATTTTGCGGCTTACTGGGAGCAGGGCAAAAAGACCGGCGGGAATATCCCGCCGGTCTCCTGCTGTCTCTGTCGCTTATGGCCTGCGGCCTTTTGGCGCGGAGCGGCCTCCGCCTCCCCTTGCTGGGGAATTGCCTCTGCCGCCAGATCCGGAGCGTCCGCCTGCGGAGGGTTTGCCGCCACCCGCTGCAAAAGGCTTCGAGCCTTTGCCTGCGCCGTAACCGCCGCCAAATCCGCCGCCTCCGCGGTAGGACTTGGCTTCGCTGCTCCCTGCTCCGCCTCCGCGGTAGGACTTGGCTTCGCTGCTCCCTGCTCCGCCTCCGCGGTAGGACTTGGCTTCGCTGCTCCCTGCTCCGCTGCCGCGGTAGGGCTTAGCTTCGCTGCTTCCTGCTCCT
>JAQSYT010000332.1 GCA_029256065.1 Paenibacillaceae bacterium
CTGTCCAGCTCCTTTTGCTTAACTTCAAGCTCCGGAGCAATCACCTTCTCCGTCAGCTTCAGCTTGCCGGCCAGCTCCGGCATGGCAGAATGCACGATAATGTCGCCATTGGCGTCGGCCAGCATGCCGTAGCCCGTATCCATGAAGGTTAAGCCCTTCATCAGCTCTGCAAGCTTATCCAAGGCAAAGGAGCCGGTCAAAACACCGTTCAGCTTGTCCCCGTTCAGAACCGGAACCGCCACGTAAAAAGCGGGTTTTCCCGTCGCGGTGGAAATCTGCAGGCTTGACACGGCGGGTTGTTTGGTTTCTACCACCTTTTTGAAGAAATCCATGTCCGCCATACTCATGGAGGTGCCGTCAGAGCGGATTCCGGTTCCATCCGGAAAAACAAAAAACATGCTTTCCAGATAGCCGGAGCGCTTTTTGTTATCCTGCAGCACATGGACCACGTTCCACAGGTTGCTGACATCCTGCAAGCCGGGAACAGAAGCAAAATCGGCGGATTGAATCACCGCTTCATTAATAAAGCCCTGAATGCGGTGGCTGTAATCCTGGCCAATAGCCAAGGCTGTATTTTCCACGCTCTCCGAAAGAGCACGGTGGGCGATGTAATAGCTGATCCCCGAGACCAATCCGAAGGAAACAATTAGACAAGGTAACAAAAAAACAAGGAGTTTCAGATAAAGGCTTCGAATTTTCACACTACTATTCCTCCCTATGTAAGGATACCTCTCAACCAATGGTGAAAAATGGTGAAAATGCACATATCGAAGATTGTACACCGAAAACGCCCAAAACAAAAGCGTTGACCGGAACATTCCGGCCAACGCCCTATATCAGGCACCCATTTTGCAGTTATTGCCTTTATATGCCGTGCTGCAATCCAGATTCCGCCGGTTCATTTCCATAGTTAGCAAGTCGATGAATGCTTGTTCCAATCCGAGCCGAACGGCATCGCGGTAACAATGAACCAGCACCTCATTGCTCAGCAATTCCATTGTTTTTTTCCCTCCTCTGATGAACATGCTCCAGGTGACGCGCCACTGTTTCCCAGGAAGATTGGATTGCGAAAGCATCCGGAAGTTCTACCTGTTCCATTTCCTCTTTCACAGCGTCGATAAACAATTGGGAAAAAAGCTCATCAAAAGTCAGTTCTTCCAACCCAGACACGTCCTTTATTTCCAAATATATACTCATATTGTACATGACCCCGGTTAAATGTTCAGCACATTTCACGTTCGCACCCATGCAAAAGTGCTTGCAACGTAGCGCAAAAAAAACGAGAATAAAGGTAAGAAAATAGCACTTCTCCATATACATTCTCTCTTAGGTTTGGTAAAATCTAGTCAAGATATCGATGTTTGTCCATCCTCTTCCCCTTCAAATTGCAGCAGGCCGCCACCTAACCGGGATTCATCCGTCCCAGGCGGCGCCAGCCTCTGCGGGATATGCAGCAGGAGAGGTTATTGATCATGGGCAGCTACTTCATTGACATACAACTGGACGCATGCTTTACCGGTTTTATTACAAGGAATTGCAAGCTTCAATTGCATTGGAACGAAGCGCCCACTTCCTCCGGCATGCTGCGGGGCGCAATGCGGATCGGTTGAAACAGGATAAAATTGGAGGTTATTTACATGGACGGCAATTTTAAAACGTTCGGAATCGTACGTGAGCTTGATAGCCTGGGCAGAATCGTCATCCCGAAGGAAACCAGGGATTTGTTGGGCATCCGGCTGGAGGATCCCATTGAATTCTTTGTGGATGAGAATACCATTATTGTCCGGAGGTATAAGTCCAACTGCTGTCTGTTCTGCATGGATTCCAATGACCTGGTGCATTTCCACAACCAGCTGATCTGTAAATCCTGCATCAAGGATGTGCTGAAGAAGAATCAGGAGCAAGGACCGCCGGTGCAGGCCCCTCCCGTTTCGGATGACAGGCGGCGCTCCAAGTCAGACAAGCTCAAGCAGGTAGAGGACATTCTGCGGGAGAAGCCTAATCTCCGGCAGCAGGAGCTGGCAGAGATGCTGGGGATTTCCCAGGGTTATGTCAGCCAGCTCTTGCGCAAGCTGAACAACTCCTGATCAACCGCCGCAGCGCACCTTCCGGAGCAAATGCCTTTCGCCGCTTTTTTCCACAACAAAAAAGAGCCGCCCTTCCCTTACAGGAAGAGCGGCCTCTTAGGTTGCGTTGTTTAACACTTGCCGATAAACCCGACTCCGCGGCTGATAATAACCAGAAGAATGAACAGCACCAGGATCAGGGCCGAATCGTTGTAAACCGGCTTCGGCTTGGCATACGGGAACATGTAGATGTTTTCCGTTACCGTTACATTTGGCATCGCATTGGGCATCATGTTAGGCATCATGTTGGGCATCATGTTAGGCATTGCATTGACAGAAGCAGGGGAAACCACGGGGGGCATATTGTTCACATTACCATAATTCATATTGGGTGAACCTCCTTAGGTTGTTGGGATACACCAACAGTCTATGGGTGGAGATCACTGGGAAACACGGTATTCACCCATTCCCGCCAAAATAGGCGCTCCCCCGCGTGGACTAACTTCCCTGAACGTCCGTCCAATTATTCCCCCAAAAGTGATGAGATGCTTCGAAGCTTCCCGTCTCTTTTGGGGGAACTCTTACTCGATATACGGATTATTGGCTCTTTCAAAACCGATGGATGTCCGTTGCCCATGGCCCGGATAAACCTGGATACGGTCATCCAGCTTCAGCAGCTTATTCTTCAAGGTATCCATCAAGGTTTCGTGATGACCTCCCGGCAGATCCGTCCGGCCTACGGAGAGCTTGAAAAGCGCGTCTCCGGCAAACAGGATATCCCCCCACAGAAAGCTCACGCTTCCCGGAGAATGGCCCGGGGTATGCAGCACCTTGAAGGTTTCGCCCAGCAGCTTCAGCACCTGCCCATCGTCCAGGGCATATTCCGCAGGATCGGTGGATATAGGCGGTCCAACCTCCGGCCACATCAGGGAGCCGTTCTTCTTGGGTGTGGTCAGCCAGTCCGCTTCCAGGTCATGAAGATAAACAGGGCAGCCCTTCAGCTTCCGCAGCTCATCCACTCCGCCGATATGGTCAAAATGGGCATGAGTCAGAAGAATGGCCGTTACCTCCAAATCCTGCACACGGCGGATGAGGGGTTGGGGATTCATTCCCGGGTCGATGACCACGGCTTGGCCCGCTTCGGTATTCGTCAATAAGTAGGAGTTGGTCCCCAAGGGTCCCAGGGGAATGGTTTCAATCTTAAGCAACACAGTGTCCTCCGATTCGAAATAACCTGGTCCATGCCACAGGCCGGATAAGGTTATGGATAGCCTCGAAATCAGCGGAGCTGATTTGAGGGCAGCTTCTTCGTATTATTAGAATGAAGAAATAAGCTCACGAAGCTCCGACACAATCACATTGTGATAGGCGGTGCCTTCCCCGTAGCGGCGTCCCATTTCCTTGCGGGCTTCCCCCAGCTTCTCCTGGTAATCCGCCGCCTCCCGGTCCGGGTTAGCCAGTTTGAACGCGGTCATCGCTTCCTGCACATGGGCCGGCCGCGGGCCCCAATGTCCCAGAACATATCCGCCTGCATCGGTAAAAATCACAATCGGAATGGCCTTGCCGCCCATGGTCAGGAACTGGTCCATCACTTCGGGATGCTCCTCTATGATCAGAATCCGAACCGGAATGCCAGTGGGCTCCAGCGCCTTCAGCACAACGGGAACATTGCGCACTACATCCCCGCACCATTCGGCAGCCAGAATCAGACAACGCAGGTCATCCCGGTTGCGCAGGGATTCGAAGTAAGCACGCTCCTCAGCCGGCCAATTAAAGCTGTCCATCCATTCCAGGAACTTGTCTTGGTTTTTTGCCATACCGTCGATAAATTGCTGCGGCGCAAGCCCCGCTTCCAGTTGGGAATACAGATTTTTGCTCATATGCTCTCCTCCTAGTTATGTGGAATTCTTACCGGCCTTGGGAGCCGGATTCCTCCAGCAGCCTGGCCACATGCTCTACCTCCGCGGCGGACAATCCCCGCTTGGCCTTGTAGCCTTGTATGGTATGGGCCAGACGGTCCAGCGTAACGGCTGCAAATGCCGGGCTTTTCCCGGATAAGGAAACGCCGGGATTGGTGAAGCACAGCACACCCGTCACATCCGCCTCTATCTTATTGTCGCGCAAAAGCTCCTTCAGCACAAATTCATGGCGGTACAGCTTTGCGGTGGGGTCCTCCTTCTGTCCTCCGGCGCGCTCCACTCCTTCCGAAGTAAAGCTAACCGTGCCATCCCAATCCTTCGCCTCAATATGGAACACACCATTGGGTCCGACCACAAGATGTTCAAATTCCTGGGAAGCGCTTTTGGAGCGGACAGATCTGCCGTTCAGCACCCGGTAACCGCTGCCGATGGAAGCCAGTTGTCCGGAGATGGTTTCCCCTTCATCCTCTCCAGCCTTGTCCCGGGGACTTTTTTTGCGGAAAATCACTTTATACAGTACATATAAGACCGTGAGGCCCAGAGCGCCCCAGAGAATAGGCTGGGTATAGGGACCTGCCTTCTCATCGATACTTTCCCAATTTTCTCCCAGTTTTTTGCCCAGGGTAATAAACAGCACAGCCCACGGGATGGAGGCCAGTCCCGTATAAATCAGGAACTTCGCCAGATTCATCCGGGCGATACCGGCAGGTATGGAGATAGCCTGGCGCACCACCGGAATGAACCGGGAGGTGAAGACCACACCGGCGCCGTACTTGTTGAACCAGCGTTCGGTCAAATCAATGTGCTTGGGCTTGATATGCAGGTATTTGCCGTATTTGTCCACGAAGGGCCTTCCTCCGTAAATGCCGATGGCATAAAGCACAATCTGCTGGAGAAGGCAGCCGATGGTGCCAAACACAACGGCCTCCACCATATTAATCTCGCCTTGATAGGCCAGATAGCCGGCGTAGGCCAGCACGATTTCACTGGGGATAACCTCTATAGCCAAACCGATCAAAATACCCCAATAGCCCATTCCTGTAATGACTTCCAGAATGCGGTGCACAAGCTCTCCCATCTTCATCCTACCTTTTCCGGTCCTGACGGACATTTTTATTTGAAGACTTTTGCTGAAATAATGATTCCAGGGGTCCCCGAAAAGGTATCGGAATATGCTGCGTGAGCATTGCTTCACTTTTGGGGGATGATCTATCCTATTCTATCATAAAACCGGCTAATACCCAATCACTGCCATATCCGGGCCCGTACTATCCATTCCCCCGTCCGCATAGCTTTAGCATAGGACGTGCCCGCCGCGCAAGCCTCGGCGGATCATACGGCCATATTTCTACGGGAGTGTGAACCTTATGTCGAAGGTAGTCATTCTGAAGCGCCGCCACCTGTGGCTTGGTGGGCTGGCTCTTATCCTCTTCGCGGGAGGGCTGTTATTCCATCTGCTCCGCTCCGGGGACCAGCCCGTTGACGGACAGCCTGAGGGCCCCAGAACCATCCATATGGTGACGGCGGAGGCTAAGTCGGTCATGGAGGATGGCACCGCAATAGAAGCATACCGTTGGGACCCGGGAACGGTGTTTGTGGAAAAAGGGGAAGCGGTCAACCTGGTGCTGTACGGTGTCAACGGGGACAGCCACCCCTTCTATATTGAGGGCACCCGGATTAAGGGTGAGGTCAAAAAAGGCAAGGAGACAACCGTGGTCTTCCAGACCTCCAAGGAGGGTGTCTACCGGCTTATCTGCCTGACACATCCCGACAAAAACCACAATGGGCCGATGATCGGATATATTGTTGTGGATTAAGCTCCAGTCGCCCATTGGCGGTCAGCCGCATACACT
>JAQSYT010000333.1 GCA_029256065.1 Paenibacillaceae bacterium
CAGCCGTCACCGTACCATCCGCTTTAAGACCGACGGTATGCCAGTCACCCGCCGCAATAGCCACCACATCACACCAACCGCTTACATTGCATTGACCCTCATTATTTCGGCCAACAGCCACCACTGTGCCATCCGCTTTAAGTCCGACGGTACGGCGCCAGCCTGCCTCAACCGCTACAATATAACACCAACTGCCCACGTCGCATTGGCCATACTTATTCCAGCCAACTGCCGCCACCGTACCGTCCGCCTTAAGACCGACGGTATGAGCATTGCCGATATGGCCATTACCCGCCGCAACAGCCACCACATCACACCAGCCGCTTACCTGACACTGGCCGTATGTATCATCGCCCACAGCCGTTACCGTGCCATCAAGCTTGACCGGCAGTATGACGGTAACCTGCCGCTATGGCACTCCTCGTCCACTGCTTCACTTCAAACTCCTTCCCGGTGCAATTCTCAAAGGATTTCTCTTTCTGTGATATTCCACACCCGAAAGAAAAAAGCCTGCCCGATTGGCAAGCTGTTTACTATGTTTGACGCGTGAACAAGCCTGCCAGTTCACACTGGCTTACAGACAACCCAGCTCCAGCCCCAGCAGCTCATCAATGATCTGCTTTTGCCCCAAGGGAGATCAGCTTTTCCCGATCCAGTTAGAAGCAGTAAAAAAGCGGTTTCCTTCCCCGAAGCCTTCAGCAGAGGCGGTTTGCAGCTTCGAGAACAGCAATGCCTCATCAGGTGAACGGTCCGGGTCGTCATAAACGAACATATCCTCCGATGCCGCTTGCCCCAGCTCCCCCCACTCATATTCGTGGTAGGCCTCATTCATCGGCACACCGCTGCCGGGGGCCAGGCCCAGCTCCTGGTACAAAAGCGCATTTAAGGGATGGTCGATAATCCCCTGCACTCTGATTTTGGGGCCGTATAGGCGCAGGTAGCTAAAGCTCCTGCCGGTGTTCTCTGCCAAAAGCAGCCTGCGCGCCATGGCGATACGCTGTTCGATCATATGAATGCTGGTTTTGGCTTCCTCTTCCCGTCCAACCAGACTGGCCAGCTCATGGTGCACCTTGCGCCAATCCGTGGAAAACTCCAGCATAACGGTAGGAGCAATCTGCTTGAGATGCTCGCCGAACCGTTGATGGCGTATATCGGCCAGGATCACATCCGGTCTGGCTGAACGGATGGCTTCCAATTGCCGCTGCTGGAACTGCGCCAATGTCTCTTCTTGTCCGGGTTCACGGATATGCAGTAGCCCGTTCATGGCGCAAACCGGCTCCACCCCCATCGAACGCAGGCAATCCTCATAGCGCATGCAGCAGGCTACCGCAATCCGCAGCTGCTTCCGCTTGATGTACAATGCTGGTGAAATGCCGGTTTCCCGCTTGAATACCCGGCTGAAGTAAAATTCATTGCCGAAGCCTGCGGATTGGGCCGTTCCACTGACCGTTGCATCCGGTCGGTTAAGCAGCAGCTTGGAATGATGAATGCGGATGCCGTTTAAATATTCCACCGGGGAAACACCCATAGCTTTTTTAAAGCTTCGAGAGTAAGAGGTGGGAGTTAAGCCGGCCAGCCCCGATAGAGTGTCCAGACGGATTTTTTCCCGGTAGTGACGGTGCATAAAAGCAATACTTTCATCCAAAATGCCCTCGCCCGCCGCCTTCACCTGCTCGGCTGACGCTTCATCGCATACGATCTGGAGCAGGGATGAAAATAGCTGCTGCACGTGCTGCATTCCAACCCGGCTGCCTCCATAATGCGAGGCCAAACGTTCAAGCCCCTCCAGCACGGGAGCTGAGTTGACCAAGCTGATGGGCCCCTCTGGCAATCCGGAAGCCGGAGCAAAGACCGTGTCCGGCCTGCTTGCCCAACCCCACCCTTTTCTCTCCATGACCCAATTCCGGTACAGCAGCACAGTGTATTGCACCTCTTTAGCCTGCGGCAACAGTTCTGCCCGCATAGAAGGGAGAAGGTGAAACACCTGACCGGCCTTCAGCCGCATCACATGGCCGTCCAAACGCAAAATCCCCTCTCCCGATGTGATTATAATCAGCATAGGGTATGGAATCCGCCTTATTTTTCCACTGCCGGATGTTACTCTCCGCTTGAACAAACCGGTCAGAACAGTCAACGGATAATCGGAAGAGCGAAAGCCGTCCGCCATTTTTCTATCCTCCGCCTATTTATTGAGAATGATTATCAATCAATAGTATAACCGCTACTCAATCCGGAGGAAAGGAAAAAAAAGATGCGAAAGCGCATCTTTTTCTGGGAGAAGGGCTGCTTTGCTTTTCAATGTGAAGAACTGGTTTAATGATAAACGGTTAAGAGGCTTTCTGCAGGTTTGCGTTCTATGGGCTGAGGCACCACCCGGGGGTAGCCGATATGCAGAATTCCGGCGATTTTCTCACCCAGCTTGACACCAACCGTGTCCCGGAATTCCGGGTAATAGCCGTAGTGATTGGTTTTCCAAACAACTCCTAAACCCGCCTCCCAGGCAGCCAGCTGGAAATTTTGGATCAGGCAGCAGACAGCCGCATAATCCTCGTCCCATACCTTTTGTCTCGGATCCTCCTTCATCACTATAATCAGATGGGCCGGGACCTGCTCCAGATATTGCTGCTTGGCCTCTCCGTACTTGCCCCGCTCCTCTGGAGAATAGGTGGCAACCATAGCCTGAGCGAAGGTCTTCCTCGACTCCCCTTGGAAGAGGATAAACCGCCAGGGCTGGCGGTTCATATGATTTGGAGCCCAAACGGCCACATTCAACAGTCTCTCCAAAAGCTCCTGGGACACTGGCTCCTCCCGGAAAAGCCGGACGGTCCTCCGGTCCCTGATCATGTCCGCCACCGGTGTTTTGCCACCATTAACATCCTGCACCATTATGATACCCTCCTCTGTGAATGTCATATATTGCGGTTCTTGAACAACAGATAGATGAAGAAAGGCGCTCCCACCATCGACGTAAATACGCCTGCCGGCACATCCAACGGCAAGAAGAAGGTCCTTCCCGCCATATCCGCTAAGAGTACAGTCAGCCCTCCCAACAGAACGGAGACAGGAAGCAGTCTGGCAAAATTGGAGCCCACCAGACGGCGTGCCATATGGGGGGCCAGCAATCCCACAAACCCCACATTGCCTGCCACTGAAACAGCTGAGGCGGCAAGCCCAACACTTATGACCAGCAGAATCCTTCTGCTCCGCTCCACGGGACTTCCGGCGCTGATAGCCGTTTCATCCCCAAGAAGGCTGATGTTCACATGTCTGGAGTACAGAAAGGCTAAGGGCAGCAGCACCGATACCCACGGTAAAATAGTGGCCACATTAGTCCAATTGGCGGCATAAACGGAGCCTGTCATCCACACATAGGCCAAGGCCGCATCGTTTCGGGGGTTGAAGATGATCATCATGGTGGTTCCGGCTGAGGTCAGCGAGGACATGCCGATGCCGATGAGGATCAGCCGTACGGGTGAAGCGCCGTTTTTCCATGCCAGGAGATAGAGCAGTACGAAAACCAGTACCCCGCCGGCGAAGGCAAAAACCGGAAGCCAACTAATACCCGTTAGGCCAGCACCATAGGTCAGGAACAGCACTGCCATCACAGAAGCGCCTCCCGTCACCCCGATAATATCCGGCGATGCCATAGGATTGCGCAGCACTCCCTGCAGAATGGCACCCGATCCGGCCAACGCCGCTCCCGCCAGCACACCTGTCAGAATCCGGGGCAGGCGCAGCTTCTGCACCACCATGACATGGGCTTCCGAGCCGGAGCCGAAGATAGCCCCCAGCACCCGGTCCGGACGGATCACCATATCCCCTGCCCCCACACTGACGAGGACAGCCACGCACATAAGCGCCAGCAGAACCGCCGTAACAATCAAGGCACGCCGCTTTTGCCGGGCTCCCGGAGATGTTAGCGGCGGATTGCTCCGTGGAATAAGCCTTATCATGAGCGCATCATCCCCTTCCTGGCTGCATGGATGAAGAAGGGAGCGCCGAGGAGCGCCGTCATTACTCCGACGGGAACCTCCTCCGGCATCATGATGAACCGCGCCGCCAGATCGGCGGCAATCAGAAGCAAAGCGCCAAGTAAGGCACTGTACGGGATCACCCAGCGGTGGTCCACCCCTACCAGAAACCGGGCCAGGTGCGGCACCACCACGCCGATAAAGCCAATGGGGCCGGCAATGGAGACACTGCCTCCCGCCAGAAACAGCACAATTGCTCCCAGTGCCATTTTCAGCACAAAAGTCCGCTGTCCCAAGCCCTGGGCTGTTTCTTCGCCCATCATCAACACATTCAGCTGCGGTGCCAATGCCCATGCACCAACTAAACTGACAGCCAAATAAGGCCAGCATTGGATAAGCATATCCGGCTCCCGGCCGGCAATGGTTCCTGTGAGCCAGAACAACACACTGCCCAGACCCTGTTTATTCAGCACCAGTATACCCTGGGTAAAGGATGAGAATAACGCGGAAATGGCGGCTCCAGCCAGCAAAAACCGCATGGGGGACAAGCCGCCCCTGCCCAAGGAGCCTAAGGCAAACACTACTGCAGCTGCCAAAGCAGCGCCGGCGAAGCCCATTCCCATCAGCACCGGCATGGAGGTGACGGAGAACATGACGGCAGCCAGCACCACCAGAAAGCTGGCGCCGGCATTGATGCCCAGAATACCCGGCGAAGCCAGCGGATTCCGTGTCAGCGCCTGAATAATCGTTCCCGCTACCGCCAGACTTCCGCCTACAGCGGCGGCAATCAGCACCCGGGGCAGGCGGGTTGTGCGGATAATCATCTGCTCTATAACCGCGTCATTATATGCAAATACCGCTGCCCAACCCTCCTCCAGCCGGTAACGGACGGCTCCCAGCAACAGGCTGCCTGTCATAGCCGCAGCCAGCAGGAGCAGAATTCCCGCCAGCATGGCCCAGCGTTGGGACTCCCTTCTTTGCTGCAGCGCCATACCCGCTGTTCTGGCCGGAGCTTGATTAAGCGTTAGATCCGGCATAACATGCCGTTCCTCCTTTCTTAGGGCGTGTTTGCAAACACGCCCTGGCTCGGATGGGGGATTTCTTTATCGGATGGAAAAATACTTGTAGAGATCATCCAGCAGACCATTGGCCGCCAAAGCACCCGCGCTAAGATTCCAGGTGACCACATCCACAGGATAATAATGACCGGCCTTAACTCCCTTCAGCGTGTTCCACAGCGGATGTGTGGTCCAGGAGGAGTGGGTTTGCTTATTGGAATCGTCCCCTTCCTTAAACCGGGTAATATCGAAGATATAGTCGCCGTCCAATTGGGACATCTGCTCCTTGGTGGTCAGGTTGATGACCGTTTTGCCGTCCACCTGCTGGGCTTTGGGGCGGGCCAGTCCCAGCTCCTGGAGAATCGTCCCGGCGAAGCCGGTTATGTACATGCGTGAGCTGCCGTCACCTTCAAAGCGGATAATGGAAATTTCCGTTGTGCTTAAGCTGCTGCCCACCTTTTGCTTGAATTCCGCCACGCGCTTGTCCCATTGCTCCAGCAGCTTGCCTGCCTCCTGGTCCATATACATGGCTTCCGCACCCAGCTTTAAATTATTCTTCCAGTCAAACACATTCTCCGTCATTACCGTCGGAGCAATGGCATTCAACTGGGGATAGACTTTCTCATGACGGGATTTAGCGCCAATAATCAAATCCGGCTTTAAAGCTACAATCGCTTCTATATTGGGCTGTGTCTCTTCTCCCAGATTTTTCACGCCCTCCATCTTATCCCGCAAAAAATTGTACCAGGGCTTCTCCTCCCATGACTCCACCGAGCCTACAGGCTTTACGCCCAATGCCACTGCGTTGT
>JAQSYT010000334.1 GCA_029256065.1 Paenibacillaceae bacterium
GGGCATACCCCTATTGACCGGGCGCTTCGTGACGGAATTCCAAGGCGCAACCAGGAGGGGATATTCTGGCGGAGGGACGGCAGCAGCTTCTTCGCCAGCTACCAGGTGAGTCCCTTGGACCGTGAGCATGCCCGGGGCGTGGTAATCGTCTTCCGGGATTTGACGGAGGAGCAGGAAATTATCCGGGCTAAGGAATCGGCGGAACGGGCTGACCAGGCCAAATCGGAGTTTCTGGCTATTATGAGCCATGAGCTGCGGACGCCTATGAACGGGATAATCGGCATGGCGGAGCTTTTGGCGGAGATGTCGCTTCAGCAGGAGCAGCGGGAGCTGGTGGATGTCATTGTCGGGAGCGGACATTCCCTGCTTAAGATTGTGAATGAAATTCTTGACTTCAGCAAAATGGAGGCGGGCAAGCTGGAGTTCCATGTAGCCCCCTTGTCTGTTTCCATGATTCTGGCGGATGTGACGGATTTGTTCCAGCAGCGGGGAAAGTCGAAGAATCTGGATATTACTACAGAGGTCGATCCGGCTATACCCGAGCTGCTGGTAGGGGATGAAGGCAGACTGCGGCAAATTCTGATCAATTTGGTGGGGAATGCTGTTAAGTTTACCGATTCCGGCTCCATCGTGATCTCGGTGGAGCTGATGCATAAGGAGCTGGACAGAGCCTTCATGGAATTCCGGGTTCGGGACACGGGAATTGGAATACCCTTGGACCGGCAGCACCAGCTGTTCCATTCCTTCTCCCAGCTGCACCCTTCCATTAACCGGAAGTATGGGGGCACAGGTTTGGGATTGGCCATCAGCAAGAAGCTGGTGGAGCTGATGGGCGGCTGCATTGGGGTAGAAAGCGACGAAGGCAAGGGATCCGTGTTTCATTTTACCCTGCCCCTGGATTTTTTGGAGGAGCCTGCCGCAGCTGCAAGTTACGGACAACCGCTTCAGCGGGAACAGGCAACCGTGGCGGAGGGGCTGTACGGACCCTTGCGCATTCTGGTGGCAGAGGATAATGAGGCTAACCGGATGCTCTTCAAAATTATGCTGGGCAGACTGGGATATTACCCCGATTGGGCAGAGGACGGGTTGGATGCGCTGCAGCGTATCCGCCAGACGCCTTATGATATTGTACTCCTGGATATTCAAATGCCGCGTATGGACGGTCTGGAGGTGGTTTCCCTCATCAAGCGGGAGCTGCTTCCCTGGGACATGCCGGCTTTCATTGCCGTCACTGCCTTTGCCCGCCAGGAGGATAGGGAAATGTGCTTGGAGGCAGGGATGGACGACTATGTGTGCAAGCCAATCAGGCGGATGGATGTCGAAGCCTTGCTGGATAAATGGGCAAAGGTGCCGAAGGGCTAGAATTTTTGCAAACACACCCAAGCAGATTAGTCCGCTTGCTTATCTCCAAAGCACCTGTGAACCCTCATTCGCCGTTATGCGAATGAGGGTTTTAACCATTTTCGACAAAAGGATTGACAACTTTTCCGTAGCCCACTATACTTTAAAACATTAAACCGACTAATAAGGTATGAATTTACGGGGTAAAACATGCACTTATTAGAAAACTTAAAAAAAGAGATAAGGGAGAGAGCATCATGGTAAAAAAGACTAACAAGTGGCTGATTCTGACTCTGGCAATTTCCGTCTTCGGATTGCTGCTGACTGCATGCGGAGGGAAGGATGAACCCGGCAATGCTGCAGCTTCCGCCGGAGCCGGGGCTTCTCCTGCCGCTTCCAAGAATATAAAGATGGGTGTTTCGCCAGGCCCGTACGGGGATATGATCAAGCTGGCTATCGCACCATATATGGAAAAGCTGGGCTACAAGATTGAAGTGGTGCAATTCAGCGATTATGTACAGCCTGACCAGGCATTGGGCAGCAAGGAAATTGACGCCAACCTGATGCAGCACACCGTGTATCTGACCAAGTTTGCCGCCGACAACAAGCTGGATATCGGCAAGGTTATCTCTGTTCCTACAGCAGGCATGGGCGTTTTCTCCAACAAGGTGAAGAGCCTGAAGGAGATTCCGGATGGCTCCAAGGTAGCCATTGCCGTGGATGCTTCCAACCTGGCCCGTTCCCTGAAGTTCCTGAAGGCTCTGGAATTGATTGATCTGAAGGCCGACGTGGACCCCACCAAGGCAACTGTGCATGATATTACCAGCAATCCCCACAAGCTTGAATTCGTAACGATGGATGCTGCACAAATTTCCCGGAGCTTGGACAGTGTGGCTGTTGGGCTGATTCCCGGAAACTTCGCTATTGCCGCCAAGCTGGACTTTGCCAAGGCTCTTGCAGTGGAGAAGCTGACTGAGGATTACAAGAACGTAATCGCAGTCCGTACCCCTGACATCACCGGCCAATTGGGCAAGGATCTGAAGGCTGCTGTGGAATCCGAGGAATTCCATAAGGCCATTGAGGATGCCAACGGGATTTTCAAGGCCTTCGACAAGCCGGAATGGTACGCCGCCAAATATAAGTAAATTTAACAGTCCTAAACGTCCAAGGGAGTGGCCCCCGGAAGCAGCAGCTTTTGCGGATGGCCGCTCCTTTGAGCCGTATAGATGTGACCGGACCACCGGAACAGTCGAGGCTTTCTTAGAGAAAGGGTGTCGCCAATTGATCGTACTGGACAAAATCAATGTGGTGTTTAAGCAAAAGGGGCGGACCTTGAATGCCGTGGAGAATGCCTCCCTTACCATCAATAAAGGGGAAATCTACGGCATAGTAGGACCCAGCGGAGCCGGCAAAAGCACGCTGGTGCGGGTGATCAACCTGCTGCAGCCTCCCGAATCGGGCAATGTGACCATTGGTGGACAGAATATCACCCGTTTCAAGGGAGCAGAGCTCCGCAAGGTGAGGCTGAAAATCGGTATGATTTTCCAGCATTTTAATCTGATCAGCGGGGCGACAGTGTATCACAATATTGCATTTGCCCTTAAGGCTAATGATTGCCCCAAGGACAAGATTCATAACCGGGTTACGGAGCTGCTGGCCCAGGTAAACCTGTCGGATAAGGCTAACGTCTATCCGGCCAATCTCAGCGGCGGTCAGAAGCAGCGGGTGGCGATTGCCCGTGCGTTGGCCAACGACCCGGAAATATTGCTGTGTGATGAGGCTACGTCTGCATTAGATCTGGAAAATACAGAGGAAATCATCCGTATTCTGCGGCGCATCAACAGGGAGAATCCCATCACCATTGTTTTTATCACCCATGAGATGGATGTGGCCAAGAAGCTGTTTGACCGGATTGCGGTAATGGCCGAAGGGAAAATTGTGGAAACCGGGGATATCTACCAGGTGTTCACTGATCCCCAGCATCCTCTGACCCGGACACTTGTGGAGCGGGTACTGAACATTGAGGTGCCGGAGCATCTGGAGATCCGTCCGGATGAGGTGCTGCTGAAAATCACTTATACCGGTGAACGGGCCTATGAGCCGGTGATCAGCCGGGCCTCCAAGGATTATGATGTGCTGGTGGATATCCTGCACGGCAAGATTGAATACATACATGGCAAGCCGTTGGGTATTCTGCTGATCAAGCTGAGCGGCACTACGGAGGAAATTGCCAAGGCCAAGGCTTATATTGCCGGCCAGGTGTTCAAAATCGAGGAACTTACCGCTCCTGAAGAAGGAGGGATGGGCCGATGAACACAACCTGGGATATTCTCCGGCTAGAATTGATGGACGCCATGTGGGAAACGGCGCAAATGGTCTTTATCGCCATGGCGGCATCGCTGGTATTCGGCTTGCTTATCGGTCTAGGGCTTTATCTGACAGCCAGCAGACTGTTTTTCCCCAACAAGGTGTTAAATGCGGTTATGGGCATTATTGTAAATGTCATCCGCTCTGTTCCGTTTGTTATCCTCTTGGTGCTTCTGATTCCATTAACCAAGGTAATCGCCGGCAGCAGCATCGGACCGGTGGCAGCGTCAGTGCCGTTGGCCTTTGCGTCCATCGCTTTTTTTGCCCGTCTGGTGGAAGCAGCCTTCAGCGAGGTGGATAAGGGGGTGCTGGAAGCGGCTATTGCCACAGGCGCCAAGCTCAGTCTTATTCTGCGCAAGGTCCTGTTTGTGGAGGCCATGCCGGGGTTGATCCGGGCCACTACCGTAACCATCATCAGCCTGATCGGTTATTCTGCCATGGCCGGGCTTGTGGGCGGAGGCGGGGTCGGCGACCTGGCTATCCAATACGGCTATTACCGTTATGAGACCGGTGTTATGTTCGCTACGGTAATCCTGCTCATCATCATCGTTCAAGGGGCGCAGTTTATCGGCGATTGGTTTGCCAGGCTGTTTACCCGGAAGTAGGAGGATATTGTTATGCATGAGCTTCAAACCATTATTGCCGATCCCGCCAGATTGTTGGTAAAGGATATTCCCGAGGTGTATTTGACAGATAATCTGGGCCGGCTGAAGGGCGTCTGTGACGCCGTTGTGTTCCCGGTCAGCACAGAGGAGGTCAGTGCCGTAATGAAATGGGCTTATGCCCATTCTGTTCCCGTAACGCCCCGCGGCGCCGGGACCAATCTGGTGGGCTCCACCGTGCCTGACCGGGGCGGCATCGTGCTGGATCTGTCCAGGATGAACCGGATTCTGGAGCTGGACAAGGACACCCTGACTGTCACAGTGGAGCCGGGGTTGCTGCTGTCACAGCTGCAGGCGTTCGTAGAGGAGCAAGGGCTGTTCTATCCGCCAGATCCGGGTGAGAAGGAATCGTCCATCGGTGGGAACATCAGCACCAATGCCGGCGGGATGAGGGCCGTTAAATACGGAGTAACCCGGGATTATGTGCGCGGACTGACCGCTGTGCTGCCCAACGGCGAAATCCTGACCACCGGCGGCAAGGTGGTGAAGGACAGCAGCGGGCTGTCTCTGAAGCATCTGCTCATCGGCTCCGAGGGCACCTTAGGCATCATTACCCAATGTGTATTGAAGCTGGTGCCCAAGCCTGCCTATGTCATAGGCGCTCTGGTGCCCTTCGCCAGCTTGAAGACGGGAATCGATGCGGTAATCCGGCTGATTCACGAAAACACCGGACCTACAGCTATGGAATTTATGGAGCGCAAGGTGGTGGAGCTGGGGGAGCGGTATATGAAGGTACGCTTTCCCTTTCCGGATGCGGGTGCATATATTCTCCTGTCCTTCGACGGGGCCAGTGAGCATGAAGTTCGGGCCAGGGCGGAGCTGGCCAGACAAGCAGCGCTCCAGAACGGCGCTTTGGACTTCCTGCTGCTGGAGGAGAAGCAGGTGCAGGATGAGGTATGGCGGGTGCGCGGCGCCCTGGTGAAGGCGGTAGAAGCCGTCTCCGAGCAGGAGCCGGTGGATATTGTGGTGCCGATTAGCCGGACAGCGGAATTTATTGCGTACGCCAATCAGGTGGAGCAGGAAAGCGGCGTTCAGATGATCAGCTTCGGGCATGCCGGTGACGGCAATGTGCACTTATGTGTAGTCCGGGGCGGCAGAGACGCGGAAGCCTGGAAGCGGGAGCTGCATGAGGTGATGAGCCGGATTTACGGCAAAAGCCGGGAGCTGGGCGGTCTAACCTCCGGTGAGCATGGAATCGGCCTCTCCAAGAAACCATACTTCCGCAAGGCTGCCGATCCGGGAGCGGTGCTGGCTATGAAGCAGATCAAGCTGGCATTGGATGACCGGCAGATTTTGAACAGCGGCAAAATGTTTGATTAGGGCGTGTCTGAAAACTCGTTGAGGGCATCTTTCATCGCCTTTTCGTCCCTTGCTGCGTTACTTTCGCTTGACGTACCCCCGGTACGCCTGCGCAAAAGTGC
>JAQSYT010000335.1 GCA_029256065.1 Paenibacillaceae bacterium
AAGGCTCTCCAATTGGCGGAAGCGGGAGAAGCGGACATCCTGTCCGAAATGACCGGCAGTTTAGGAAATTGTTATCTGGAGATGGAGGATTACAAATCAGCCGAGCGGTATCTGAGGGAAGCAATGTCGTACAAAGCGAAGCTGTTCTTTCAACATTGCAATAGCCTGGGAGTACTTAAGCTGCGGCAAGGGCTGATTGATGATGCCATAGACTTATTTAAAAGGGCGACTGCCAACAATACAAACTATCAGGCAGCCAAGAACAACTTAAAGCTTGCGGTGGAGATGAGAATGAAGCAAAAATCTTTTTATGCCTCCGCTTCTGGGGGAGGACAGGCCGCCGGCCGGAATGACCCTTGCGCTTGCGGAAGCGGGAAGAAATACAAAAAGTGTTGTATGAATAAGTGACAGACCATACAGAAAACCCGCCTTGCTCATGCAGGCGGATTTTTTTCGCTTTTTTAGCGGGGTGGGCCTTGACCAGAGATGCGGAATTCATTGGGGGTAATGCCGTATTCCTTGCGGAATACCCGGTAGAAGGAGCGCAGACTGTTGAAGCCGGAGTCGTAAGCAATGTCGGTCACAGGCTGATCTGTGGATTGCAGCAAAATCTGGGCCAGAGCCGCCCGGCGGCTGTTGATATAATCCCGGAACGAAATATGAAGCTGGTCGGAGAAGATCCGGGAGACCAGGAAGCGGCTGATGCCCAGCTCCTTGGCTACCTGGTCCAGCGTAAGCGGCTCCAGAAAGTGGATGTCCACATAAGCAAGAATCTTCTGGATAAGATTGAGATCCTGGATGGAATCAACCTGCTGCAAGGACATGAGGGGCAGGAGCTGTCCGAGAATAATGGAGATATACGCCTTTTGCATGCGGCTGTCCCCTTGTCCGGAATACAGCTTGTATAGGGTGTGAATGTTGGTATAAATAGCCTCCTCCAGCCGCTCTTGCTGGATGACAGGATGGCTGGGCACGAAATTGGTCAGGTCGGCGGCATAATCCGCAGGATAAGCTGCCTCGAAGAAGAGCAGCATGATTTCGCTGCATTCCGCAGTTCTGTAGCTATGAGGCTGGTTGGGGAATACAAGCGCAATGTCTCCTTCTGTCAGGGTGCTTTCTGTTTTGTTGACCGTCATGTGGATGGACCCGGATAACACCAGTGTCAGTTCCACATGTTTATGAAGGTGGAGCGGGTATGTATTGTTGACGGAAATAAAGGAATGGAATTGCTGCTTCCGGTGCTGGTATTGGATTTTCAAAACTGGGCCTCCGTTTCAATCCCAATATAAACATTGTTCAATCCTTAAACAATCTAATTATGAGCCCTATCCCGTCTGCATGCAAATAATGGCGCAAAAAACAGGCGGTTTTGGCAGTGGTCTCCAACCCGGACCGGATTTACATCGGGCAAGAGCTGATTTTCCCCCGTTAGGCTGCCTGTTTCTCATATGCTATAATTTGCTGATCGTGGATTTTGATAAAAACGAAAAAGTCGCCTCCGATATGGTCCACAACGGCTTTGACCAGGAGGAGCTGATTGGACTCGCAAAATCGGATTCAAGGATATCCAGTCGAAAATCTTCTACACCGGCAATAAAATATTCATGAACCAGGACGCCTCCATGTTCATTCTGGATGCACGAAAATAAACAGGTCCCCGAAGACGTATCCGTCTACGGGGACCTGTCTTTATGTGATTTTGGACTAATGGTGATTAAAGCTTGCTGCTGCCCATAAACCTTCGGCCCCATTCACAGAGCGGATTCAGTACCACTCCCAGGGATTTTCCGCTTTCCGTCAGCTCATAGATCACTCTGGGGGGGACCTCCGGATAGGCGGTGCGGAGAATGAGCCCATCCGCTTCCAGCTCCTTTAACTGCTGGGTGAGCATTTTTTGGGTAATAGGGGAAAGGGCCCGCATTAAATCTCCGTTGCGCTGTGTGCCGTGTTCGCCCAACAGGCAAAGAATGGCAGTTTTCCATTTGCCGCCGATACGCTCCAGTGTTGCTTCAGTGGGGTTGTTGTACATTTTTTGGGGCGCCGCTGCGTTGCTATTCGTCATTTCATCCTCAAGCATGATGCTCCTCTGCCTCCTCCAACGTACCCGTTTGGTAACTATATCACGAAAAAGTGCGTACTTTTTTGTTTTGATTATATCGCTTATATTCATTCATGTCAGTACATTGCCAAGCAGGGAGTGAGCGGATTGGGTAAAAAACAATGGGGAACAGGAATTATCGGCGCGCGGGGCTGGGGCGGATTAGCCCATATTCCGGCACTTGCGGCCTTGGAGGGTTTTGAGGTAAAGGCGGTTGCCGGTACCCGTCTGGAGAGCGCCCGGGAAGCGGCTATGCTTCACGGCATAGGGGCTTATTACGCAGATGCATCGGAGATGGCGGGGCAGCCGGATATTGACGTAGTAGCAGTTACCGTAAAAGTGCCGGAGCATGACCGGCTGATCCGCGCTGCCCTGGATGGGGGCAAGCATGTCTACAGTGAATGGCCCTTGGCACGGACAACAACAGAAGCGGAGGAGCTTCTTGCTCTTGCGGCAGAGCGGGGAGTGAAGCACGCAGTTGGCCTGCAGGCCCGTGCTAACCCGGCGGTCCGCTATATCAAGGATCTGGTGGCGGAGGGTGTGGTTGGGCGTGTGCTGGCTGTGAATGCGGTGATGGCATTGCCCACATTTCCCACAGCAAACGGAGTGGTGGATACGGCACATGTTTATCTGCTGGATGAGGCTAACGGAGCCGATCAGTTGACCATCGGAGCGGCGCATATGCTGGATGCCATTGAGTTTATGGCGGCGCCGTTTGTTGAGGTTTCCGCTTCGCTGGATACGCAGCACCCGGAGGTGCAGGTGCTGGAGACCGGAGAGACGGTAACCGCTAATGCGCCGGATCATGTGCTGGTTGCCGGCAAGCTGGCGCAGGGGGCGCTTGTTTCAGCCCAATTCGTCAATGGAGGAACACCAGGGTTCACGCTGCGGATTATGGGGAGCGCAGGAGAGCTGGTCATCCAGCCGCGGGATAATCTCATGTTCCAGATGGACCGTTTGAAGCTCCATCTCATCCGCCCGTCCGGGGAGACGGAGCTGCTGGAAACACCGGATGCTTATACGTCGAGGCTGTCGAACACAGCACCTGGACCTGGGCACAACGTTGCCCATCTATATGCCCTTTTCGCAGACCGGCTTGAAGGTAAAGACGTGGAGCTGCCTGATTTTAATCATGGGATAAGAACACACCGGCTGATGGACGCCATCCGGACAGCGGCCGCTGCAGGTATCCGGCAAAAAGTGAACGCATAACGGTGAAGATCAAGGACGCTGCTGGTTGGCGTCTTTTTTGTTTATCACCCGGTTCTTGCTCCAAAATGAAGAAGCTGATTGTGAAGGCTGGTATAATGAAGGAAACATATGCGGAGGTTTTTATGGCTCTACATGCAATGATCGGTGAAATAAAGTCTAAAGCGGATTTCTTGAAGTTTCTTTCTGCTCTCCGTCGCTCTTGAACAAGCAGGGCATCCGCCCAATCAGTTTGTGGTGCCGCAGCATGACGGGGTATTGGCAGAGCTTAAGGAACTGGCGGGGAGATGGACGGTTGCCGAAGCGGCTTGGCGCATTTGTGGCTTCCTTATGACCGTCTGCGCCAAAAATTGGCCAAGGCCATGCGGAAGCATGAGAATTTCGGGATTATTTCCCTGGATATGAACGGGCTGAAGGAGATTAATGATACCTATGGCCACCGGGCCACGCTCTCTTCAGCGAGGACGGCATTGAGCTGGAGGTACTTATCGAGAAGGCGGATCAATCCATGTATGAGGTGAAAAGAGAGCTGAAGCGGCTGGGGAATATGCGTCCTCGCCACTCATAACAGTCCCAGGATGTTGAATTATGGATGTCATCATTCTCCGGTGTTGGGAAGGCGCAGGTACTTGTTCCCGGAATTGCCGATGCGGTACAATAGAACGATGTGCAAGATGAGGGGGATCAAGCAATGAGCGGGCTTCAGATTTGGGCTTGTCCGGTGTGCGGCGAGGAGCTTGAACAACAGGGGCGGAGCTACCGCTGCCCCAACCGGCATACTTATGACCTATCGGCCAAGGGTTATCTTAATTTGCTGCTGGTTAACCAGCGGAAAAGCAAGGACCCGGGAGACAATAAACAGATGGTGGCGGCACGGCGCAATGTTTTGGAGGCGGGCCACTTCCGTATGCTGTCAGATGCCCTGTCGCTTCTGGCAGTTCGACTGGCGGAGGAGCTTGCTGGCAGACAGGAAGACAAGCTGACCATTCTCGATGCAGGCTGCGGTGAGGGCTATTATTTGGAGTGTATGGATACC
Organism: Paenibacillaceae bacterium; assembly: GCA_029256065.1. Classification (GTDB taxonomy): domain Bacteria; phylum Bacillota; class Bacilli; order Paenibacillales; family NBRC-103111; genus Paenibacillus_AR. The sequence goes on from JAQSYT010000335.1 coordinate 4,344, forward strand.
CGGCTTCGTCAGTCCGGAGTTGACGCCAGGCTGTACGGGACAGATATTTCTAAGGACGCCATCGCTATGGCTGCAGGAAACAGCACAGGCATTCAATATGCGGTTGCCAGCTCCAAAAAGCTTCCTGTCCTATCAGAATCGGCAGATGGTGTATTCCAGATTTTTGCACCTCATAGCGACAGTGAATTCAGCAGGGTGCTGCGCGGCGGGGGGAGACTTGTGACGGTGATTCCCGGGAAGCATCATCTCTATGGATTGAAGGAATTGCTTTATCCGCAGCCATACCTGAACGATGAGGCAGAGCATCCCTATCCGTCGTTCACCGTTCTTGAGAAGCAGCGTATCCAGAGTGAGCTCGTTCTGACTGAACCGTCTGCGATTCGGGACCTGGTGATGATGACTCCTTATTATTGGCGTACGGAGCCGGCTATGCTGGAGAAGCTTATGGAACGGAGGGAGCTTCGCACACCTCTTGAGTTTATCGTTACCACATATGGCAAGAGGTAATGGCGCTGGTCCTCCAGCGTCTTTTTTACCATCTGGTTGATTTTCAGGAAGCTGATATAATGAGACAATAAGCCAGTCCTGCCTCTTCCCGAAGGGTACGAAACGGAGTAGATCATCTGATGAGAAAAATGCTGGTGCTGCTGATTGCTGTCAGTATGGGATGCTTTCTTTTATTGTTCAGCTTATTGGAAGCTACGGATAATAAGGGGGCAAAACCGGAGCCGCCCCGGAACGGAATTCTGGACTTGACCGCTTGGGACTTTTACTCCGGTCAGGTAATTCCCTTGGACGGGCAGTGGGAATTTTACTGGAATCAGCTGCTGGAGCCAGGGGCAGAACCGGCAGCCCCGCCGCAATGGATGAAGGTGCCGGGTTTTTGGAGGCATGTAACCGGGGAAATGGGCTCCAGTTCCAAGGGAGCGGCCACCTACCGGCTCCAAATTAAGCTGAAGCCCTCTTACATGATTTATGGACTCAGGGTCTCCAACATCCGGATCGCCAGTGACATCGTTGTGAATGGACAAAAGGTTGGAGGAAGCGGCATTCCCGCTATATCCAAGCAAGCGTATGAATATGTGAACCAGCCGTACAATGTCTTTTTTTCGGTGCAAGGGGATACGGCGGAAATTCTGGTTCATGCCGCCAATTATGAGAATAACCAGGGAGGAATCCCTTACCCGATTTATTTCGGAAGCGCCCAGGGCATCCAGACCGCCAATACAAACAGCAGCATCCTCAATTTGACCTTAATTGTGTCGCTTCTGATGCTGGGTTGTTATCAATTAGGCGTATACATTATCCGGAGAGAAGAAAAAGGCCTGCTTTATTTCGGACTGAGCTGTGTGGTGATCGCATGGTCCTTTGCCAGCAACGG
>JAQSYT010000336.1 GCA_029256065.1 Paenibacillaceae bacterium
TATCCATCTATGAAAAACGGGATGTCATCGAACGTCCCATCAGCGGTATGCTGGATATCAACGGCTGGGACCTGAGGAAGGCGTTGAACCTGTTCCGCAAGTCCAACCCTCCCTTGCTGGAATGGCTCCGGTCGCCTATTGTATACAAGGAGAGCTACAGCACGGCAGAGAGAATCCGGCACATTTCGCCCTCTACCTTTTCCCCGAGGTCCTGCATGTATCATTATCTGCATATGGCCAAGGGCAACTACCGGGAATACCTCCAGGGGGACCGGGTGAAGATCAAGAAGTACTTCTACGTTCTCCGTCCCGTCCTGGCCTGCCAATGGATCGAAAAGCATAACACCATGCCGCCTGTGGAGTTTGACCGGCTGGTGGAGGAGCTGATCCCGCAGGGGAGCGGGCTTCAGGAGGCGGTCAGCCGGCTGCTGGTCCGCAAACGGGCCGGGGAGGAGCTGGATTATGAGCCGAAAATCGGACCGATCAGCGATTTTTTGGAGACCAATATCGCCTATTACGAAAAAACAGCACCGGGTATGGGTACATCGGGGGAGAAGCAGGATCAGCTCCTGGATACCCTCTTCCGTTCAACCCTTGCAGAGGTATGGGGCTGGAAAAGCCCGGCGGGTGCAGCCGCAAATCAATTATAAGGAGAGAATCCGTGATGGCATATCAAATTATAGATAACATTCGCGTTTGGGGCAGCCCGGACGGCAGCGCCCTGGCCCAGGCGCGGACCTGCGCAAGCGCCGGGCAGGTGGTGCAGACGCTATTGATGGCTGACCACCATCAGGGCTACAGCCAGCCCATCGGCGGTGTGGTGGTCTACGATGGCCAAATCTCCCCCTCCGGCGTTGGCTACGATATTGCATGCGGCAACAAGGCCGTGCGCACCCGCCTTCACGCAGCTGACATTAAACCTCGCCTGCCGCAGCTGATGGATGAAATCGCCAGGAGTATTTCATTTGGAATCGGACGGGTGAACCAGGAGCGGGTGGATCATGCCCTTTTCGATGATCTGGATTGGGCGGTGTACAGCTCTGTCGGCAAGCAGGTCCATGACAAGCTGAAAACACTGGCCCGGGATCAGTTGGGCACAGTGGGCAGCGGCAACCATTTTGTGGACCTGTTCGAGGAAGCGGGCACCGGGAGCCTGTGGATTGCCAACCACTTCGGCAGCAGAGGCTTCGGGCACAAAACAGCCAGCGGGTTTCTCAACCTGGCGGCAGGCAGAGGCTTTCTCGACAATGCCCCCGGCGAAAAAATGGAGCAGCCGCCCGTTCTGCTGGACCTGGACAGCGAGCTGGGGGATATGTACGAACGGGCCATGCGGCTGGCCGGACGGTACTTATGCCGGGCGGGATTATGTGATGGACCAGGTACTGCGGATATTGGGGGCGGAAGCGGATTTTGAAGTGCATAATCACCACAATTACGCATGGCGGGAGCTGCATGACGGCAGGGAAGTGACGGTGGTGCGCAAAGGAGCTACACCCTCCGCACCGGGACAGCTGGGTTTTATCGGCGGCAGCATGGGAGATATTTCAGTGATCGTACATGGCAAGAACAGCGCCGAAAACAAGGATGCCTTCTACAGCACCGTACACGGCGCCGGACGGGTTATGAGCCGGACCCAGGCGGCCAGGAAGATGAACTGGAAGACCCGCACAAGAACCGGCGGGCAAATTTCCAAGGAGCAGATGGCGGAGGCCGTCCGCAGCTTCGGTGTGGAGCTGCGGGGTGCCGGCACGGATGAGAGTCCATTCGTGTACCGGAGCCTCCGTCAGGTGCTGGACGCCCATGCAGAAACCATAGAAGTGCTGCATACGCTGAAGCCCATTGGGGTTTGTATGGCCGGGGCGGATGAGTTCGACCCGTATAAGGATTAACACTGGGGAAGACAGGGAGGGGGAGAAGGGTTATTGCGAAATATGCCGGGTTGAGCGGGCGGAATGACGGCCTCATGCGCTTATCCGATCAGCAAGCCGCCGGGAGATGCTTCCGGCGGCTTGCGGCATGGGCGGACAGGGTCAGTCGTCCTTGGAATGCCGCTCTCCCACCTGAAATTCACCGGCATGCTCGAACATGTATTGGACCGTAATGGGCTTTTGTCCCGTCAGCTTTTGGAAATCGTCAGTGAATGCGTCCATTTTGCCCAGGCGGATGGCCTGTCCGAAGGTCACCATACCCTCGGAGGAGAAGGGGGCCTCGGAATCCTTCTTGAAATCCCCGTCCGTTGTCCGCGGAACGCCCATGGCGTCGAATACGGCGTAATTTTCATCATCCGTAATGGCCTCATAGGTGACACGGTTGCGCGTTGCCGCATTGCCCGCCGCTATGAAGTCTGTGATGGTCAGCAGCTCGGGGCCGTTGATATTCAGAACCGCCTTGTGGTACCCTTCCCCTGCCAGAGCATAAGCCACTGCCTTGGCGCAGTCCTTTCGGGAGATATATGCCATCTTGCCGTCACCCTGGTTGTTTTTCATCACGCCCCCGGCCTTGGTGAAGGTGAAGTAATTGGTAATCATGGCTTCCGCATATTGGGAATTGCGCAGGAAGATGTAGTCCAGGCCTGTACTTTTCACATATTCCTCGGTGTAAATATGGTCCAGCTTCTCCACGCTGGGATTGGTTTCATCGCCGGCGTTGACCAGCGACGTGTAAATCACCTGGCGAATCCCCGCTTTTTTGGCGGCATCCACCACATTCTGATGGGCCAGCTGGCGCTTCTCCCCCACGAAGGGCATGGAGATCAAGGCCAGCTTCTCTGCATGGGCGAAGGCCTCCGCCAGCCCATCCGCCCGGTTGAAATTGGTGACATGGGTTTCAATGCCCTGTTCGCTGAATTCCTCCAGCGCGGCGGGATTATAGGCACAGAAGATAAGCCGGTCCTTGTCCGCCAATTGCAGCAAAACCCTGGCCGCTTCTCTTCCCAGATTTCCGTCAACGCCTGTCAACAGCAGTTTTTTCATCGCAATGGACACTCCTTCTCACAGTTGTCTATCTCACCTCCCCATAGTATGTGAAAAAAAGAACAATATCTAACACATAAAACCAATGGGCCATTGCTAAATCCAATGGCGGACATGCTGGAGAAACGGAAGCAGGGCCGGGTTGGGATTCGTTTTCAGGTACCCCACCTCGATGGTGAAGGTATGGCGGGAATCGTCAATAGGAATGAGGCGGATTTCCTCCGCCATATGGGCCAGCTGGTAATTATCAGGGAAGAAGCCGATGAGCTTCTCCGTGATAATATAGAACATCTCCGTCTCCACATCGTCGGCTGTGCGGACAATGTTGGGCTGGTAGCCGTCCTCCACGGCGTGCTGGATCATCAGATGGTACGAGTTGCCGATGACCCCCGGATTCAGCAGGACAAGCGGGTGGGCGTACAGCTCCTCCTTGGAGATGGAGTGGTGTCCGAAGAGGGGATGGTGCCTGCTCACCGCAGCGCAATACCGCCCCCGGTAGAGGGTGACTGTAGAGATGTCCGCCTTCGTTTTCAGCTCCGAATCAAAGGCGACGGCTGCGTCATAAATCCCTTTTTGCAAATATTCAGCCACATCCTTCAGCAATACCTTATTAATCTCCAGCCGGATGTCAGGGTGGTGCTCCTTGAAGTCGGGAATCAGGCCCAGCAGGCTTTGGATATCGGTGGTGGCGGCGTATTCGATGGTCAGCAGGGGAAGGCCGTACTGCCGGATGTTCTCCATGCCGGCTTTCATATGGCCGTACTGCTTCCAGAGAATCAGGGCCTCCCCGTAAAGCAGCCATCCGGCTTTGGTCGGTTCAATGGGGATCTGCTTCCGGTCGATAAGCTGGAGGCCAAACTCGTTCTCTAGCGCCGCGATCTGCTGGCTGACCGTGGTTTGCGAAACAAAGTTCTTCCTGGCCGTCTCCGTAAAGCTTCTGCATTCCACCAAATCAATGAAATATTTGATCTTGCCGATATTCACAAGCAACCGCCTCCTTGGCTGACCGGGCATGTCTTAGCCGTTTATTGCTATTATACCTCCGCAGCATCCAAGAATGGTTATGCCGGTCCGCAAGTTTTGCACCTTCCCCCACGGACATGGCTTGTGATACCATCAAGAGAAAAACGGTATTGCACCCATTGTTTGGCCGGAGGTGTATGACGGATGAATCCGATTTGGAAGCGCTTGCTTCCGGATACCCTGAAGCACAGGCTGTTTATGGCCTTTATCACGCTTCTTATGGTTCCGCTGTGCGTGGCTATTTTCTATTTGTTCCAGCATTTCGAAGCCGTCCGCCAGCGGGATATGATCGACCGGATGTCCGAGCGGATGCGGCAGGTTCATATGTCCCTGACGGATATGATGGCGTTTGCCTATAAAGCCAATATTATGCTGAGCCAGGATGAGAGTCTAATCCAAATTATGCATGACCCGGACAAGGCGGACCCCTTCGACCGGAAAAGAATCATCGAAAGTAAAATGTCCGGTATCAACAACAGCTTTTTTTTCCATCAGACCGAGCTTTACTTCCGCTTCATTGACCGCAAGGGCAATGTGTACACCTCCTATGCCCCCAACGGCCAGCTCACCAATGAGCTGGAGGAACTGAAGAAGTGGCAGGAGCAGCTGCAAAGTGGGGCCCATCCCTACCGGTGGGTGGCGGATGATTGGAATGACATAAGCAGCGCCCGGGGAGGCAAGCTGCTGAGCTTGTACACCCTGCTGGATGATCCCCTCCGGGGGAACTACGGCCTGTCCCGGATCAGCATCAACATCCGGGAGTGGTTCCATAACACGTTGAAGGACAGTCCGGCCAACCGGGATTTGACCATTTTTACCGGCGAGGGGGATACGGTGCTGCAAAGCCGGGAAACGGCCTTCGGCGGGGACCTGATGCGGACCATTATGTCCCTGCCTTCCCCGGAGGGTCATTACAAGGATGACCGTGCCTCCACTCTGGTCAATTACAGCTATCTGGAGGAGCTGGACTGGTATGTGGTCAGCCAGATGCCCTTAAGCGAGCTGCTCCAGGAATTGCGGCAGCTTAGGCTTATGGTATTTCTTTTTCTGACCATTCTGGTCATCGTCTTCGTACTGGTAACCTTCCTCCTGTCGGCCCGGATGACGGAGCCGCTGCATATGCTGCAGCGCAGCATGGAGGAGGCGTCGGACAAGAAGCTGAATGTGAAAATCCGCATCGGCGAGGAGGCTACTGCGGAGGTCCGCTCTCTGGGGAAAAGCTTCAACCGGATGATTGATGATGTGCTGGCCCTGATCGGGAAGCTGAAGCTGGAGGAACGGCAAAAACAGGCGGTCCGCTTCCAGATGCTGCTGTCCCAGATGAACCCGCATTTTCTCCTGAATACCCTGAACACGGTGAAATGGATTGCCAAACGGGAAAAGCAGGATTCCATCGCCGGAATCTGCGGCTCCCTGGGGTTGATTCTGGAGGCAAGCCTCAACTCTGAAATCGAGCTGATTTCTCTGAAGGAGGAAATCAAGCTGCTGCGCTCCTATGAATCCATTCAGGCCTTCCGGTTTCGGGACCATTTTACGGTATGCTATGAAATGGACGAGGCGGTGCAGTATGCCCTGGTTCCCAAGCTGAGCCTCCAGCCTTTGGTGGAGAATTCCATCACGCATGGCTTTGATGCTGCGGAAGGGCGGGGAACCATCTGGGCGAGAGCGAGAGCCGAGGGCGGTGAGCTGGT
>JAQSYT010000337.1 GCA_029256065.1 Paenibacillaceae bacterium
GGTCCAGCGGATACAGAGTGTCCACTGTCCACACGCCATTCAACAGCTTGGGCTGCCAGGTGGTGGAGAAGTTTTCGAAGGTGGTGCGGTAATTGTACTTTTCAATACCGGCTCCGGAGATGTCCTCCAGCGTAACCGCTCTGCTGCTGACGGCAGTAACGGCCTCGCCCTCATGGCTCCGCAGATGCTTGGGCTGAATGGAGGCCATCACATAATAGCCAACATCGCCCGCCGTCAGGGTGTAGGAGGTCAACGGGGTATTTCCGGAGGATACAGCCATTTCAACCGGATTGGAGCCGTTTTGGTCATCTGCACGATACCAGGTGATCAGCGACTGGTCGGCTCTGACGCCCTTCTCAAAAGCCAGGTCCAAGGCATATTGGACGGAGAGGGTCCCATTCTGCGGCCCAGTCAGTACTGGTGCTTGGGTAAAGGCGGGCGCAGCGATAAAGGACGGGGATACCGTGACAATGGCCCGGTTGGAAATACCATTATCGGCGGTTGCCGTTACGATTACATCAACGGCTTTCTCGCCGGTATTTTTACCCTCCACCTTCACGCTTGCGCCGGTGGTGGCGGAGAGTACAGCAGCATCACTATTGATGGACCAGGTAATGTTCTGGCTGGCAGTAGCCGGGAATACGCTGGCGGCCAGCTCTGCAGTCTCTTCGCCGGTGCGGATAGAGGCCGATTTGGTAACCGAAATATTGATGGGCAGATCCTTCTCAGCGGCAGAAGCCGTCTTCATACCGGCAGGGTCCCAGCCATCCTCACCCTTCAACAGGCTGTATACGGAATAGGCCTTCAGCTGCTCCTGGTTCAGAACAGTGCCGTTCTCTTCCGGAAGAATCGTGTAAGGCTTGCCGTCCAGCGTAATGTTGGAGGCATAGGATTTAATATTGCTGGCCGGATAAGGAGCCCATTGAATGGACTTCAGATTGCCGTTCAGATCCTTGAAGCTGTTATTGATCAGGTACAGAGTGGAGGAATTCTTCGCCAGAAACAGATCCTGGCTGTCGGCAAAGTTAATCTCCCATACGCAATCGATAAAGGCCATGCCTTCTTTGCCTGCGGCATAAATCGGCTTGTTGGTGAAATTGTGCAGGGTGGTATTCTTCATAACCTGAATCACACTGCCGCCCATGTAATCATCCGTGCCTTGAGCATAGGAGTTTTCGTAATAAACCCGCTCCACCTCGCCAAGAGCAATGGTGTCCAGCATGCTGACAAAGCGGACATTATCGAAGGAGTAATGATCCAGCTTCTTGTCTTTATTGGCGGCTCCGATTACATACGCCTGGGTAATGGTGGAGGACCGCTTCTCCTGATTCTTGGAGGGATCGCGGGGATACACCAGATCCACGTTGCAATAGTTGCCAATGGTCAGGTTCTCCGCATGGAAGCCGGTGCCTGTAATGAAGATGGTCTCGGCAGGGGAGGAGCCGCTTGCGCTTTCCGCACCGATGGTATGTCCCCGGTTGTCCGCCAGCACAACGTCTTGGGCATCCTCGGCCAGGCCGATCAAGCTGACCCAGTCCTTGTCCACATACAAGCCCCGGTCATGCAGCGTCCCGTTCATTTGATACACATCAGGCTCAATATAAATAACCATAGGCTCTGCCTGGGTGCCGTCCACTGCGGCGGCTACCGCTTCATGGATGGTCTTGAATTGGAATGCGGCAGGCTCGCTGGCCGCGAGGGAGCTGTTTACATACAGGGATTTGGCCCCCAGCTTCAGCTGTTCTCCGTTGTTGGCCGTGATGGTGGATTCCCCTCCTGTCTTCGCATGTACTGCCAGCGCCTGGTACGTGAACAAACACGTAAATACCAAGGTCAGACAGATCAATCTAATGAATCTTGTTTTCATGTCCTCTCCTCCTGTTGAGTAGCGGGCTGCCTTAACTGGCCCTGCCACCATTAAAACCGATAGAGGCGGTAACGGACATAATCACTAACGTACCCGGACCAAAAAACCCGCCATAACACGCTTCTTTCACTTGAACAGGTGGATATTTGATTATAACCGGATATATTGATTATCGGATGGTTGTTAGAAAAATCGGCGTAATTTGTCGAATTTGACGACTTTCCGCCCTTACTCTTATTATATGAATTGGATGTCAAACACAGCATATTCCATAATTTGCTTTGGAAGATATTGATCATGCTATCTTAGGTGCCGCGGGAATAAGAGGCTTCCATCCCAGATCCGGCTGATAAAGGGGAAAACAGATGTTGAACGACTCAATGAAGGAACCCGGATCAGATACTCCAGCAGCCCTGCCTGCCTCCGGACCGGCCCAAGCCGACAGAGGCCCGTTATATATTGTGGGTATAGGTGCTTCAGCCGGCGGGCTGGAGGCGTTGGAGCAATTCTTTGATTATATGCCCTCCGACTCGGAGATGGCTTTTATCGTAGTTCAGCATCTGTCTCCGGATCACAAAAGCCTGATGGCCCATATCCTCAGCAAAAATACCCGGATGCGCATCCATGAAGCCGAAGACGGCATGCGGATTGAAGCCAATCATGTGTATCTGAATCCTCCCCGCAAAAATCTTACCCTTGGCAACGGACATTTGCAGCTGAAGGATGCTTTGCCCAAGCCGGGCCTGCACCTGCCTATCGATCTTTTCTTCCGCTCTCTGGCAGCCGCCTGCGGTCCGCGGGCGATCAGTATCGTGCTGTCAGGAACCGGCAGCGACGGCTCCCGCGGGGTAATCGCGGTGAAGGAGGCGGGCGGGCTGGTCCTCGTCCAGGACAGTCACTCCGCCAAATTTGACGGCATGCCCAACAGCGCCGTTATGACGGGTAATGTGGATTGGGTCCATAATCCCCAGCAGATAGCGGAACGGCTTCTACAGCATGCCGGACTGCAATACCCGTCTTCTTCGGCAACGGGCAATCTGACGGTTACGATAACAATTGAACAGTACATACAGCTTATTTTTGACAGAATCAAGCAGGAGAGCGGCATCGACTTCACCTATTACAAGCGCAATAGCGTTATGCGCCGCATAGAACGCCGGATGACCATGATCAACCTCCAAACCATTGCCGATTATTTGGTCTACCTGGAAAACAATAAGGGGGAGCTGCAGGCGCTCCGCAAGGACCTGTTGATTGGGGTAACGAACTTTTTCCGTGATCCGCAGGCCTTCCAGTCGCTGTACGAAAAGGTCCTGCCCTCCCTGTTTGTCAACCGTGCCGTGGACAAAGAGGTCCGGGTTTGGGTGGCGGGCTGCTCTACCGGCGAGGAAGCCTATTCCATCGCCATTCTGCTGCGCAAATACATCGATTCCCTGGGCATACCGTACACCGTCAAGATTTTTGCTACTGATTTGGACAAGGAATCTATTGAATATGCCAGCCAGGGAATTTATTCGGAAAGCATCATTCCCTACCTGTCCAATGAGGATGTGGAGCGGTACTTTATCCTTGACGATGGCGTGTTCCAGATCAGCAAGGATATCCGCAAAATGATTATTTTTGCGCCGCACAATATAATTAAGGATCCGCCGTTCAGCAATCTCGACCTGGTTACCTGCCGGAATATGCTGATTTACCTGCAGCCGGAAATGCAATACAAGGTCCTGTCGCTCTTTCACTTCGCCCTGACACCCGAAGGGCATCTCTTCCTGGGTCCCAGCGAAACCCTCGGCCGGTTCAGCAGCCAGTTCCAGCCTGTGGACCGGCATTGGAATATTTTCAGCCACCGTAACGCCAAGCAATTAAGTGCTCCGGAGTTATTGGACAGCCATAACCGCTTCAACCAGCAATTCGTTCATCCCCGCTATGACCGGGCGGTTCCGTCCATACGCGGGCAGCATAGCCACAAAAAAACAGATGCGATGCATGTGGTGCTGTCCGAGGAGCATATGGCTCCTTGTCTGGTTATCGATCATAACAATGATGTGGTGCATTTGAACGGGGAAGTTAATGAATATCTGACACTGGCTCAGGGAAAACCCAGCTGGAATCTGTTTAAGATGGTGGACTCCACTCTCTCTGTGGCCATTTTCACCGCTATCCAGAAGGTCCGGCGGGAGAAGCAGCAGATGGTGTACCGGGCATTGAAGATAAACACGAAGCAGGGCCAAAGGATAGTCGACCTCATAATTAAACCGTTCTCCTTAACCCACAGCTCGTACGAGAAGCATATTCTGGTGCTCTTCGAGGAGCAAAAGGAGCAGCCGGTGGATGCCATCCATATGGTCCCCGTGGATATGGAGACGACGGTTAGCCTGCGGATTATGGAACTGGAGCATGAGCTGCAGCAGGCGGAGGAGCGGCTGCAGGCTACCATTGAGGAGCTGGAAACCTCCAATGAGGAGCTGCAGTCCACCAACGAGGAGCTGGTGTCAGCCAACGAGGAGCTGCAAAGCGCCAATGAAGAGCTGCAGTCGGTGAACGAAGAGCTGGTGACGGTCAATACTGAGTTTCAATTCAAGATTCAGGAGCTGACGGATCTCAATAATGATATGAGCAACTTCCTGGCCAGCACACGGATCGGTACCATCTTCCTGGACAAACGGATGTGCATCCGCCGCTTCACGCCGGCCATCACCAAGGAAATCAACCTGATGGAAGTGGATTATGGCCGTCCTATTACCCATATTTCCCATCAGTTCAAGCATGATACGCTGGTGGAGGATGCCCAAAATGTGCTGCAAACGCTGATTCCGCTGGAGCGGGAAATCCAAAGTAAAAGCGGCAGCTGGTACAGCATGCGGATCCTCCCCTACCGGACAGAGGATAGCTTTGTCAACGGCGTGGTGCTGACCTTCGTGGACATTACCACCCTGAAGAGCGTTAATGAAGAGCTGACCAAGCTTTTCTACGCCATTGAGCAAAGCCCCAGCATCACGATCATTACCGATGTCACAGGAGCGGTGGAATATGTCAATCCACAGTTCACCGCCGTCACAGGATATGGGCTGGAGGAGGTTATGGAGCAGAAGCTGGATTCCCTCAGCCTCTGGGACGAAACCGCCGGCGGCTTCTCCCGCATAATGAAGCAGGTCACCTCCGGAGAGACATGGACAGGCGAATTGAAAAGCAGGGCCAAAAACCGCGACTACTATTGGGAATTGGCCAAGATCATCCCAATCAAGAATGACAGAGGGGGTATTATTCAATTCTTGAAGCTGTCCGAGGATATTACCGGCCGCAAGCAAACGGAAGAAATGCTCCGCAAGACAGAGATGCTGTCGGCGGTCGGCCAGCTGGCGGCAGGAATTGCCCATGAAATCCGCAACCCGCTGACAGCGCTGAAGGGCTTTACCAAGCTGATTACCACCACAGGCTCGGCCAAAAGCAACTACATGGACATTATGCTTGACGAGCTGAACCGGATCGAGCAGATAGTCAGCGAGCTGCTGGTATTGGCCAAGCCGCAGGCGGTGGACTTTGCGGTGCGGGATGTGGGCAATATCATCGGAGATGTGCTGATGCTGCTGGAATCCCAAGCCAATATGAACAATGTGGAGATGGCTTTTGAAGCTCCGCTGGAGCCCCTGAAGGTCCTCTGCGTGGAGAATCAATTAAAGCAGGTGTTCATTAACGTGGTCAAAAATGCCATCGAGGCCATGGCCGACGGTGGCCGGATCGAGGTTCTGGCATTCCTGGGAACGGAGCAACAGATTACCCTCCGGTTTCAGGATACCGGCGGAGGCATACCCGAAGGCAAGCTG
>JAQSYT010000015.1 GCA_029256065.1 Paenibacillaceae bacterium
TTGCCCTTGGTGCCGTTGTTGGAGCGGGTCCCCTCCGCGATCAGCAGCGTGCCCCGCTTCCAATCCTTTATGGCTACGTCTTTGTCGAAGGTGCCGCTGATGATTTGTGTCGTCATATCCGCCGCCCACTTGATGCTCATGTTGGTGCCCGGCGCTTGCTCGTCCAGCTTCTCACCCTTGGCCGAACGCAGGCCCCGGGACGGCTCATGGGCCAGGTGGCTTTCGCTGCACCAGGTTTGCAGGCCCGGCACCGACCGCTCCACCTTGCCGATCATGCCCCGGCCCACATCTTCTGAGGCAAAGGCACCGTACAGCACTTCTCCGGTAGCTGCATCCCGCAGGGTATAGCCGTAGGGGGCATGGCTGCCTTCCTCATGAACCATATAGATCTGCAGGCCATCCCGGTCGGGATCCACCACGGCCACATGCAGCGCATCCCCATGGCCCAGCTTGGCGTATTCGCCGGGGGCTATGCTGCCCTCCGGCAGGATGCCGCCGGAGCTGTACAGGATGCTGCCATCTTGGTCGATGGTCACCGAACCATAGACGATTTCCTGGCAGCCGTCCCCGTCCACATCGGCGGTAGACAGGGCATGAGCCCCTTGTTTGGCGAAACCGCCAAAGCCGGGGTTCCGTCCATTCTGTTCATGCAATGTATCCGCGAAGGGATTGTTCATGGTCACCCAGCCGCTGTCGGTATACCATAGCTCCTTCAGCTCCTGGCCGTCCCAGTTGTACGCGGCCATGGTGGCCCGGGTGTAATACCCGCGGGCAAACAGGGCCGAAGGGGTGCGTCCGTCCAGATAGGCCACGCCCGCCAGGAAACGATCCACCCGGTTCCCCGGCTCGATCCGGTTCCAGGAATAGTCCCCCCACATCAGCCCGTCGTCATGGCGTCCCGGCTTGTAGCGCACAGTGCTAAGTTCCTCTCCCGTGTCCCCGCGGAAAACGGTGAGGTACTCAGGGCCCTTCACAATGAAGCCCTCGAATTCCCGCAGCTTGTTGCGTTGGCTCCGGCTGGGAGCATACACATCCAGGAAATAATCCGCCAGGCGCACCGCATCCTCCCGGGAGAGGGGATAGGTGTACTGGGACGCGATGCCGAAGCATTCCTCCAGTGTTGCCGGCCAAGTCCCGGCCACCACTTCCTCGTGAGCATGCCAGCCCTGGAACATGTCCACTACATGGGCTGCATAGTCATCGCCGCTCATGCGGTAATCGTCTGCATGCGTGTATCCGGCAGCAGCGTCCTCCGGCAGCAGTGTAATGTACGCCTCCGACACGGCTGCACCATCTGCGTACCGGATCACCCGGGTGCCCGGCGCCGTTTTGAACATAAGCTCCGCTTTACCATCTCCATCAAAGTCATACACCAGAAACTGGGTATAATGAGCTCCCGCCCGGATATTAACCCCCAGGTCAATCCGATATAACAACCTGCCATCCTGCTTGTAGCAGTCCAGATATACATTGCCTGTATAGCCTACATGGGAGACATCCTTGGAATTGGACGGGTCCCACTTGACGATATATTCATATTCCCCGTCCCCGTCCACATCGCCCACACTCATGTCATTGGCGCTGTAGGTATAGGCCTGGCCCACAGGCGTCACGCCGTCTGCCGGCTTCTGCAGCGGAATCTCCATGCAGGGGGTTTCCCAAGGGTGGATTTCGGCACAAGGAGCCTGCTCCTCCCCGCTTACCACCGCAGCAACGGCGTAGACTGATCCGTTGGTGCCTTCACGGTCCAGATAGTTGGTGCTGTCCGTGATCTCGGCAATTCGCTGGCCATTCCGGTACAGGACAAAATCCGCACCGGTCAAGCCGCGGTCTGAAGCACCGGTGACCTCCTGTCCCAACAGCCGCCAGCTGACGAATATTCCCTCGGAGGTACAGACTGCTGCCAGCCCCCGGTTCAATTGCTCCATTTGCACACTCATGCTTATCCTCCTGCTTTTAATCTACGTACATGTACTGTAGCGTACCTCTCCCTTGCCGGTTCCGGCAATGGGACATTTTTGATTGGCAGGATTCAGCGGTTGATACATTTTTGGCCCTATTGCATTATCTTGCTGCAATAGGAAAAAAGCGTTTTCATTTATTAATTTACATATTTTCAATATTTGTCCATTTACATTCTAACTCTGTTCCGGCTATGCTCAAGCTCCTGAAGCATTGGCCCAATACAAACAGAGCTTCTGCAAACGCCAACGGAACTGAGAGAAGCTTAAAGGCCGAATTCGCCTCACGATCTGCGGTAACGGAACTCTACGACTGTTAAATAGTAAAACTGCCGCCGAACAGCCGTCATCAGCCTTCTAAGAGCCCTTGAGTTCTGTTTATAGCAGGAACGGGCGGAGTTTGGACAGGTAAGCGTCGCAGAGTTCCGTTATCGGTCAGAGCTGCCCAGCCTTTAACCGTCAAGTCTATGAAGCCTGCCTCTTGACTCGATTCCCAATAAAAACGACCATTCTCCGCTTTAGGCCGTGTTTGCAAACCCGCCCTGGGAGAACAGTCGTCGTTCCGTACTTGAGTAGCACGAGGCTGCTTAGCCCTTCACTGCTCCGATCATAACGCCCTTCACGAAATACTTCTGTACGAAGGGGTACACAGCCAGAATCGGCACAGTCGCTACCATGATGGTGGCATACTTGATGGTCTCGCCAATCTTGAATTGATCGCCGGAGCTGGCTCCGGCCGTCATGCTGTCCGTGGAGTTGGCGATGAGGATTTCCCGGAGCACCAGCTGCAGCGGGAACAGGTTCCGGTCCTTCAGGAAGATGGACGCGTAGAACCAGGCATTCCATTTTTCAACCGCATAATACAGGATCATAAC
Source organism: Paenibacillaceae bacterium (assembly GCA_029256065.1). Taxonomy (GTDB): domain Bacteria; phylum Bacillota; class Bacilli; order Paenibacillales; family NBRC-103111; genus Paenibacillus_AR. The sequence goes on from JAQSYT010000015.1 coordinate 2,837, forward strand.
CGCTACCACCGGCATGGACAACGGCAGCACAATCCGGAACAGAATAGTCAGATGGTTAGCCCCGTCAATCTTGGCCGATTCCTCCAGACTCTCAGGTATAGCCTGGAAAGAAGTGCGCATAATAATCAGGTTGAAGGTGCTGACAGCAAACGGAATAATCGTGGCCCACAAGGAATCGATAAGGCCCGCACCCTTTACCACCAGGTACAACGGAACCAAACCGCCATGGAAGAACATCGTGAATACGATCAGAATTGTAAACAGGCTGTTCCACATCACGCCTCTGCGGGATAACACATACGCCGCAATGGCCGTCAGGAGCAGGTTCAGCGATACGCCTGCCACAAGGATGAACAGGGTGTTGCCGTAACCTTTAATGATGCCAGGGTTATTAAATACACTTTTGTAGGCTTCCAGGCTGAAGCCCAAGGGCTTATACATAAAGCCCCGGTGGGCAATTAGCTGGGATGAATCGCTGAAGGAGGCAAATGCCACATACAGCAGCGGATATAAGGTTACCACTACCAGTGCGGAAAGCACCATGTAGATCGTGATCATAAAGGCTCTTTCACCCGAGCCGGATTTCGTGTACATGTTACTCCTCCTCTACCAGAGTCCGCTGTCATTGACCTTGCGGCTGATATAGTTAGCCGAGATCAACAGCACCAGATTTACAATCGAATTGAACAGTCCCACTGCGGTACTGTAGCTCCAGCCGAATTCCAGAAGACCCTTCCGGTACACGAAGGAGGAAATCACATCCGCCGTTTCATAGGTCACCGGATTGTACAACAGGATGATCTTCTCGAAGCCGACATTCAGCATATTGCCCATCCGGAGAATAAACATAATGGTGATGGTAGGCAGAATACCAGGCAGCGTGATATAGAACATCTGCTTCAGCCGGCTGGCGCCGTCGATACGGGCCGCCTCATATTGCTCCTGGTCAATGCCCATCAAAGCGGCAATATAGATGATGGAATCCCAACCGATTTTTTGCCAAACCTCTGAAAAAATATAGATCGGGCGGAACAGCCCGGGCTTCTGCAGCATCGCTGCCCCGTCATAACCGAACCAGGAAAAGATTGTATTAATAATGCCGTTGCTATTGGTGAAGTCGGTAATCATGCCGCAAATAACGACCAGTGAAATAAAATACGGCATATACGAAACCGTTTGGACAACCCGCTTAAAGGCCTGGTTCTTCACTTCATTAATCAGCAAGGCGAGTATGATCGGAGCCGGGAACATAAATATCAGGGAGTATACACTGATAACGATCGTATTGGTGAGAATCCGCCAAAAATAATAGCTGCCGAAGAAATCCTTGAAATGGGCAAAACCGATCCAATCACTGCCCATAATCCCCTTCATGGGGGAATAGTCCTTAAAGGCGATTACCGCTCCATACATGGGAAAATAATGGAAAATAATGTAATATGCTAAAACGGGGATCATCATAAAATACAGCAGCTTATTCAGCTTAAAATCCCGCTTGAACCGGTGCTTGAAGCTGTTTCTGTCAATAACGGCCCCATGTCCTTGTCCACTCACAGCTGTCACTTTGGACATCTCCTGCCACTCCTCCTTCTCTATAAAACCGGGAGAAGGGACAAGCCGCCTCTCCCGGCACCTCTATCTAATATCCTCGCAGTCTCTTACCGCTTGTTATAACGGTCCAGTGCTGCTTTTTTAATCTCGATGGCACGGGACAGCTTGATGGAATTCATTTTCTCCAGATACTTTTCGTAGGATTCCAGCGGCTCAGCCCCCAGAATAATCTTCAGAGTCATTTCATCCACCAGCGTGTTCACGTCGGTCATGATCTTGGCAAACTCTGCGCTTTCCTCCGGAGTCGGGGTTACCAACGGAAGCTGATACTTGGCCATGTCTGTCTTCTGCCAGATGGATACAGCCTGCTGCTGCTCCGGCATATTCAGATACTGCTCGGAATAACGCTTATCCTGAACGAAGGGACCCATGGTATTGCCTCTGATGTGAAGGCTCATGGCTTGGGCAGGCGCCAGCTTGTCCGGGTTCTTCATGATCAGATCCGTATATGTGGGATAGCCGTTCTCCATCTTGTAGCTGGTGCCTTCGGTACCGAAGTTATGGAACAGCTGACCTTCTTGGCTGTAGCCATAATCCAGCATTTTCACAGCCAGCTCGGCGTTTTTGGATTTGGTCGAAATAGCTACCATCCCACCGGTGGAGAACGCATAGTCGCGTTGGCCGAATTTTGGCGTTTCACCCTTCTTCAGAACCGGGTAAGGGGTTCCTACTACAGAAGCCTTAGCGTCCTTTTCCTTCAGCAGAGGCTGCCATTTGCCGATACCGCCGCCAGCGTTGCCCCAGGTTGCGCCTGTTGCTCCCGAAGTAATGTTAGCATCCAAAACCTTGGAATCCACGGTGGCTACGTCCTTATCCAGCAGGCCGTCCGCATACCATTGACGGAAGAGTGCCAGGAAGTCCTTATAGCCCTTCTCCGCCGGTCCGAATTTGACCGTTCCGTTATCCAGATAGAAGTCACGGGTTACACCGAAGGCTCCAACAAAGGCACCGTTGCCCAATTCATTAAACACCCGCGGCTTGCCTACGAAGGAAATGGGGGCTTTGGCTCCCTTTTTCTCCTTGAAGGCCTTCAAGGTAGTGGTCCAATCGTCGATGGTTTCCGGAACTGCCAGTCCCAGCTCATCCAGCCAGTCCTTACGGATAACAGGGCCTTGGAAGATCAGGAGGGAATCGTCTCCCCGGATAAAGGGGAAGGAATAATAGCTGCCTTCATCCGTTTTCACCATCTTGTCGATTTCCGGATGCTCCTTCAAAAACTTCTTGTAATTCGGCGCATACTTGTCGATCAGATCATTCAGCTTCATGATATAGCCGTCTTTGATGGCCTTCTCAGGTCCGCCCGGGAAGTTGAAGAAGTTGTATTCCAGCATATCCGGCAATTCTCCGGAAGCAAGCATTACGTTGAAGGCTTCATTGGTTTGGTTGGCGGGAGGCGTGGTGAAATTCACCTTGATGCCTGTCCGTTTTTGCCATTCCTGATAGAAGGGAACCTCTTCATGCTTGGACTTAACCCCCACCAGGTTGTTGGGCAGAGCGCCCCAATAGGTCAAGGTTTTGTCGGTTTGAATCGGATACGTAACCGCAGCTGCAGGAGCTGCAGAGGAACCGGCTGCAGGAGATGCCGCACCCTGGTCCCCGCCTTTATCGGAGCAGCCTGCCAGTGCGCCTCCTACCATTGTTAATGCCATCAGAGCGGGTACTGTTTTTTTGAATTTATTCCGCACTCTTATTAACCTCCTTTTTAATCGTCCGTAAAATGGGCTGCTTCCGTGTGCAATTGCTTGCCGGCAGCTCATGCTTTTACTATAAGTTTCCCCGCTTCGGTTGTATATCTTCAGTACATCCAAAGGAATTGAAAACGGTCAGCACAAAATCGGCAATATCGCCAAAAGCATATGCAGATGGTCCAAAAGCCGCATCTTATTGCCTGCCGGGTAAGAAAAAGCCCCGTCCGGCAGATCATACTCCGGATCAGGGCTTGAGGCAAGCCGCCTTATTCGTCATTAATTTCCTTGTACTTGCCGGGGGTGATGCCCTCGATTTTTTTGAAGGTGCGGATGAAGGTCCCCACATCGTTAAAACCGGATTTCTCAGCCGCTTCATTCACCGTCAGCCTGCTGGCGGACATCAGCTGCTTGGCCCGCTGGATACGCTTGCGGTTAACCGTCTCCAGCAGCCCTTCCCCTGTCTGGTCCTTGAACAGCTTGGACAGATAGGTGGGTTTCATCTCGAACAGCTGGCCCAGCAGGGATACATTCAGGCCGGGATCGGTATAATGCTGGTCAATATAGGCGGATACCTCGCCGATCAGCCCGTCCAGTGCCCGCTGACGGTTCAATTGGACATTTTGCATACGCTTCGCTTCGGCAAAATCGCAGGCGTCCTGCAGCATCCCCGTCAGGTGCTCCCGCATTTCCACCAAGGTTTCCGAAGCGGACAGTCTCTCGATCCGCCGGGGGTTCTGAATCAGAATATTCTCTTGGGCTCCGCTCAATTCGCCGATGCTCTTGATAAGTGTGCCCACCAGATCCAGCATCAGACAGCGGGCCACCGGGACCGAAACGGGATGTCTGGAGAAATTCATTTCCAGAATCTCCTCCAATGCGCACTTGGCTGCAGAGAAATCCCCTACCTTCACATAATTGATCAGCTGCTGCTCGCTTTGCAGCGGATAATAATAACCGGAATCGGACTCTGTCCGGCTGGTGTACCGTTCAATTTCCTCGAAGGGGAGAATTTCCTGCTTGCCCATCACCAGCTTGTACTCCATGGAATAAATCGCTTCCTGATAAGCCTGGTGGACCTGATCCAATCCGCTGTGCACACTGCTGAGGGATACGGTTATATAGATGCTGTATTTCTCCGCCAGAAAATCCTGGGCTGTGCGGGCAACCTGGAGCAGATCCTGCATTTGCTCCTCCGGGTTCCTATCGGACAGACTGATCAGGCAGGCCAGCGCATCATCCGCTTCCGTCATATAGCCGCGGTGTTTGGTGTTCACAAGCTCTTCTACAACGTTGGTGACGATGAAATCCAGGAGCTTCAGCTTTTCGCCGGTGCTTTTGCCTTGAATCCGTTCCAGGAAAATATCATGGTCCTCTACATAGAACAGCAGAACGGCGAACTTCTCCGAGAGCAGCTCCATCTCATAAGCCGCCAGGGACTCCTCCAGGGGCAGGCCATTATCCGGTTTGCCCTTCAGGAGGCGGGTGACAAAATTGGAGCGCAGGGTATAATGCTGTTTCTTCATCTCCAGCACCATATGATCCATTTCATTCAAGGTCCGGTCTACAGCCTGCTGGATGTAAAGAAATTCATTGCCGCCGTTCTCGCGCACTGACGACTTATTGCGGAAAGCGTATACCAACCGTTGGACAGGGTTATAATTTTTCCGCAGAAAGAATAATGTCAGGAGGCCTCCGCCCAACAAACTGGCAGCAATGCTGGCCAGGGTCAGATTGCGGACCAGCTGGGCTTTTTTCCAATACACCTCACTGGGAATGACAGAGATGTACTGCAGCTTGGAAACCGCCGAAGGGATATTGAATACCTCGTACTTGTTCCCCCCGGATTTCCAGAAGAACATGCCGCCGCCCTCCGGCAGCTTGCCAAAGGGCAGCTCCGCGGAAAGGGTGGATTCCGAGCTGGAGATCAATACTTTGTTGTCAGCGTCCGCAATCAGCACCTGGCCCTTGCTGAACGCCTGGATGTTGTTGATGGCCGTCAGAATCTTGGACTGGTCCACCAAAATCACATTGGCGCCGGAGGGTTTTCCGTCCTCATAGTCATAGGTGCTGATATACGCCAGAGCAGGGACAGAGCCGCCTCTGTCCAGAACCCGGTTTATGGGCACAAACCCCTTGAACTTGTCTCTGCGGAGGATTTCAATCCATTCCTCGTAGCTGAGCTCGGAGGACTGGTGGTGCTCGTTATACGCAAACCGGGCTTCTCGGTAAATGCCGGGCAGCATCACCGTATCCTGCTTGGCAATGTAAGTATAGAATAAGTCCGCTTCGGAATAAGCCGACTGGTACAAAACCAGATCCTTTGTGGCATTATGAAGGTCATACAGGTATTCTTCCGGATAAATGTTGTATTTATGCTGGTCGACCAGTTCCCGGACCTTGGTATTCCAGTTCAGCTCAAAGTTGAGGCGCTCCATAGCCTCCACCTGCTTGTCCATCAGCTCTCTCAGCTGCTTCAGCAGCGAATCATTGGCCAGGTGGATTTCATCCGTAAGCATTTTGCTGGATTGCAGGTAGACAACCGCGCTTAAAAAAACCGGAAGCAGCAAAACAGCCAAATACGACAACGTCCACGTCATCAGTACACTGCGGCTGTTAAACCTTTTTTTTCGTTGTTTCTCCATCAACATTCTCCCATCAGTTGGGTTTCCCCCATGAGTCCCCTCTATTTTACATATAAGCCTTGTCCATTACAATCGGATTACATACATAAATAAAAAACCTTGCCCGCTTGACCCTTCATGACAAACAAGCCCATGCTGAGCGCGTGGGCTTGGATTGGTTTGAAGCTTTTTTGGAAGAAGTCAGCGTGCCTCTTCCACGGTTGCAGGCAGCTCTTCCGGGATGAATTCCAGACAGAGGATGGCGTTCAACGACCATTGTGACGCCGAATTTGTGGAAATGTCTTCGACTTCCCGGGACAAGGGACGGAGATAATCATCACTGTGCAAGAGCTTGGTCATCCCGGCTAACGGTGTTTGACCAAGGCCATCCTTCAGCAGAATCCTCCATGCTTGGAGTGCCAGGTCGCGCCGCTTCAGATGCTTCGCGGCGTAAGCGGCAAGCCCGCAGGAAAACATGGGGTAACCCCAATTCCACTTGGTTCCGATGGCCTGCGGGCCTCCCATGCTGACAGTCAAGGTCCGTCCCCAGTTATCATCGTCCATATGCTCCAGCTTTCCCGTTTGCGGATCATAACCGAACACAGGGCCGGTGAGCAGCCGGAAGGGCAGCTGCTTTTGCGCAGAATATAAGGCCCGGCGTCATCCGGCGGCATAACCGCAGCGTGGGTGCTCCATTTCACACTGCCGTCCGGCCAATAAGCCGCAGCCCAGCTTTGCACCGGAATATCCGCTTTCTTGGCGGATGCCAATCATTTGTTCAGCTTGCATAGTCGCTCTCCTTTTTATGGGCTGCCGCATGTGTGCCCCTCTACTCCACCAGCCCCGTACGGTCTACCGACTCCACGAACCAGCGCTGGGCGAAGAAGTAAAGCACCAGTGTCGGCAGAATGATGAGAAATGCAGTCGCCATTTTAATCGGATCCTGATAGATGGAAGGGCCAAGCAATTCAGCCTCCTGCTTCAACGATTCATTCATACTCGTGATCCCTACGGACAGCGGCAGATGCTCCGCTCCCCGCATGAATACCGAGGGATCATACGAATCATTCCAATTCCAGACAAACGAGAACAGGAATACCACCAGAATGGCCGGCTTGGCCAGCGGCAGCATGACCTTGTAGAATACTCTGAATATGCCGGCGCCATCCATCTTGGCCGCCTCCTCCAGCTCTTTGGGCTGGGTGGAAAAAAATTGCCGGTAAATGATCACGAATAAGGCGCCCTTAAGCCCCAGTCCGAAGGCGGCAGGCAATACGAAGGGGATCGGCGAGCCAAAAATGCCAAATTTGGTGGCTACCAGAATTTTCGGCAGCACCGTAAGCTGGGGCGGGACGATAAAGGTAAGCAGCAGGCAGAAAAACCAGAACCGCTTAAACGGAACATTCAGTCTGGCGAAGGCATATCCGGCAACGGCGCATGATGCGGTCTGCAGAATGGCGATCGTGCCCGACAGCGCAAGACTCGTCAAAAAGGCTCTGGGATAGTCCAGCTTGGCCCAGGCCTCCTGGAGCACCCCCATATAGACGGTTCTCGGAATCCAGGTGACTGCCGGGTCCATCAAATCCGCCGCGTTCTTCACCATCGTGGTAACCATATAGATTAAGGGATTCAGATAGATGTAGGCGATGTCCACCAGAACCACATACAAAAGCAGCTTAAACAGCAGTCCGTTGTCCACCTCCAGCCCGAAAACCGTTTTCCGCAGCCGGAACAGTGCCGCCCGGGGAGAAGGCAGATCACCGCGTTTAACCTTGGGGAGGCCCGATAATTTCAGCATGGGTCAAAAATTCCTCCTTCTCACACAGCTTCCTTATAGGGTTTGGTCATGCGGGAAAAAATCACGAACATGATCATCAAAAAGATAAAAATCACCCCGAAATAGATCCAAGCCAATGCGCTCGATAAACCGTAGTCGCTTGTGGAGACCTTGCTGATGACCGGATTGGTCGGGAATGTGAATAAATCAACAATGGTGTAGATGCAATTCAGCAAAATAAACGGAATCATTCCGGGAAGTGTTATTTTCCAGAAGGTTTCCCAGGGCGTTGCCCCGTCGATGCGGGCGGCTTCGTAGACGGTTGGAGAGATGGTCTGCCTTCCTGCCAGAAACAGCAGAATCTGCACGCCTGAATACCACAGCACAAGCACAATGGAGCTCATCACCGCCATTATGGGAGTGGCCCATGAATGGGGCAGCAGATCATTAATGTAAGAGGCAACGTTATAGCGCTCGAGAAACCCCATGCTTCCTTTACCTTGGCTGATAAACTCATTGATGACCTCGCCGGTGGTGAAAATAACCGGCAGGAAGAACACACCCCGAAAAAACAGCCTGCCCGGAAACGTCCGGTTCAGCATGATGGAAATAAGCAGCGAGAAGATCAGAATAACCGGAATCATAAACAGCGCCTCGCGGAGAAACGGAACCAAATTGCTGTAGAACACGCTTCCGTCCGTAAACAGGATGTACTTGTAATTATCCCAGCCCTTGTAGGTCATGCTGATGCCGGAGGCCAAAACCTTGACCTGGTGAAAGCTCACCACAAAGGAATAACCGATGGGAAACGCCATAAAAAGCAGGAAGCCAACAATCCATGGAGCCAGGAACAGGGCCCCTTCCAGCTGGCTGACTGTTTCGGCTTTTAACCTTCTGTAACGCTTCATGGCTTAGGCCCCCTCCTTGGCAACGGCAAAATCCTTGGCCGGCACATAGACACTTCCGCTCCGGTACTCCGCGTCATTGTAGTTGACGATAATGCGCTTGCCGCCGGAATACCGGGTTTCCCGGACACCCGGAGCAAGCTGGCGGTGCCCCACAATAAACTGGCCCTGCACATCTCCTAGCGCCTCGTTGTATCTGGCGTATTCAGAGACCGCCTGCTCCTCCCAATCCGCAAAGGCGGTGCTCACCAGCTCCAAGCCGAAAACCGATGTAAGCTCCCGGGTCGGGGCGTTCGTGAACAGGTAGGAGGGCGCCGCGCCATATTCGATATCCTTCAGAAAATCGTTGCGGTATTGATCCCGCTGGTTTTCGAAGCCGGAGGTATAGGTTTTCAGGCCATGCAGCGCAATCTGGGCGAAGGGAACCGCGCGGTCTGTAAACAGATCGTAGGAATAGTCGTCGTACAGATCATGAATATGATCCACCGTATCTGCCGCATAAAAATTGATATTTTCACCGTGCACGGTATCCAGGATATCCTTGGCCTGCTTAAATTGCTCCAATTGTTCGCCCTTTGCCTGCGTCCGGCTGCTGCCGTACCTGGTATTGAAATCGCTGTTCAGCATCTGCCCGCCCCATTGCAGAAGCAAGCCGTCCGCTCCCAGCCTGGACAGCTTCTTCAGATCATCCTGAAGGAAGCCTGCCGTATATCTGTAGCTGGCATACGATACATCGATATCCGAACGCCATAGGGTATAGCCCAGGGCCGTTCCCGACAGATCCCGCATGCCGTGGTACGATGAGGAAAAACCATGGTTTCCTCCGCTGTTCGCCTCTACATTCAGGGCAAGCTGTACAGGCACATCTGCCGCATGGGCACGTTCAATCATCGACCTCAGTCCGGACTCGCCGCCCAGCCGGTCATCCGGCGGAGCGTATCCCCCATAATTGGTATACCCGTCCTGCTGCCAGCCCAGGTAAGTCAGATTTAACGCCCGGACACCCTTTGCCTTCAGCGCTTCCACCATGTCTCCCGCTGTGCTGAACGGGGTAATGGGAACAAACTTGTTGCCGATAACCCCCTTTTCCTGTCCGCCGCCTATAAGGGAAACATACATCGGAATGCTCCCGGAAGCAGCCTGAAGCGGAAGCATCCCCTGCTCATCCATCAGATGCTGCCGGTACCGCTGGGCCATGCCCACATAATCGGCATGCTCCGCATCCAGCAGGTAGTACCGTACAGTCCGGTCCGTACGGAAACGATCCTCTTGGTTATAGGCAATGTACCCGGTATTTTTCGTCCGGTTGGTGGTCTGATAATACGTTGACCGGTAAAGCATCTGTCCCGTCACCCAGTTGTACTGGCTGAATACGCCGCCGGGAGAGGCGTAGATCTTGGCATATTCCGCCCCCTCCTCCATAACGGCAAGAAACGCCTTCCCGCCGGATTTTATCCCGAAAACGGGCATGGTTACGCTTAGACGTGAGCTGCGCTCATTATTGAAGGAATAATCCGGTCCGTAGACACGCTCTTCATAGACGCGTTTGGCCGAGGAAGCGTGTCCGTCGAAGCGGATCAATGCGCCGGAGCCATCGGGAATAAGCATATAGCCGTCCTGTCCCGCCGACTGCTCCGCCCCGAAGAACGGATACAGCCTGAGCCAAGTCATGCTGTACCGCTTTTCTCCGATTTCACTGTCCAGAATTTTGGTCTCCACATAATCATCGACGATGCGGAGCTGCACGGGAATGGACAGCTCCAGCGCAGGCATATCATAGACCATTCTTACGCCGCCCGGAATCTCCGTAACCTTGGCAACCGCGCCGCCCGCTGTTGTGAAATTGGTTAGCTTCGGCTTGCTGTTAGAGACGGAAAAATCCATGTATTCCAGCATCAGCGGCGAAACAAGATGCTGCTTCCACAGGCCGCCTATGGCTTCATTGGCCCACTGGCCGGGATCGGGAAACGATCTCCAGACCGTGCCCTCCCGTTTATCCTCCACCATAAAGTGACCCGTTGACTCATCCAGCTTAAGGCGCAGCACAGCCGTCTCGGCAATCTGCCGGAATGCCTTCTCATCAGGCAGGACCGCCTTCACATTAGCTGTTCCCTCAGAGCCGGGTACCGCGGCAGCACCTAAGGAAATCTGTGTATTGGAGAAATTCAAGCGGGATATGGCCCATGCGGCCAGGAAAAGCAGCAGCAGCTTTATGACCCAACTTTTGTACTTCCACAACGTTTTCACCGGAGAACCGCCTCCTGATACAATTCGTGCACGAATACGGCCAGCTCATTGGTCAGTCCGAATAGAATGAATAGCAGCGCCGCCATAATGGCCATTGCGAAGACGGATAAGATAATGTTAGCGATGGTCTCTCCGAAATCGTAGTTTTGGAGGGATTGTACCTTCCAGAAGAACATCAAGGCAATCCACACAAACATGGCATTCTCCAGATAAAGGTAAATGGTGCCTTCAGATTCTGTCATGATGTTGGAAATCAGGGTGAGTGGAAGCCCTATGGCAATCAAGGGCGATAATGCATAGGCGCTGCCGATGAAGATATCCTTAAACCGCGCCTCTCCCCGGTAAATTGAGCCTACCAGATAATGGCATAATACCCAACCCAGCCAAACCGCCAGAAATTTGACGAGAACCGATAATAGATTGGTATTGCCGGGCAGACCCGGGTTAAAGATAAATCCCGAACACATACGGGAGAGCAGAAGTGACACGTAGGCGCCGGTTAAGAGGATAAATGCCCCGAAATATCCCCCTGCATGCTCCGCTCTCACCGCACTGAAGCCGTCAATGGGATGCTTCATCACATAGAAGACATGCCGGAGCTGCTGGAGCCAGGGATGCCTGGAGGAGAGGCTCTTCCGCTCCCTCCTCCGTTTATCCTTCCATCTCCTGGTTGCTTTGCCCCAGATCAGATATCCTGCCGCCGCAGCCACGACTGCCGATGCCGCAGTGGCAAAGTGCTCCTGAAACCATTGCAGGCGGATCTGCCAGAACGCCTCCGAGTATCCCTTACGGCTGCCGGCCTCCTTGAACAGCTCCGCCGCCCTATCATAATCGCCTTCCTTGTACGCCGCCCGCGCCAAACCCATAACAGCCGGAATGTATCTGGCATTAAGGCGGATGACCTCCTGCCACGGCCCCTCACTGTCTTTGTAACGGCCGCTTAGTGTCAGCTGATTGGCCTCATAGACCTTGGCTCCGAACTCGGACATGGCAAATGTCTGCAGGATTCCCTCCTCGGAATCCAGCACAAACAGCTCGTTGCGTGAATTCAGCTCCACCGCCACCGGATTCTTAATCAGTCCCAGCTGAACGGCCCCGGTTGAGAAGCCTCCTCCCCAGAAGAAAAGCAGGTTGCCGTTGGCATCGTAATGGCTGACATAATTAAAATTGGAATCAACCACAGTGAAATTCCCCAAGGCGTCAACAGCCACATCCGCTAATTGGGGCACAGCCTTCTTATCGAAGCGCCTGTCAAAGGGATTGCTTTCGCCGAAGCTGCTGTTTTCGCTTCCGAATTTATCGTATTGGGACAATATATTGGAGCCCTTAAAGTTCAGCTTTTTGACCTGCTCCTTCGCAGCGCTGCTTGTGACGGTATAGATGAACCCTTTTTCATCAAGCGTCACATTGGTAACCGGCTGGGGAAGCTTGCTGAGCTCGTTCTCAACCATTTCCTTGGTATACAGCGCCTTCTTAATGGAGTCCATAAAGGTGAACGGCGCTTTGTTGGTACCGTAAAACTTCTGGAACTGGCCCTCCTGATCCAGCTGGAGCATGCCCCAATAGCCGCCCAGGGAAACGATGTACAGATTCCCGCGCTGATCCGCAATGACCTTCACGGGATCATACTTGAAATCCGCCGGTATAAACGGATGCTTCGGCTCCGGAAATTCCTTTGCCAGCTTGCCGTCGGGGGAAAGCTTCACAATCCGTTTATTTCCCGTATCGGCCACAAAAATATATCCATCCTTATCCACGAAAACACCCTTGGGCGCCGAAAATGGCTTCGTGTCCAATGTCAAATTGCGGACCCATTCACCACGCTCATTCAGATGGACAATCCGGTTATTTCCGGTATCTGCTATGTAGATATGGTCTTTGTAGTCAATAAACACGTCCTGCGGCCCCGACAAAGGCAAAAGCTTGACGCCTCCCGCTTGCTTCGGATCTGCTGTATATACCTCCTTGCCCAGGACAGCTGTGGGATAATAGGCAGGCTGTGTATCCACCAGCCTGCTGTAGCTGTCCTTCGTGAACGTCCAGTACATGACATCCGCCTGTGCAATCTCCGGTATTAGCGCAGAGAGTATAAGCAGCAGGCTTGCCAAGACCCATAGCCCTCTTCCTGCAAACCGACGCATGATAACACCTCCCTGCTATTTGATTCCCGAATGTGCCATAGTGGCGATTACCTTGCGCTGGAAAATAAGGAATATAACCAGCGTGGGCAGGAACATCAATAAACCTGCTGCTGCCGCAGCCGTCTGCCTCGCAACCGAGTTGGCCATATTCTGGGTGATGGTGGACAGAAAGAACGGGAATGTCTTCATGGCATCATCCTGCATAAACAGCACAGAGGTGGATACATCATTCCAGATGGACTGGAATTGAAGAATGAAGACCGTCGCAACTGCCGGCATGGTGATGGGGACTACAATCCGCAAGAATATTCCCAACTCGCTTGCGCCGTCGATTTTGGCTGCATCCAGCAAATCATTGGGCAATTGGTCCATAAACTGCTTCATGAGAAAAACGCCCACAGGAGCAGCCAGATGGGGCAGAATATGCCCCCAGTAGGTATTCATAATGCCCAGCTTGGAGATGATCACATAACGGGGAATCTCCACGGCCTCCGCCACAAACATTAAAGAAATGACAATAGTGCTGAATACAATTTTGTGGCCGGGAAACGGATGCTTGGAGAGCGGATAAGCGCACATGGCACTGACGATAACCACTGCACCGGTACCCACGGTGGAAACCACAATGCTGTTGAATAAATACCGGGTGGCGGGCACCACCGAATCCCGGGTCACCACGAACAGCTCCGTAAAGTTCTGCAGGGTTGGCTGGCGGACGAAGAGGTTCGGCGGGAAGATAAACAACTCGGAAAAAGGCTTCAGAGCATGATTAAAAATATACACAAGCGGGAGCAGCATCAAAATACCGATCATACCAAGAAGCAGCATCAGCACCTTTTGGGTGGTGTCCATACGGAACAGCTTCGACCTTCTTCGAAACAGCGGTTTTGGAATTTTTAAGGCCAGCTTCACCTTCTCAGTCCTCCTTGTTGCCGAACAGGCGCCAGCTTAATCTATTGAACAGAAAAATCATAAGCAGCAGCAGCATGGATACCGCCGCCGCATACCCCATCTCAAAGCGGATTAAGCCGTAATCCTCAATGTGATTGGCCAGGGTATGGCCGGCATACTGGGGAGTGGGCGTCTGGCCGGAAAGCTGCTCCCCGATTTTCCCGGCCTTAAAGGCATTTACGATGGCCATAACCGAGGCAAACAGCATCTGGGGCTTCATGTACGGAATGGTAATATACCATATCTCCTGAAGCCGGCTTTTAATGCCGTCCAGCCGTCCGGCTTCATACAAGGTAGGGTCAACGTTGAGAATGCCCGCCAATATAGCCAGAAAGCCTACCCCCATACTGGACCACAGGGTGACCACAATCATCGAATTCATCAGATACGCCGGATCCAGCGTCCAAAGCTGCGGGCTGTCGATTAGCCCCAGCTTCAGCAGCAGGCTGTTCAAGTATCCGATCCGGTCTCCGGACAGCAGCGGCGTCCAGATGATTTGCATAACCACACCGCCGGTGAGGGAGGGAGCATAAAAAGCCAGCACAAACCAAATCCGGTACCGGTCGGGAATTTGGGCAATCAGCCATGCCAGCACAAAGGAAAGGATCAATCCTCCCGGTCCCACAATAACGGCGAATTTGATGGTATTCGGCAGCGCGTATTTCAGAAACAGCAGATCCTGGGAAAGCAGGTATTGAATGTTATCCCATCCTGTAAATACAGGCCGCTGAATGGTATTAAAATAGGTGAAGCTCAGGCCGATCCCGGCAATAACGGGTATCAGGACAAAAAAGAGAAAGCAAAGGAGAAAGGGGGCGATGAACAGATAGGACAGGCGGTAAGCGTACATCCGCTTCCACAGCCTTTTCGCGCGGAGCCCCACTCCTTGGCTGGCACCGCGGCCGGTATGCTGCATCTTGGCGACCTCATTGGTCTGCATAAAGCTCGACTCCTTCCCACGGCTTGGTGATGCGAGGCGGGTCATAGGTTTTTAATATGACGCCGTCCTTGCCAATGAAGCCAAACTCCCGCGCCTTCCGGTCCAGCTCGCGGTTCAGGTTGACCACCGCCTCCTCCAGCGATTCCCGGTAGTTCATCCCGTCCACAACGGTCCTGTTCCAGGCATTGTTCAGCTCCCGGGTAATGAAGTAGGAGCCGGGGATATTGGCAATGTCCTTGTACCATTTCCACTGCTCCAGCAAAACGGCCAGCTCATCGCGGGTCCAGGGAAGCTGCGAGAAAGCTTCAACATTAGCTGTATTCCAGCGGAATGCCACTCCATAGAAGCCTTCCAGATCGGAGCCGAAACGCTGCTGGGTTTCTGCAGAGAGCCACCATTGGAGGAATTTCCAGCCCTCCTCCTTATTGGCCGATTTCTCAAAAATCATTGCCGAGCTTTGATTTCCTCCGGTCCAACGGGCAATCTGCCCGGCTTCATCAGGCATACCCGGTATGGGGGCCATGCCCCACCAGCCATGCAGCTCAGGCGCAGCCAGGGTCATCTGCAGGTACATGTTGAAGTCTGCAATTCCAATGGGCATTGTGCCGTCCCGGAAATGCTGGTAGAAGCTTGTTACCTGCTGGTCAATACCATAAATCGTAAACATATCCGTCAGCTGCTGGAAGGCCCTTAAGGCCTCGGGAGAATCCAGCTCTGTCTTCATACCGTCGGTGGTGTAATATTCCGCGCCGTTCTGAAAGAAGAAGGTTTGAAAATCCGCCGGAATATAGAAGTTGTAATTGCTTTGCTGCAAAGCCGGCAGCATGGCAATCACGTCATCCCAGGTTTGGGGCACCTGAAGACCCAGCAAATCGAGAATATCCTTGCGGTAATACAGGATGTTGAAGCGCTGCGTCTCGGGCAGGGCATAATATCCGCCGTTATAATAGTAAGGAATCATCGCTCCCGGCGAAAATTGGTTGAATACGGCGTCAAAGCCCGGGTATTGGCTTAAGTCCTCCACCGCCCCGCGGATTGCCATTTCAATGGGGCGTCCCTCCGTCATGCCGATGGCCACATCCGGCGCCTTGCCGGCGGCATTGGCCAATACCAGCAGTTGTTCCCTGGGCAGAAGATCCACCTTCACCTTAATGCCGGTTTCAGGTGTGAAATACTGGTCGGCCATATCCTGGAGCACATTCACATAGTCACGGCCATAATTCGCCCACACATGAACCACTTCTGAATCGCCGTACGAAAGTCTGTCCCGGGCATTGAAGGAATGAATGAATGACTTGATCCCCGTACGCAGCTTCTGCCAGACGGTGGCTTTCATCCGGGGGAAATCCTCTTCCACAGGAATGAAATAAAACTTATCCAGCATCAGAGGGGAATTGGCAAGCACGGTGCGGATGGAGCTGACCTTGTTCTGAATAGCCGTCAGCTCATCCAGCCGGTTGGGCACCTCGTTAGGCAGGGACAAAAGAGACCGGATATCCTTGGTTGCCGTTGCCAGCGTCTGTGAATTATTGTCCTGCCTGCCGTTTACCCGCAGCAGCTCTTGAGCCATCCATTCGATTTCATCCGCAGCCTCCCGCAGCTGGGCTAGAAGCTCGGGATAGTTCTGCTCGATATTCCAGGTGCGGTATTGATCCGTCTGGCCTCCCACAATCGAATTCAGGTTCAATGACAGCTTGGTGAGCACCTGGGAAACCGCCTCTTGCTTCTTCACAATGGGGTTGAACGGGTCATAGGTTGTTTCCATGGAAAGGGTATGCTCCCCCTGCTCCAAATAAAAGGAGTAGGGCTCATCGTTTTCGCCCTGCAGAGCTATACCCTGCCAGCCAGTGGAGTAGGGGAAGGGATAGGACAACAATTCCTCATATGGAACCTTGCCGTCAATCAATATTTTCCGGAATACCAGCTGATTGGAGAGATAACCCTGGTAAGCCCGCATTCCGATTTTGTATCTTCCGCTTGCAGGCACTGTGAATGTCCAGGCTGCCCCTGCCCCTCCGCTTGACCAGCGTTTGCCGCCTACCGCATTGAAGATCCGCCGGCTGCCGGCAAAGGGAGTCATAAACGCATCCTGGTCCGCCTCGATCTGCAAGGCAACATCATCCTTCTCCGCCATCAGCTCCGCTTCCAGAGTGAAGGCTTTACCGCCGTTTCCTTCCGGCAGCTGTTTAACGGCATCCTTATATGGAAGGGGATGCTCCGGCTTCTTCAGCTCTATCTTGTCAATGACAATGGATTCATAACCCTGCAAACGAAGGGTATGCTTCCCCTTGGTGAAATGCCATTGGAAGGGTTCGGCGTAAGCCCCGTCCGTATCCCGCAGGCTTTGTGCGTACCAGTTTTCAATTTCAATGGGCTTGGGGCGGAGATGATCGCCTTTTTCGTCCGTCTGCAAGGGAAGGGTATCCCGGAAATGCCGGGGGAATTTAAGCGCTCTTGCTTCGCGGAACGGGAACGCTCCATCCACCGAAACAGACAGCATCGCCGGGCGGTAGCTGGCTACATCCGCCTGCGCATCCTTATAGGAATGGTAGTGCAGAACGATCTCATACAATCCGGGCTGGTCAACGGGAACCTCATATTCGATCCAATTGGTATCCTCATTGATCCATACCAGCGCGTTGTCTCTTCCGTTAAACCGCTCAATGCGGAGGCCGGCACCCTCCGAATGCCGCAAGACCTGACTCCCCTTAATCACAATGGCCGCCTCCGCCTCCGGGATTTGCGCTTCCCTCCAGCCTTCCATCACCTCTAAATAATAAGGCTCGAACTGCAGTGACGTACCGCTTCCGGATGTGTCAGCCGATCCTGCCGGCTTCACAACAGGCATTTTGTCACTGCCACTCTCCTCTCCACGTGCAAAAGAACCGGTGAGAGTGGTCAAAAGCAGCAGAATAGCGGTTAAGCCCATTCCTATTTTTCTTGCGTTGAATCCGATCACACTGCAGAACCTCCTTCCTGCTGTGCTGCCTATTGCAGCTGTTCTCCCGTAGCCGGATCAAAGAACAACGCCCGGTTCATATCCATGGCCAGCTTGATCCGCTCATCGTCCTTCACTTCGTTCCGGGGATTGGTTCTTACAATTAACTCCTGCTGCAAGCCGATATCCACATACAGAAAACGGTCGGCTCCCATCAGTTCGTTAAACTTATGCACACCATGAAACACAGCCTCCGGAAATGCTTCGATAACAATCTGCTCCAGGCTGATATTTTCCGGCCTTATGCCTAAAGTGACGGTCCGGTCGATGAGATGATGCTCCCGCAGCACCATGGCCTGCCCCTCAGGGATAACCAGAAAAAAACGCCGGGTATGAAACTCAAGCTGCCCCCCATTATCCAGCAGCTTTCCTTCAATAAAATTGATGGGGGGAGCCCCGATAAAGCCGGCGACAAACATATTCCGCGGTCTGTTGTAGATGGTCTCGGGTGTATCCACCTGCTGGATGACACCATCCTTCATCACCACAATCCGGCTGCCCATGGTCATGGCCTCTGTTTGATCGTGAGTGACATAGATGGTGGTCACATCCAATTGTTTATGCAGCTTAATCAGCTCGGTACGCATCTGTACACGTAACTTGGCATCCAGATTAGAGAGCGGCTCATCCATCAAAAACACCTGGGGGTTGCGCACGATGGCCCGTCCGAGGGCTACCCGCTGGCGCTGTCCGCCAGACAGCTGCTTGGGCTTGCGCTCCAAAAACTGCTCAATCTCCAGGACTCTTGCTGCCCTTTTGACACTTAAGTCAATTTCATGCTTGGCGATTTTCCGCAGCCGCAGTCCAAAGGCAATATTTTCATATACGGTCATGTTTGGATAGAGAGCATAATTTTGAAACACCATGGCAATATCCCGGTCCTTGGGAGGAACATCATTCACAACCACGCCATTGATCAGCACCCTGCCCTCACTGATGGATTCCAGTCCGGCAATCATGCGGAGTGTTGTTGATTTCCCGCAGCCGGAGGGCCCGACAAAGACGATAAACTCCCTGTCCTTCACCTCGAGCTGGAAATCCTTCACAACCGGCAGCTTATCCTTGCCGTACCGCTTATAAACATGGTCAAATATTATTTCCGCCATCCGAAACCACCTCCAACCCGCTTTAAGACCTTATTTTTTGGCAGCTGAATCAATTCCTTTATTGACTTCCTCCTCCGCCGTCCGGAGGGCGGAATTGATATCGATCGATCCATTAACTATGGGAAGCAGCTTATCCGTCAATTTATACATAGGCTCCACATCACCTGTGCTTACATCGGACTCCTGGGCAATTTCGGCAAATTTATTGTAGAAGAAGGCCCCGTAATTCTTCCCTTTAAACTGGCTTTCCGAACCCATGGCTTTGGTAATTTCGGGATTTACCAGTGAGGTCATATTGCCTTTTTTGGAGTGCTGCAGCTGAAACTCATCCGAAACCAAATATTTGATCACCTTCATGGCAGCATCTTTATTCGCCGCCTGATTGGTTATGCCAATGTAAATCGGATAGGCCTGGCTGCCGATGCCGGGTTTCTCGCTATAGGTAGGCAGCGCAACCATGTCCCAATTCATTTGCGACATCTCTTTCCCGTACAGAATCGGCACCAGCGGGCCGCCCACATACATAGCGACTACCTTTTCCTTGTAGAAATGGTTCAGACCCAGAAATTTGCCCTTATTGTATTGCTGCATGGCCTTCTGGGCCACCGGATTCTTCAGCATGGACACCAGCTCGGACTCAATAATCTTCTTCCAAGTCGGGTTCCCGTAGGAGGAACGGTTAGTCGCCGGGTCAACCGTGGGAAGGGAGAAGCTATTTTGATTCACCAGGCTGTTAATGCCGCGGAGATAACCGGTGTATACCTCTCCGTCACTCTCTACATTTAATTGATTGGAAATCTTCTGAAGCTCCTCCCAGGTGATCCCGTCCTTCGGGTAATCCACACCGAACTTGTCGAACAGGTCCTTATTGTAAAAAATGATGTTGGTGCTGTTTTCCAAGGGCAGACCATAGATAGCCCCATTCCCAAGCTTTTTCATATAATTAACCTGACTTTGCTCAAAACGGGATAAATCCACCTCATGCTTCTTGAGAAGCTCTGTCATATCAAGCTGAAGGTCATGGCCTATCGTGGAGCCGGGGAAGGAGCCTCTGGAATCCCAAATAATATCGATCCGTTGATTGGATGCAATCAGCTGCTCCAAATCCGTTGATTTGGGCACACGTTGAATGTATTTGATGGAGTAATTGGGGAAATTCTTGCGGATTGCATCGCCGTAGCGTTCATTAAACGCCTCTTCACTGTCCCGGGTTACGGAATAGAATACCAGCTCGGCAGGACTGTTATCCTCCACCGGATTCGGCGGCTTTGCCGTTTCCCGGCTTGGTTCATTTGCCGCAGGCTCCGAGCTGCATGCACTGGTGAGAAGTAAAGCCGGAGCAAGGATCATCAGCATCCATTTTTTCATTTCTTTTCGCCCTCTTTCCAGATTTGTTTTATCTGTTACTCTGTCATTATTATGGAACCGTTTTTTTTCTTCAATATGACAATGTTGCCTGCCCATTCAGCAAAAAATTGTACTTTTTCGCAATATGGGATTCTTCTGGAGCAACAAAAAAAGCCGCACGGAGCGAACTTAACGGCTTAGGTCCAGCCCGTTCGGAGTCCTGTGCGGCTCTAATGAAAATGTTCTATTCATGGAAATTTTATCTTGCATTTGCCTGTTTGAACTGATCATTGATTTCTTCTATATAACGGTTTCCACCGCTGTCCCTCCATTGCCGGATCGCCTTCTCCCACCCCTCCTCGTCGATTTGCCCCAGAATATACTGTGTCCGGGCATCACTGACCAGCATATCCAGCATAGGCCCCTCCTTCATATATGTATCGGATATAAACTCCTCGGCAGGGTTATTCAGCAAAAAGGGTTCGTTTGCGCTAATAACCTGTTGGACCTTCGTCCGGATCGGCGTGACAGCGGAGGGAATGGTTCTTGCTTCCGGAATGAACATGAGCATCTGGCTCAGATTATTGATCTCATATCCTACATTTATGTCTGTCATTTCGGGAGATTTCAGATAATGCCGTCCTTGAATCCCATTGTATAAGAGGGTTTGCATTTTTTCGTCGTTTAGCTTATCGAGAAAATGTAAAACACGGAGCAGCTCCTGCTCTGTCTTCACCGCCGACTTGGATACAGCCAGCATGCCGTCGTAGCCGGAGTTGGATGGGACTCTCAGCCCGTTGGGACTCTCCACACCGGAGAATACATCCACAACATTTTTCAGGCCGTATTTCTTCTCGATATCATACGCCACGCGCTGAGCCTGGTCGGCAACATCCACCAACACACCGGCTTCCGCATGAAGCAGCGGCTCCCTCCAAAAGCTGGGGTCCCTCACAGCAAAATCATCGTTCATCAAGCCCTCATCATACAGCTTCTTGAAGAAAACCAGCGCCTTTTTATATTCCTTGGTGAGATGCGCAGGCACCAGCTGCTGGCTTGCCACGTCCATTCCCCATTGGTTAGGCACGCCGAACCAGGTTTGAATGACTTCAAAGGTTGACGGGTGTGTTGTGGCAACCAGTCCATATGTATCCTGCCGGCCGTCCATGTCCGGGTCTCCGAATGTAAATGCGCGTAATACCTCGTAAAACTCATCAATGGTTGTGGGAATGCCCAGACCTGTATTCTCCAACCAGTCCTTGCGGATGGTTACACCATAACGGGCCTGATTTCTCGCCCGGTAAATGGCATACATTTTGCCGTCAACCGAAGCATTGCGCATCACCGTTTTATTAATCTGCTTCAGATTCGGGTATCCGTCCAAATAAGGACCCAGCTCCCAAAACATTTCCTTTCTCACTGCGCTTATAAACTCGGGGCTTTTGTTGGGGATGACCATAATGGTTGGCAGCTTTAAGGAGGATAATGTAATCTTGGTCTTGTCCTTATATGCCGATGCAGGCACCCAAATCAACTCAATATCTGTATTGGTGTACTGCTCCAGCTCCTTCACAGCAGGGCTGGTCTCATCCGGCAGTTGGCTGCTATCGTAGGTTGCCGGCAGCATAAGGCTGATTTTATAAGGTGCCTGCTCCTTATCCTTTGCCCCGAGCTGGACATCGCAGCCTGTGCTGACCACCATTGCGGCTGCCACGGCCCACAGCCCGGTTTTGCGGCTGATCCGCCAGTTCCTCTCCCGCATCAGGATCCCCCCTCGCCTATTTGCGGCTCAATTCACGGTAATTTCTTGGGGTTATTCCCTCGAGCCGCTTAAATATACGGTTGA
The DNA here is from genome assembly GCA_029256065.1 of Paenibacillaceae bacterium. Classification (GTDB taxonomy): domain Bacteria; phylum Bacillota; class Bacilli; order Paenibacillales; family NBRC-103111; genus Paenibacillus_AR. The sequence goes on from JAQSYT010000015.1 coordinate 25,015, forward strand.
AATAACCGTTCTGGTAACCGACCCGTTCGGCAATATCACATATTTTCAACGCCGTATCGCTAATGAGAACCTTTGCCTTTTCCATTCTCAGCTCTGTTAAATAATCAATGAAATTTTTACCGATGTAGAGCTTGAAGGCTTTGCTTAAGGTGTACGGATTGGTACCCGCATATTCGGCACAGTTATCCAGTGAAATATCCTGCCGCATATAATTATCGTGCATAAATTGAATGGCCTTTTCCACAGAAAGCTTAAGGTAATCGTTTGACCGCTGGGACATTTCCACCAGGAATGGGTGAATAATCTGTGATGACATCCATAGCAGCATCTCATCAGCTTCGCGGATTTGTGACAACCGCTCAAACATATTCACCCCTTTAAACAACGTATGGGGGTTCACACCGCAATGCAGCATCGTATTCATCATCCGACCCAGCAGTTGGAGCATCCCTTGCTGAATGACCGTTTCCTTGCTGCTTCCGGCGGACAACTCCGCAAGAAAATTCTTTAACACCCCTTCGGCCTCCTCCTGCTGGCCTAACCGCAAATATTGGATGAGCTCATGCTCCAGCACAAATGAATATTTCATCTCATTGCCGCATTCAGCCAAATCAACTGCATTCAAATCGATCAGTTGGTTCAAATCATTAAAATCCCTGTAGATGGATGCCTCCTTTGCCTCCTGCAGCAAATGGGGGATACGTTGAATGGCCGAAGCCTGGCGGCCTATGGTAATGGTAAGTCGGACATGAAGAATATGGCTTACTTTTTCTGTCGCCTCTGCACAAAGACTGCGGATTTCCGGCAAGTGCTCCATATCCTCGGGGATGAATAGCAAAACTCCAATGGACAAATCATGAAAATTAATGACCTCCGCTTGCAGGAACCGGGCCCGGGCCAGCTCTTCCACAATATTGGCAGCCGCGAATGTCACCAGTTCCTCATCCTTGGAGGTGAATCGTCCGTTTATATAAACAAAGCCGGTAAGCTGAATATGGATCACCACAAAGTGGTGTTTATTCAATTTCCAACCGAGAAAGCCCATCCGCTCCGCCAATTCCTGCTCCGAAAATGCGCTCAGATAACCCTGGGCTAATTGGAGCAAAAAGCCCTCCTTCATCATAAGCCGTTGATCCTTCATCTTGGAGCGCAGGGAGAGACTTTCCGCTGTCAGCGACCTCCACTTTTCCTCCATGAATTGGAATTCATCATTCCTTTGCAGCCCATGATCGGACTCTCCCCTTAACAATCCGAACAACCGGCCTATGGGAGTATAAATCCGGCGGGTAACCACAACGGATGAGACTGAAGCGAACAAGAGCCCCATGAAGCTGACCAATAGAATAGTTTTGGAGACATTCACAACAGGCAGCGTAATGGCTGTCATCGGCGAAGCGCTGATATAGATCCAATCTGAATTGAGTCTGCTGAATTTGCCGTAGGACACCGAATAATTAATATCCTTCCAGTCATAAACAAATGCTCCTTTGTCCGTTTCCTTTTCCGAGACCAATTTCTGCAGGTGCCGTTCCAGCTCCTTCGTATCTCCGGAATCGCTGGTTGAGACAAGCATGCCCTTTTCCCTGTCCAGAAGAAAAGAAGTACCTCCCTCCTGGATTGTCAGCGTTTTCAGAAATTCCTTGACCTTTTTTTCATCTAAGGCTGCAATTAATACCCCAAAGGGCTTAGCACTGCCGCCAGGGATGGTATGGGCAAGCTTCAGCGAATTGCTTCCGTCCAGGCTCCTGCCTTCCCAATACATGGAGCCGCGGTTATGGAGCAGGGTATGGTAATATTCGATCTGTTCGCGCTCTTTAACTTCTGTCAGGGTGTGGCTAGGATTAAATAATAATGGCTTTACGCCATTTATATACAGCTCGACACTGGAGAGAACAGAATGTGAGCCCTGTTTAGCCAACAGATTCTGATTCATTTCCCGGGTCGCTTGAAAGCTGTAATAATAGTCCGTGCTCTTCATGTAGTCGGCAAACAACGGCTCAAATGCCCAATGGGACATCGATACTTCCAAATAGGACAGCTGTTCATCCAAATTGTCGGCATGCTGCTCAATTTGCCTCTTATACTGGTTCAGCAGCTCCCGTTCGATTTGCCCGGTTACAACGAAGTATATTCCGCCGCCTAACAGCAGCCCGGGGATACCGGCAATAATCAGAATGTGGCTTAAGGTTTTTCGGAAGAAAGGACCGCTCCATGCCGCCTTGGAAAAATAAAACCTTCGCAAAAGGTGCCTCCCCCTTTTCTGCTTATAAAAGGCCCTATATGGATTATGGCAATCCTCCGAATTTCTTGCAATGCTATTTTCTTCCATAGATGCTTTGCGGAGATGTTCATTTTTTGAAATAATAGGACTTTTTTGCGCCAGCTGCAAAAAAGGATGAGGGGCTTTATCCTACATGAACGTTGGATAGCCATTCATCCTGGTATGCATGCATGTTTCGTTACTTCCCTTCCATGTGCAGGTTTTGGGGGTTATACATAAACGGCACTTTCCCCGTGAGAATATGTAATGCGGTGTTGCTTCCGGCCTCGTTCCCGACGATGTTATAAGCCTCCTGGACATAATGGAAAGGATCCTTCATGAGCCCTTCCGCGGCCATAGATGCAAACTTGGTTGATACCAGAACAGCATGCTCATAGGCTTGGCATAATGCTGTCTGCGCAGCCATAATCTTCTGATAGCGCTCCGGATCATCACGGTGGTTGCCGATGCGGACCAGATAGCATCTTTCCAGTCCGGCAGCCATCATGGCATCCATCATGGAAGTAACCTTCCGGGTGTATTCTTCTCCCGGCATTCGCTTATCCCCGTCGGTCTCGCCCTGGCACCAAACCATAAACTGATGGGCAATGGTATAGCCGTTTTGGATGAGCCAATTCCGGGCGGCATGATAACGGGTTATGGCGTCATTCAAGAATCCTCCCCCAGGCAGCCACTGGTTGATGGAGGTGCCGCCGATGGAGCAGGACACACCCACAACCGGTCTGCCCACAGCCTGATGGTAAGCCAGTGCAAACGACGATACCATGGAGCCGGTTTTTTTGGACTCATTTACGCCGCTAGCCGGATTATTCTCATGGACTCCGAAGGGCTCCGCCAGCGGATAGAGCCTGGTTGGATCGGATATAGCCCTGAATTCATAAGCCGCCCCCTCCGGTACAACCGGCGCATCAGCTGCATTCCCCCGGCCGGCCATGTTGGATTGTCCCATAAACATGATTAAATCTACCTTTTTATTATTACTGGTTCCCATAACCCATCCAACTCCAATTCTTTTTTTCTGAGGGTATCATACTGGAGCCTCTCCCGCCAGTCTCATTTTTGACAAGGGCAAACCGGAAAACGAAAAACGCATCTGACTCCCCCAGAATAATCCGGTGTGGAGAACAGATACGTTTTTTGTGACAGCATTTATCCCTTCAATCCGGTGGTGCTGATCCCCTCCACAATGTAGCGCTGGAAGATGAAGAAAACGAGGATGGGAGGAATCAGAGACAGGGTGCCCATGGCGAACATGGCTGACCAGTCCGTTTGGGTGCTGGGATCGGCGAACAGCCGCATAGCTACGCTGATCGTGTACATTTTGGGCTTACCCAGGTAAAGCATCGGCTCGAAGAACTTATCCCAGGACCAGTAGAATTCGAAGATGGCCGAGGTGACCAGGGCCGGCACCACCAGGGGCAGAATAATCCTGGAATAGATGGTAAACCGGTTGGCCCCGTCGATTTTGGCCGATTCATCCAGCTCGATGGGGATAGACCGCATAAACTGGAGCAGCAGGAAGATGAAGAAGGCGCTGCCTAAGAAGATGGGGACCACCAGCGGCAGAATGGTATTCACCCAACCGATTTTGTAGAAGATAATATATTGCGGAATCAGAATCAGCTGCCCGGGCAGCAGCACACTCAGCATCACTGTGCCGAACCAGAAGCCCTTAAAGCGGAATTTGATCCGGGCGAAGCCGTAGGCGATCAGGGAGCAGGACAGCAGCGTCCCCGTAACGGACAAGGCTACAATCACCAGTGTATTTTTGAAAAAAACGGCAAAGGACAGTCCGGCGAAACCTCTCCAGCCCCGGACATAGTTCTCCCAGTGCCATTCCGCGGGCAAGAGTGAATAAGCGTCCACAAATACCTTGGAGCTTTCCTTAAACGAGCTGGCCACCATCCAGAGTACAGGATACAGGGATACCAAGGCCAGGGACAGGCAGACAGCCTGGAACAGCACTTTTTGCAGGATGCGGTTTTTCATGGTGCGGTCACTCCTTCGCCTCGTAATAAACCCACTTGGAGGAGGTCCGGAACACGATGGCGGTAGCCACTCCGACAATCACCAGCATGATGCAGGACAGTGCCGCCGCATAGCCCATTTCGAAAAACTCGAAGCCTCTCCGGTACACATACAGCTGGTAGAACAGCGTTTTGTCCAAAGGACCTCCGCCCGTAATAATCAACCCTTGCGTGAAGGTCATAAACCCGTTAATGATCTGCATCACCAGATTGAAGAAGATGACCGGACTCAGCAGTGGAACAGTGATCCGTATGAATCGCTGGAACGCATTGGCCCCGTCCATCATGGCCGCTTCATAATAGGATTCCGGGATATTCTTCAGCCCCGCCAGGAAAATCACCAT
>JAQSYT010000338.1 GCA_029256065.1 Paenibacillaceae bacterium
AGCGGAACCCCAAACCAGGATCGCTCCGTCTGTTTTTTGCCCGGGCGCAAAACCAGCTCATAGTCCCCATCAGTCAACCGGACAGCCCCATCCTCATCCGTTTCTGTGACATATCCCAGTTGCCCGGCAAGCCACTCCACAGACAAAAATGGCATTCCTTCTTCAACCACTCCAATGTCAACACCTTGGTAGGCTACCCCTTGAGCGCTGATGGCCATTCCGTTAATCTTGATGATCTCCGCCTCATTAACTGCCAGCAGCCCATCCATTGGTTTTCGGTCCGTATCCGTAAGCTCGGGTATAAAGGATAGCTTGCGGGCTCCCTCATTCCAGTCAAGCTTGCCGAAGGAGGCCAGATCATTCAGCACAATGGCTGTTTTGCCCCCAATATTAAACGAACGGATGGGTTTGCCTTCATAGGTGGCTTTGATATCGGTAAAAAATACATCGCCTACCACCTGGCCCACCGGAAGTATATCCTCCGAAGCAGCAGCTTGCGCATGAACGGTTTTACCGGCAACTGGGGCAATCGCCACCTCCTTATGCTGAGGAATCCACGCCACATCAAAGCCATAGCTTCGCAGATCCTCTGCCACTACAGCAGTGAGGCCGTCAATATTCATGGAGGCGATCGTACTCCCGTTCACTTGGGCTTCTATATCCGTAGCAAATACTTTGCCGACTGCATCACCAACCTGGGCAGATGACTCCGAACGGACTGTTCCGGTCAGAATAACTCCTGCCAGCATCGTACCAAGCGCCATACCCGCCGCCAGTTTTCCAATAGAACGAATCATTGAGTTTCACTTCCTGTAGCTCTGAATTGACCAATTACGGTTACACCATCCTGATCATATAACGGGATCAACCGGCTGCCGGGTATGCGATTCTTCTGCCTTTCTATGGCCTCCTCCGGATTCCGGGGTGCCTCTTCAAATGCATCTGTAAATTTAATGTAGCCGCCTGTCCCGTCAATTCCCTGTGCACTTATCAAGTCAGGCGCATCCTCGAAGGATTTGGCATCGGACAAGGAACCGTATGCTTTTCCGTCATTATTGCGGGGAAGTTCATGCTTGGATTTTCCTTCAGTCTGTGGAACTGGAGCATTCTGAAGAGCTGGCGCGGTCTGGGAATGCGGAGCTTCAGCGAAAACAAGGCCAAGGATAAATACCAGACCAAACACAGCAAATTTTATATTCGCCCATTTTGACTTCATCCGCGGTTCCTCCTATAGCAGATTGGTAAATCACCATTGTCTTTCGGACCATAAATAATAGTCTGCGCTTTCTATTAATTCCTGGAGAGTATATTTCATGGATTGGACTTTCTGGAATAGTGTGGTGGTACTCTTGAAAGAAACAGCCGAATTGTAAAGAGCATGATCGGCACCCTAAATTCTACCAAATAAAAGCAGAGGCTGTATACGCTTTTGGCAAAATAACATCACGGGCCTGCAACTTCACTTCCCCATGCAAGTCCGGCTATGCGGACAGAGGGGCCGTTATTTTGGGAAAATGCAGGCTTTTAAGAATTCCGCGGACACTCGGTACGTTATTTCCTCTACAACCGCCTAAAACGGACTTCTTTCCGGCACATAAAGGATCTACAGTCCGCGCAGATTGAAAAAGAGCTTTTTTCTGCCAAAAAGCGTATCCTGTGTCCTTTTGAGCAGGAGAAACAGTCAGCCCCTTCCTTTAAAGAAAACCTCTCGCATCCATCGCCGGAGATAACTCAGAAGCGACGCATCTGTTCTCGCTTAAAAAGGAAAAGCTGTCCCCATAAACCGGAGACAGCTTGCCACATATCATATTCAACGTCTGAACGTGCGCCGTTGGGACACAAACTCTGTTGCCAGGAAACCGCAGCCTGCCAAAAGCGAAGCTGCCGCGGCGAACCAGTAGATGCTGGAGCCGCCGTAATGGTCTAACAGCCAGCCTCCTACCGTTCCTCCAGTCATGCCTGCCAGCCCAAGATACACCATGGATAAGAGAGACTGACCCGTAGAGATCAGCTGCTTGGGCAGCACACGTACCGTGTAATAGACAGCGGTGATCCAGAATACTGCATACGTGACCACGGCTCCCGCTTGGAGAAGCACCATAACCCAAGGCTCAGTTGCCAGTGCATAGCCGGTCCAGCGCAGCGTATATAAGATACAGACCAGCCCCAGGAGTGTAAGCTCCCTGACCTTGTGCAAATATTTGTTCAGCAGGGCAAACGCCGGGATTTCAAACAAGGCATGAAGCGCCCACGAGTAACCCACCAGAGATTCAGAGCCTCCGGCATTCTGAAGGTATAAGCCGAACATAACGTCATGCATCCGGTGCGGCACCGACATGATGAAGATCAACAGCAGGAACCACAGAAACGATTTGTTCTGCAGAATGGGCTTCAGCGAGGCGAGTGTCATCCGCTCCCCTTCTGTCGGCTCATCCTTAAGCCGGAACAGCAGAAGTAAAGCGGGAATCCACAACGCCCAGAAGAGGTAAGACAGGTTGCCGATCCCTACCAATGAGCCAAACAGCAGCCCCGCGCCAATCAGGATGGTCATATAGCCCACGGACCCGAACAGCCGGATGCTGCCGTAGGAAACGCCTCTTTTTTCCGTCGCTTTAATGGTCACACTGTCCATCAAAGGCAGCGTCGGCAGCCAGAAGAAATACACCGCGGTTGCAAAAAACAGCGCGCTGCCGTAGCCTGAGCTTTGGAACAGCCCGATACTGGCGAGTATAGACATCCCCCATAAACCTGCGATGATCTTCTTGACTGTCCCCAGCTTGTCGCTTAAGTACCCCCAGAAGGGCTGGAATAATACCGCAAGCAGCGGTCCCAGCATCATCATGGTGCCGATTTGAGAGGAAGTATATCCCTTAGCCGAAAAGTATACAGGCAGGTAAGGAGATAAAATATTGGTGGCAAACAGCCAGAATTGCAATCCCCTCAGTGTGGACAGCTGCCTGTCGCCGGAGGATGCACGGGAGGTTTTGTCTTCAGCCTGCCGGGGTGTTTTGCTGGAATTATGCTTTGTCATGGTTAAGGGGCTCCACCTTGTTTAGCCGGATATGTATGGTTCTGTTTTAGTATAAGAGCCGCTTGTCCGAAACGCCATATCCTTTTCTGCTCATTTCGGGACAGATTGTGTCATTTTCCCGATGGATTAAACACCGGCCTCCCGCTTCCGTTTGTTAAGCATGTAATAGTATACGGGCAGCCCGACCAATGTAATCCCAATACCGATGAAGGAACGCACCGGTTCACCCATAATGGTGCTCACGATGATGTACCCGCCCCCGATTACCCCAATCAGCGGAGTGATCGGATAAAACGGCACCCGGTAGCGTCCCGGTTCGGCTTTATGACGGCGGCGCAGAAGGAAGACACCGAATACACCCATAGTGAAGAAAATCCACAATACAAATACCAAGAGGTCGGTCAAGGTATCGAAGGTACCGGAGAAGATGTACAAGACTGCCAGCGCCGCTTGGAAAATCAGAGCATTGGCAGGTGTGCCGAACTTGGGATGAACAGCGCCCAGCACACGGGAAAAGGGAACCCGCCCCTGTTCGCCCATAGCCTGCGGCACCCGTGCTGCCGTCATCAGGTAACCGTTCAGCGCACCCAGCACCGATACAATAATACCTGCAGTGATAAAGGCTCCGCCGCCGTTGCCGAAGAGAGCGTCAGCCGCATCGGCTCCCGGAGTTTTAGAATTCACAATTGCATCAAAGGGAAGCGTACGGAAAATAGCCAGGTTAAACAGTACATAAACAACCATTACAAATGCTACGCCGCCAAGGATTACCCGCGGCAGCGTTTTGGCCGGATTGCGGATTTCCCCTGCCATATTGGTAACGCCAATCCATCCGTCGTATGCCCAGAGAGTCCCCAGCACCGCCGCGCCGAAGCCGGCCGCTGTCGCTCCAACGCTGATTCCGGCAAAACCAGGTGCATCGCCGCTAATCAATCCCACCGCGATAATCCCGATTACCGGCACCAGCTTGCCTGCGGTGGCAACCGTTTGGATCATACCGCCATATTTGGTGGACAGCACATTCATCAGGAGAATAAACAGCAGAATACCAACCGCTACAAGCTTTTGTACAATCCCGTCAATCGGCAGAAAATATCCGGAATAGGTAGCGAAGGCAATAGCCAGAGCCGCTACGGAGGCCGGATAGGAAATTACAGCCTGCACCCAGCCCAGCAGAAAGCCGAAAACACCGCCGTACAGCTCCTCCAGATAGGTGTACAAACCGCCCGACTTGGGAATAGTGGCAGCAATTTCTGCTACCGTCAAGGCGGAGGCCAGCGTGATCACACCGCCTACCACCCAGGCGAGAATACTCATCCATTGGGAGCCGGCATGGCCCAGCACGATAGCGGGCTTCAGGAATATGCCCGACCCGATAATCATGCCGACCACAATGGCCAGCGCCTCAACGGTTGTAACCGATTTCTTCAATGTTTCCTTTGACATGACGACTTTTGACCCCTCTACGGTTAATTGACCCAGCAATTGACAGCTAGTCAAATTATACGGGAAGGGGTTCAACGTGTCTATAACTTTTTTATGTAAGCTTATGGTCGATGTATAAAATTTATTTATAGAGCAATTAATGCTGCTTTACCTTGTCTTATTTGATGCCGGAATGAATGAAGCTGTTGATAAACTGCCGTTGAAACAGAAGAAACAGCAGCATTAGTGGTGCGATAACCAGCAGTGTGGCGGCACTGACCTCTGTCCATTGGGCTCCCACCTCGAAGGATTGGGCAAAAATAGCTAAGCCCACTGTGAGCGGCCGGTTCTCTACAGAGTTGGTGACAATAAGGGGCCACAGGAAATTATTCCATTGGTAGCTGACGGAGACCAGAGCGAAGGAAAGATAGGCCGGACGGGACAAGGGCACATAGATGGTCCACAGAATCCGCCACTTGGACGCCCCCTCCACCACTGCGGCATCGTCCAGCTCTGAGGGCAATGTCTTGAAGGTCTGCCGGAGCAAGAAAATACCGAAGGCTGAGGCATAATAAGGCAGCATTATTCCAAGCTTCGTATCCAGCAGTGAAAGCTCCTTCAATATTCTGTAATTGGGGAAAATCAGGACATCCGCAGGCACCATGATCTGCACCAGGAACAGGAGGAATACCGCAGTTTTTCCCCAGAACTCCAATCTGGCGAAGGCGTAGGCGGCCATGGTGACAGTGAGCATCTGTACAGCGAATACAGCAACCACCAGCAGCACCGTATTGACGTAATATTGCGCGAAAGGAGCCGCCTCCCACACCCGTCCGAAGTTATCTAGAGTGAACTCCAGGGAGAAGTAGGAGTCTAATGCCACCTGCTTGGGGCGGAAAGCCGTTACCGCCATCCATATGAGCGGAACCAGCCACAAAACAGACAGAAGCAGCATCAGTCCGCGTTCGATTTTCATTTTTATCGGGAGCATAGAATCGCCTTTCCTTTTTCATTAATGATAATGAATCCGCTTGTCCATACCGAGAAAATTCAATGCGGCTAAGAGAAGCAGCACAGCGACCATCACAACGGTCAGAGCCGCCGCCATGCCTTGATCCCAAAAGCTGAACGCCGTTTCATATATGTAGTACAAGAGCAGACTGCTGGAATTATTGGGGCCGCCCTTGGTCATAATCAACAGATGGTCTACCAGCTTGAAGGAAT
>JAQSYT010000339.1 GCA_029256065.1 Paenibacillaceae bacterium
ATCTGTGCCTGAAGCACCTCCAGCTCGCTTTTCCGTTTCGCCTCCTGCTCCCGCTCGTTCTCCCGCATCAGCTCCCGGATCCGGCCCAGCATCAGATTGTAGCGCTGCGAAAGCTGCTCCACCTCACGGGTTCCTGCCACGGCTATGACGGAATTGAAATCTCCCCGCTCCACACTTTTCATAGACTGGCCCAGCCGCTTGATGGGCTTGGAGACTACGGCGGACATATAGGCGGACACGGCCACCACGAACAAGATCACCACCACCAGAAACCAGACCATAAAGGTGCTGATTTCCTTAGCCGAGGTGACCAGCTCATCCATATACGCCACACCGATAATTTTCCAGCCGATATTTTTTACTGTTTTCACATGGACCAGACGCCGCTCCCCGTTCTGGCGGTCGTAGAAGCTGCCGTAGGAATAGTTCATCACCTCAGCGGCATTGGGCTCTTCCTTCAGCCCCAGATAGATCAGCTGCTGCTCGGGATGATAAATCAGATTGCCATCAGGATCGGTGATATAAATGTATCCCTTTTTGCCCAGGGCCACTCTCCGGCACATGTCATCAATGGCGCGGAAGTTTACGTCCAGGAGCATCACAGCCGCTTCCCGCTCCCCGCCGTTTTCCCGGATGGACACACTCTGGCTCAAGGACACCACCCATCTATATTCCCCCGGATACAGATTTTGAACATGGGGCGGTGAATATTGCAGATAATTCGGGTAGCCGGAGGCGTAGGAAAACCAGCGCTGCCCAGCCACATCCACATTCTCCCGGAGCTGGGTGTGGGGATAGCCGGTAAGCAGCCTGCCGTCCTCAGCGAACACGCTGACAGATACCAGATCATTGCGGGTATTGACGATGGTGGCCAGCTGCTCCAAGGTTTCCTTGCCGGAGAGAGAGCTGCTTTTGCTGACCCGCTCCTCCAGCTGCCGGAACAGCTCCTCCATTCCCCGCAGATAATACTCCACATTGAAGTTGACCTGCTCCACAATCTGCTCCGTATTCAGGTAGGCGCTCTCCTCCGCCGTGCGGGAGAATTTGCCGTGCAGTACAAGGCCCACGGCCAGCATGGCGATGATAATAATAGCGGTGAATACAGTGGTCATATAGGCCTGTATGCTTCTTTTGCCGCGGCGGGCACCGGACAGGCGGGCCCAGCTGCTCCATCTGTTCCCCACGGGTTATCCCCCTTTGATGCTGCTGCGGTACTCCTTGGGCGACATGCCAACATGCTTTTTGAAGCTGAAGCTGAAATAATTGGGCTCGGCATACCCTACTTTTTCGGCGATTTCCATAGCCCGCAGATCTGTGGTGCGGAGAAGCTCCATAGCCGCTTCCATCCGGAGATGAAGCAGATAGGCCACGAAGGTGGTTCTGGTTTCTTTTTTGAAAATACTGCTGAAATAGCCGGCGCTGATATGGAGCTGTCCGCACACCTTGTTGATGGAAAGCTCGTTGTCCCCGTAGTTGGCCCGGGTATAGGCGACGGCCTCCTCTACCAGATTATGCAGAGCACTCTGGCGCACCACGGCGATGCTCCCCATCATCCTGGAACAAATGCCAACCAGCCAAGCCTTGGCCTCTGCCAGTGTGCGGAACCGGTACAGCTCCGCTAAGGATGCCATATTGTCGCCGAACAAATTATCCAGATCCGCGTCGGCATCCTTGGCTGCCCGCAGTACAGCCGTCACAATCTCCATCAGATACAACTGATATTCCTTAACGGATACGGGCGCCTCCGCCAGCCCCTGGAACAGGCTTTCCATAATATCCTTCAGCTCGTCCGCCGTACCCGTCTTCAGACACCGGACCAGGGACTGCTCCTTCAGCTCGTCAAACCGGACCTTCTTCACATGGCGCTGCTCTACATCCGCAATGCTAATGACCCGGTTGCCGCCCAAAATTACCCGGTAGTCCAAGGCCAGCACCGCGTCCTTGTAAGAATAGGACAAGCCTGCCGGCTCCTGGATCACTACGCCGATGCCAATGGTCACCGTTAGCTTCAGATAACGCTCGATGGCCTGCCGGATCTCCTCCGCCGCCTCCATAGTTGCCGCCGTAACTGTTTGTGGATCCGGGTCCATGCTGATAACCAGAAGCACCACCTGCCCCTGATGCAGGAATACCCGGCCCAAATTCCGCGCCGCGGCAATTTCCTCGGCAATATTAAGGGAAGCGAACAACAGCAGCTCCTGATCCTCCGAGATGGTAGAGGGTGCCTGCTCCTTGCCCAGGCTGTTTCCGGCTGCCGAAGCCTGTCCGGCCTCCTTCGGCCCTGCTGCGTCCATACTGATGACGGCAACCTGGAAGCCTTCGCCTTCAAGCCTGAGTTCATAAAGAGCAGACTTCTCCTCCAGGTCTCTCCGCTTCAGCGGACGCATCATCAGATTCGCCAGGAAATTCTCCCGCAGCACCGGCAGGCTTTTGCGGTAATGCTCCCGCAGTTGGGCCACGTCCTGCTTTTCTGCTGCCTCCTCATCGAGAATTCCGCGCATCTTGGCCAGCACAGCGGCAAGGTCCTCCGAGGAAAAGGGCTTCAGCACATATTCATCCACTGACAGTTTGAGCGCCCGCTGGGCGTACTCAAACTCATCATAGCCCGAAAGGATGATGACTCTTGTGCCGGGATGATGACGCTTGACCAGCTCTGCCAGCTGAAGCCCGTCCATAAACGGCATGCGGATGTCCGTCAACAGCAAATCCGGTGCCTCCTTGGCAAACAGCTCCCATGCCTCCTGCCCGTTCTCCGCGCTGTCTGTCACCCGGAAGCCCAGGCTTGTCCAATCTGTTCCTGACACGATGGCCTCCCTGACCTCAAATTCATCCTCCGCCACCAATACCGTATACAATCTCATCCCCCCGCATCTGAAAGCCGCAATGATCCTTATTGGTATTCCCTTATATTGTAACGATTTCCGCCATAAAGAAAAAGGTGCGTAGCCAATCCTTCGCTTATGGAATATGGTATTGTGTACCATGCCGCATTTGTGAAAAAAAAGGTCCGTCGAATTTTGGGATTCCGGTGAAATGGCAGTTGAAAAATCCGGCATGCTTGGCTATACTAACGAGTGTCTTCATTTTTACAAATTTGATCTGTGTCGAGGTGATTGTCAGTATGGACGGAAACCCAGCGAGGTTAAGACGGATAGACGGTTTGAACATGAATACGTTTTACACCAGTTGGCACTTCCGACATACGTAGCCGGAACCTGTACCGCCTCTGGTGTTTTGCGTTGTTCCCGTTTTTAGTCTTTGCATCCGGGGATGAGCGTTTAACATGAGGAGGGATGGCCATGAAAGTGCGCCTGGTACAAAACGGAATATTTACAATCATTGACGATGTGTTAAAAGCGGCGTTCCCTCCGGAAAACGGATTTTATTGGATTGACGCCGAGGTGGAGGATCTTGTTACTCTCCAGCCGCTGTTTCAATTGCATGATCTGGCCATTGAGGATTGCCTGAATGAGGAAGAGCAGCGCCCGAAGCTGGAGATTTTTGACACCCATTATTTTATTGTGGTGAACAGCATCCGGTTTGATGATGAGGAGATTTTCCTGCGGGAGATGAATATTTTCCTGGGGAAGCATTATGTGATTACAGCAACCCGCCAGAAGCTGCGGGAAATCCGGTCCATCAAGCCCATTATGATGGAGGAAGAGATCAATTCGCCGGACAAATTCCTTTATTATCTTCTGGACTTGGTAGTGGACAATTATTTCACTGTTGGTTACCGGATCGAGTCGAAGATTGAAAAGCTGGACGAGGACATTCTGATGCACCCGCGCAAGTCTCACCAGAACGAGATTATCGGCTTGCGAAGCGAAATCATGTGGCTGAAGAATGTGCTGGGACCCCAGAAAAATGTTATCATGGCTTTGACTAAAAAGGACCTCCGGCTGATCGACGAAAACCTGCAGAAGTATTTTAATGATATCTATGAAAATGCCGTTAAAATCCATGAAACCTTCGATACCTTCCGGGACTTGATCGGGAACTTGCGCGAAGCGTACCAGCTTTCCCTGTCCAACCGGATGAATGATATTATGCGCATGTTTACTGCGCTGACCACGATTTTTATGCCTATGACCATCATCACCAGCTTATACGGCATGAACTTCGATAATATGCCCGAGCTGCACTGGCGGTATGGCTATTACGGAGTGCTTGGCCTTTTGGTTGGGGTTGGCGCCGCCATGTTTTACCTGTTCCGCAAAAAAGAATGGCTGTAAGCAGCAGCCTGAATACCAAAACGGAGACGCATGGATGCGTCTCCGTTTTTTTGCTGCCGCGCGTTGCGGTTTCATTCGGTTCACTGCTCCCGCGATTATCCCGCTTCCTCCTCCAAAACCGCTTCCGTCTCCTCAGTCATGTCCTCCCGGGGCAGCTGCTCTGTGGCAACCGCCGACATGGCATGACTCAGCCTCATGCGCAGCAGGCGCAGCTTTTCGTAAAGATTGTTCAGATCCTGCCCCACCAGCTCTTCCCCGGTGTACCATTCCTGAAGGACCGGCTTCAGAAAGCGTGAGCCGTGCTTACTGAACAATTCCCCGGCAGCGGCCAGCTTGTCCGTTTCCATTCCGGTAAGCTCCGCGGCAATGATGGGCTCCATATTGTAGCCCTGCTGGTCAAGCTCCTCCAAAAGCTGGACCAGCTCCCTGCGGGGCTGCCCCGTGGCCTCAGCCAGCTCCTTCAGCGTAAGCCCCGCCTCCGCTCCCTCCAGCACCAGCCTGCGGTTCCGCTCCCGCTGCTCCTCCAGCTCTTCCTTGAACTTAAGCTGGCGGACCAGCCAGGCTTCAAATTGCCCCTGCTCCACTTCCCCATAAACCCAGTTCAGCGGGAAATCGCCAAACCGCTCCTTACCGGCGGTAATTGCCAACACCTCATTGCCGTAGGCCTCCGCCTTACGCTTGCCGAAGCCGGGAATCTGCCGCAATTCCTCCACTGTCGCCGGGAGAAAAGCGCAAACCATGTGCAGCATCCGGTTTGTAGCCACAAAATAAGCGGATTTGCTCTCCTTCTGGGCCTGCTGCCTCCTCCATTTGCGCAGCTCCTGGAAGAGCTCCGGATCGTGGCGGGTCTCTGCATAAAATTGCAGCATGAGCTGCTCTCTGGACCGGTTCCCTTCGCCGGAGGTTTGCAGGCTCGTATCCACAAGCGGGTAGTAGCCGGCCAACCGCTTCTGCCATAACCCATCCCGGTAGGCCTGCAGCATGTCCTTCCACGCCGGCCCCTCAAACCAAGCCTCCTGCTCCCCTTTTCCGTCCTTGCTCTCCCCGGCCCACAAAACCCGGAACGCACCTTGATGCTCCGTGATGGACACCTGGGCTGTCACCGACGCCCCTTCCCCGCTGCGGCATTCCAATGTGCTCAAAAAAATCAGCTGCATCCTCTTCGCCTCCCTGCTGGTTATGGCTTCAAGCCGCCCGGCTGGAAGCGCAAAAAAGCACCTCTCACGCCAGCCAGGCGTAAGAGGTGCTTCCTCCGATACTTGAAGTTACCTATACTCTAGCATATGTGCCGGATACTGGCAATAGGGGGGCGGAAAATCATGCGCTCGGCGTGTTAGGCGGTTGGTTGGTGGGCACTTTCGGAAGCGGTCAGCCTCCGCCAGCCCTACCTCTTAGCGACGGGCGGCGGATAAGCATCCGGCAGCGGTTTGGTCT
>JAQSYT010000016.1 GCA_029256065.1 Paenibacillaceae bacterium
CGAAGACGCTCGGGTCAGGCTCAAAAGACTGTACCCTGTAATTTAAGCGTTACTGAGTACTAGCCAACAGGTGTGTTATGGGGTATCATTTTCTTATATCCTATTTTTTTACATTATGAAATGAGGTGCGGGAAGTGAAATTGGCCAAAAGCTTGCTTTCTTTGCTTCTTCTGGTGGCGTTGGCCGCCGGATGCGGAGGCAAGGGAGGAAACGGGGAATCCCAAGGGGCAAATAAGCTGGAAACCATACAGAACGGCGTGGTTCTCTATTATGACAGCTCCGCCCAATCCCAAAGCCTGCTTGGCGCTCTTCAGGAGCTGTCCAAGACGGAAAAGTTTGATCTGGTGACCATTGATACAACCAAAGACAAGGACAAGCTGGACAAATATGAGAAGGACAACAAGAAGCTGGTTGCCGATTATAACGAAGTGCGCAGTCTGGAGGCAGGGCTGTCCAAGCTGAAGCTGGCCGCCAACGCCAACAGCAAGGACCAGCAGAACAATGTGATGCTCAATTACCGCAAGGCGCTGAATCTGGTGAAGAACGGCAAGCTGAGCACCGAGCAGCAAAAGGAGCTGGACGGGCTGGTTAAGGATATAGCCGGCAAGCAGGAGCTGTCGGAGGCGGATCTGAAGAAGCTGCTGGAGCTTCAGAAGGATGCCCGCTTGAAGGTGCCGGTTTACAGCTCCTTGGACGGGGATGCTGCACCGGAAAAGCTGCCTGTCATGAAGGTCATCTATGAAGGCAACCACCGGACCTCCTATTATTTCGGACAAAAGCCGATTTCGGCGGAAACGCTGGCCAATGCACAGAATCTCGCCTTCTATTTGAAGGAAAAGGCCTGGATCAGCAATTTCCAGGATTCCAGCGACGGCCCAACCATTGAGAAGAAGCTGGAGAACAAGGATAGCTTTGTGCTGCTGGTATGGGGCAACAGCTGCCCCCACTGCCACAAGGTAATGCCGGTGCTGGATAAGCTGACCAGCCAGACGGGGGTTAAGGTGGAGCGGATTGACACCTTCAATGAAAGCAACAACAAGGCTTACGCCAAAATGGTAGCCTCCGGCAAATACGGGCTCACTCAGATCAAATGGGTGCCGACGCTTGTGTACATCAAGGACGGCAAGCAGCAGGATATCCTTGTCGTTTACGACTGGGCGGTAGAGAATGCTGCTGCCGAGCTGGGTTATGACATTGATGAGTCCAAAATCAAGGCATTTATGGAAAAGGCAAAGTAAGATAGCCGGAGCCGCTAAGGCTCACCGCAGGCTGTCCCCTTCCCCGCTTCAGGGGAGGAGGGGCGGCCTTTTTCCATTTCTACAGGAAGGCTACCCGCCAGGGGAAAATCTCCTCCATCCCTGCACGGAGATAGACGCTTCTCGCCGCCGGATTGGTATAGAACAAATAGGGGTATTTGCCCTCCTGCAGCAGCAGGTGAAACAGCTCAGCCAGCACCTTGGCAGCATAACCCTGATTCCGGAAGGCCGGGTGGGTGACAACACCGGTGATGAGAGCGCTGTGCTCCCGCTCATGGAAGGTAGAGGCGGATGCCACCATCCTGCCGTCCACACGGAGGTATACTGTCCGGTCGGAGGAGGAGTTAATCCTGCTCCATTCGCGGCTGACATAAGCCTCCTCATCGCCGGATAGGCCTGTGTACTCTTCCGTGGATAGAAGAAGGCGGTATTGCTCCCGCAGCTCCTCCTTGGAGGCGATGGTGTCCGCCCCGGCGATTCCGGCAGGCTGGTGGCCGGGCGGCAAAGCCTGCTTCACCACTCCCATGAAGGAGAGGGTGCTTTGGGGGGCGGGGATCAACTGGCTCAACCTTTGGACAAGCCGGTCCGGGCCGGATATTTTGCTGAAGGACAGCTGTCCCAGAATGTGCCGGTACACTTCCGGTTCCCGCTCAACAGGGGAATAATAGGTCAAGTTGTTGAAGTTATTCAACAGGAGGGACTCCAGTCTTCCGTCGTGCCCAAACTCGCCGAATACCCTGAATTGCTCACCCGCATACCCGTTCCATTTCAAATCGTCTATTAGAAAATAGTAATGGTCTGTCTCTTCTCCGAACATCTCCAGCACCCCGGCATGATCTGCTGCCGTTAGCCGTCTAACGCCCATATTGAACCTCCTCCACCTTTACAAAAAAATTCCGGACCGTATTGCGCCTGTAATCATTTTAAGGTGCGGGGTTGGGGTGGAACAGGGGGAGTTTGTTTGTAGTAATTTTGCCCGGACAAAAAAAGAGCCCGGCGCCTGTGCGGGCCGGGTTAGTTCTGTTATGGAGATGCTTATGGACGCAGCCGCTTAAATATACAAACAACCTCTCTTGAGGCACCCTGCCCCATGCTGGTATCGAAGGTGTTGGTTAATTCCCAGCCGCTGCGGCCCAGCGCGTTGAGCTCTTCCTCAAGCTCGTGCAGATCCACTTTACCGCCGAAAAAGCCCTTGGTCTCCACTTTAAGCGTTTTGTACTCCCAGGTTTCCATTCTCTCACCATCTCCTTGGAATGTTCTTGCCGATATGCCTTTATACGGGTTGGAGGTGAGGCGGTTTCAGCAGGACATATGCCCGCCTCCCAAAGCCTGCTATAATAAGACTATTGATTTTAAGGCTGTTGAAGGGATGGTAGGCTGCCAATGGGCAAATTGACGGTTCAAATTGAGGAAGCGGGCTATGAGGGCAGAAGCCGCGTGATTTCGGATATTGCATTTACCGTGGGGGAGGGTGAGCTGGTAGGGCTGATCGGCCCCAACGGCGCAGGCAAAAGCACTACGATCAAGGCGGTGCTGGGGCTTCTGAAGGATGTGAAGGGCAAGGTGGAGTTTCCCGGCGGCTCCCCCAACTATGCGTACATTCCGGAGCATCCGGTGCTGTATGATGAGCTGACTCTGTGGGAGCATCTGCGGCTGGCGGCGTCGGCCTTTGGGCTGGATGACGCCACGTTCGAGGCGAGGGCCAATGAGCTTCTGGAGCGCTTCCGTTTGACAGGGGCGAAGCATGATTTGCCTACAGGCTTTTCCAAGGGGATGCAGCAAAAGCTGATGCTTATTATCGGATTCATCCATGAGCCGGAGCTGTACATTGTGGACGAGCCGTTTATCGGGCTGGACCCGCGGGCCATCAAGGAATTCCTGGATATGCTGGAGATGGAGCGCAAGCGCGGCGCAGGCGTCCTGATGTCCACCCACGTGCTGGATACGGCGGAGCGGATTTGCAGCTCCTTCCTGCTGGTGAATGAAGGCAAGCTGATCGCATCGGGAGAGCTGCAGGATATCCAAAGCAAGTGCGGCCTGCCCGGCGCCTCCCTGTTCGACTGCTTTCATGCATTGACCTAAGGACTTGCCGCAAGGCAAGTCCAGCATCGGAAGCATACACTAAGGACTTAGGCAAATAAGAAAGGAGGGGGCACAACTATGAGCAATATGCTGACCCCCCAAAAGGTAGCGTGGCGGCGAATCAAAAGCAATGCAGATTTTCAGTACCGGGCCTGGAAAATGGCGGTGGACTGGGTGGTTGCCCTGTACATTGTGCTGCCCGCGGCAGCCGTGCTGATCTATCAATATATCTCGTGGTGGGGGGAGACTCCCGTTTGGCTGGAGGCGGTGCCCTACACGGTTTTCCGGGCGTACCTGTTTGTGGCGGCGATTACCGGCACTATCCGGTACTAT
Organism: Paenibacillaceae bacterium; assembly: GCA_029256065.1. GTDB lineage: Bacteria > Bacillota > Bacilli > Paenibacillales > NBRC-103111 > Paenibacillus_AR. Next base: position 3,672 of record JAQSYT010000016.1, read on the forward strand.
GTAGACGAGGCGGACCAGCTGTTTCTGGTCCAACGCACCTCCTGGTTCCGGCGGCTTGTCCGCACAGGGGCATCCTATTCTCTGTCGCTTAGCGCCCTTGTGCTGGTAGCGGTAGGGCTGCTTTTGTATCCCTTACTGCATAATGGCTACGGGGTGGACCCGCTGGAGGCGGTGTTCCTGTTTCTTATCACGTATCTGGTCAAAATCTATTTGATGCTGGGCAAGCAGCATCTAGAGCTGGTTGCCTCCGGTTGGCGGAGTGTGGCCATCCGGATTATCGCCACACCTGTGCTGGCAGCCGTATTCGGCTTGCTCACCTACTGGACGGCGGGGAGCCATCTTTATGCGGCGCTCATCGCCTTATGTCTGGCTGTGCCTCTATTCTGGCTGGTCCCCGCGCGGATCCGGGCCAAGGGCACCTTCTACAAGGATGCCCAGCGGGAGCGGGAGGAGCGGATGAAGCTGGCGGGAATGCTCATGAGTGCTGCGGGCTACCGTGCGCCGCGGAAAACCCGGTCCAAGAAGAAACGGCCGTTTCTGTTTCCGGCGTCCCGCAAGCTGTTTAAGGAGCGTTCGCCGGAGAATGTGCTGGCGGAGTCCCTGATCAAGGGCATTCTGCGCAACGGGTCCAAGCTGAAGCTGGCGGGCATGCTGCTGCTGGCAGCCACCACGGCAGTGGCGGTTTGTCCCAACAGCACCATCCGGCTTATTGTAGGGCTGGCTACGGGAGCCCTGTTTGCCTGGATGGCCAAATCCTTTGCCCGGGAGGCGGCGACGGAGGATTATGTGCGGTTGTTTCCATGGAAGGATACAATCCGCATGGAGGCCTTCTGGAAAGCGGGAGCCGGGCTTACCGCTCCTGCCTGCGCCTGGCTGGGTTTAGTGTCCGGGCTCCTGAACGGCAGCCTGCTGGATGCGGTGATCATGCTGCCCTTGGGCTTTGCTTTCGGCTGGCTGGCCTCGCGGATGTTCGGCATGAACGGGCTGTAGGGCTGCGTCACACTTTCTGCGCCATGCAAGAAAGGGGCATCCTGGGGGCAAGCTAGAAAAGTAACCAAGATGCGCAATATGGCCAAAAGAAAGGGGACCTTGTGATGCTGGCTCCCATTTATTTTCAGTTTTCGGACAAAAAGGCGGCTCTCCTGGCGCTGGACACCCTTCAGGAGCTGGGATTCACCGGCCAGATGCTGGAGCACCGGCATCCTGAGCATAAGCCGGTGCTGGCGTTGACTATCCGTCAGGGGGATCTGGTGGCGGCACTGGAAATCGCCCAGGCCCACGGCGGTGTGCTGCTTGAGACGGCAGATCAGCCGGAGCAGGAGGTATACACCAACGCCTACGGCTTGGGCGGCATCTCTATTCCGGCCCATACAGTGACGGAGGATCTGCCGGAGGCGTATCTGGCAGGTGAGGAATCCGCCAGCCTGCCCCGGTATAAGCGGCGGGAGGATACCCTGGCCGAGGAAGAAGCTCTGGTGGCGGAGAACGCCGCCCAGCAGTTCAGGGACCCGGGGCCGGGGTTGTTCGACCCGTCGGGAGATGATTTGGACCAGTTTAACGCAGGGGTCCATTTGTAGCAGTTGGGAAAAAGCCTCCGGCAGAGTTATGCCGGAGGCTTTTTCGGGCTGTGGGCGGGGGCGGAGCGGGCCCGCCCGGGCGGGTGCAGCTGCGGTAGGGAAATAGCGGAAGCTTAGCTTCCGCTATTGGGGAGCGCCGCGGCGAAAAAGCGGGATAACGGAAGCTGAGCTTCCGTTATCCCGTCATAGGGGCCGGTGGAATCGGCCCCAAGGGCCCAATAGCGGGAAAGAGCCTTCCGCTATTGGGCATCAAGAGGCTGCGAAGCAGCAATAGCGGAAGCATGGCTTCCGCTAAAGAGCATCCCGGGGCTGCGGAGCAAGAATTGCGGAAGTCTTCTTCCGCTATTCCATGCCCAGCCACCACAAATCCATGGATAACGGAAGCGATTTTCCGTTATCCTACACCTTGGGCCGGGATATCCGGCCTTGTTCCGCTGTTAGCGGAAGATTGCTTCCGCTATTTCCCCCAGCATACCAACTGTGCGCCATTTAGCGGAAACTGACTTCCGTTATTCCCGTCGCCACCAACACAAAAGGGCTGGCCGGAGGGTATCCCTCCGCCAGCCCGCTTCCAGGGCCGATTACCCGGCCCATACTCTTACTTCTTCAAGCAAAGCGCAACCAAATCGTCTACATGGGCGGTTGCCAGACATTCTACCGTATCCGCCGCGCCGTAGTAAATCTTGACCTCGCCGTCATCCTCCAAGATCATGCCGCCGGGGAAAATCACATTGGTGCGGAAGCCTTCATCCTTCTCGTAGACGGTTTCCGGCGCCAGCAGCGGCTCTTGGCTCATGCCGATAACCTTGTAGGGATTCTCCAGATCCAGGAGCATAATCCCGGCAGTGTAACGCTTCTTCCAGGTGTCTTCCCAGCCGTTTTTGCCACGGGAGGGATCCCGGTCTACGGCGTGGAACATCGTCAGCCAGCCCTTATCGGTTTTGATCGGAGGAGCCGCCGGACCCAGCTTATCGTTGGCGAAGGGAACCTGCTCCACCGCCAGCAGGAGCTCGGTGTTGCCCCAATATTTCAGATCCGGGGAGTCGGAGATCCACATGTCGAAGCGGTCCTGGCCGCCCCGGCTGTACACCGGGAAGGGCCGCTCCAGCCGCACATAGCGTCCGCCGATCTTCTCCGGGAACAGCACCATGTTGCGGTTGTCCGGCGCTGTCATGGACAGCACCTCGAAGTGCTCAAAATCGTCGGTGACAGCGATGCCGCCACGCACACCATGCTTGGTATCTACGGCAAAGCACATATACGCACGGCCGTCGATTACGGTCAGCCGGGGATCGTAGGTGCGGACAATCTCCTGATCATTTAAGCCGAAGCAAGGGCCCGGCTGCACATCCCAGGTAACGCCGTCATTGCTGTAGGCCAGACCCAGGTTAGTGGTGCTGCCCGGCAGCAGCGTTTTGTTAACGGGATCGCCGTAATCATTGCGGAACACCATGACGTATTTGCCTTGGAATTTGGCTACACCGGCATTAAACACCAGGGCAGGGGAGTAGGGCACATCCGCCGGAGTCAGAATGGGATTGGCAGGATGGCGCACAATCACGCTGCTTGATTTCAGTTCGCCGATTAAGGGCAGAGACATAAGTTAAACCTCCTAGCAGGATAGTTAGCATTGAATAAGGCCGCCGGCACTTTTCCGGAAAAAGAAATGGCTCTTCATCTTTCATACGTGGGACTGCTCTTATTATAAAATGGGAGGCCCGCCGTACGACCGTCGGATTTTCATTTTATTATCCCGGAATTTAAGGTGGAGCCGGAAAAAACTACCCTTTCACTGACCCTGCCGTCATTTGCATAAAGGACTTGTTGGCCAGGATATAAACCAGCAGCAGCGGCAGGATGGACAGACAGGCTCCTGCCATCATGTAGTGGGTTTGTGAAGCCGCCGAGGCGCCATAGCGCAGATTGGCCAGGCCAACGGTCAAGGTTTGCAGCTTGGGATTGCTCATCGTAAAGACCAGAGGCAGGAGATACTCATTCCAGGCCCCGCGGAAGGTGAACAGGGCGGCTACCCCCAAGCCTGGACGCAGCAGGGGCAGGATAATCCGCCAGAAGGTGGAGGCGGGGGAGGAGCCGTCGATCAGGGCCGCCTCATCCAGGTCCCGGGGAATAGCTCCCATGAAGCTGAGCAGGATGAAGAAAATGTAGGCATGGGCGCTGACCAGAATGATAATGACACCCCATAACGAGGTATGCAGATGCAGCTTGATCATCAGGTTATATTGAGGGCGCAGAACGACAGCGCCGATGGAGATAAACATCATGGCCGCTTGGATACCCACATAGATGCGTTTGCCGGGGAATTTCATCCGGTCCACTACATAGGCGGCCATGGCGGTGACGATAAGCGTGCCGACGGTTACGGCAGCGCTGATCCATAGGCTGTTCAGGGTAAACCGGGAAAAGTTCGCCTGCTGCCAGGCTTGACCGTAGTTGGAAAACTGCCAGGAGGACGGGAAAAAGGTGGCCCCCGCCGTCAGCTCGGCATTGGTTTTGAAGGAGCCGAGAAAGGCCAGAAGCACCGGGATGACCGTAAGGAAGGCCATGCCCAGCAGAAAAAGCCATAAAACGGTTTTGCTCAGAACCCTGGCGGCGGAGAAACGACGTCCGGGAGAGGATTGCAAGGGTACGGATAGCTGTGTGCTCATATCGGAATGCTCCTTTCTGCAGCCGCGGCGCCCACCGCCGCAAAGCCGCTACAACCGGTTCAGACGTTTGGAGGCCAGCTGGTAAATCAGAGTGATGGCGCCCACGATCAATGCGGTGATAAAGCCTGCCGCGCTGCCGTAGCCCATCTGCTGCTCCACCAGTGTGCCTTGACCCGCTACCGGGAAAAACAGCTTGTATACATAGAGGAACATCACCTCTGTTTTGCCGATGGGACCGCCCTCTGTAAAGACCATAATGCTTTCGTAGCCCTTCAGGGCGTTGATGATGGCCAGCATAATGACCATTTGCAGCACCGGGCCAAGCATGGGCAGGGTAATATACCAGAATTGCTGGGGTTTGTTGGCTCCGTCCAAAGCCGCACTTTCATACACATCCTCGGGAATGTTCTGCAGACCTGCGATAAACAGCAGCATGTAGTTGCCCACCGCACCCCAGACGGCCACCAGAATAGTGGTGAGCATGGCCAGATCGGCCCCAAGCCAATCCACGCTCCGGTCCACAATATTCCATTTCAACAGATACTGATTGAGAATCCCGTTATAGGAATTGAAAATATTGAAGAAAACCACGGCGATAACCGCCGAGCTGATGACCGTGGGCATAAAATAGACGGCCCGCAGGAAATGCCTGCCCCGGAGGCCCCGGTTAAGAAGCACTGCCAGCACAAGGGACAGGGGCAGGGTAATGATAAGCTTGCCTCCCGCATACACGAAGGTATTGACTACCGAATCCCAGAACTGGCCGTCCTGAAGCAGCTGCCGGAAATTATCCAGCCCCACGAAGCGCTCCTGGCCGTAGCCCTTGTAATCGTAGAACATGTAGCGCATGGCCCAGGCAATGGGGTAAAGACCCAAAGCCACAGTCAGAAACAGACTGGGTAAAATAAAGCTGTAAGAAAAGACATTTTTGCGGATGGAATTCATGTTGTGCTCCTCCTTTCAAAACGGTGAGGATAGGTTTCCGGGCATAAAAGAGGCGGGCGAGACAGCAGATCATCTCTGTGCCTTCCCGCCTCCTTGCTGTTCCGGGTGTTTACTTGGCGTACTTGCCGCCCAGCTTCGCCGGATCGAAATCCGGAATGGTCTTCGCTTTTACCTCGCCGGCTGCTACAGCTTTATCCAGCGCTTCGTTGTAGCGCTTGTTGAGATCGTCGACAATCTTGTTCAAGTCGCCGCCCTCCAGCATGTACTTGAAGAAGGCATCGTAATACTTGATCCCTTGGACATTGACAGTGGGAGAAATAGGCCATACACCGTCAGCCTTGTTGGGCAGGAAGCCTTCAATGCCGCCGATATCCGGGGCCTTGGCTTTGGCAGCCACCTCGGGAACCATGGAAATGCCGAAGCCCTTTTCATGGTAAGTCTGCAGAACCTCGCTTTGGTACATGTAGCTCAGGAACTTCCATGCTTCATCCTTGTGCTTGGAGTCCTTGCTGATAGCCAGCCATTGGCCCCCCAGGAAGCCGGAGGCGCCCTTCACTTCACCGGTAATAGTCGGCGCCGGAGCGGCTGCCCAACGGATCTTCGCCGGGAACTGGTTCTTGTATACGCCGGGTTCAGAGGAGAAGGACATGTACATGCCGATCTTGCCTTCGGCGAACTGGGCCCGCAGCGGGTCGATGTCCAGAGATTCCACACCAGGCAGCATGCTGCCGTCATCCTTCATTTGTTTAAAAGAATTGATGATTTCCTTCCAGCCGTTGAAATCGAAGCGGCCGGTTTTGAAGTCGTAGCCGAAGCCACCGTAGCCGCTGAGCTCAGCGATCAGCCGGGCGGAACGTCCTAGGGCGCTGTTGGGGCTCTTCAGGTTGAAGGCGATGCCGTATGCGCCGCTGGCCTTGCCCACCGCAGTGATCTTTTTGGCATCCTCCACCATTTCCTTCAGAGTAGTGGGCGGATTCTTAATGCCTGCCTTTTCGAAGAGATCCAGGTTATAGACCAGCCGCATGGTGGTGCCGTAGTTAGGCAGGCTGTACAGCTTGCCTTCAAAGGAGTTCAGCTCGTCCATAGCCGGGAACTTGCTCTTCATCTCCGGAGTGAGATAGCCGTCCAGCGGGGCCATATAGCCCTTCTTGTAGTGCGTCTGAATGGTGTTTTCCTTCGTCCGGAAAATATCCGGAGCTTGGGCCGATGTAAAAGCCAGATCCAGCGCCTGGTCGAAATCCTCGGAGCGCACCACCAGCTCCACTTCAATATTGTCCTTGTTGGTCGTATTGAACTTCTGGATGACTTCCTTGATATAGTCTGTGTCATGACGGTCGCCGGTCCAGTAGGTCAGCTTAACCTTCTCGCCTGTGGGCGCTTTGGTGGCGCCGGTGCCTGCGGAGGGTGCCGCCGACGATCCGGAGGAGCCTTCGTTTCCGCTTCCGCCGCAGGCGGTAAGCCCTGCTGCCAGAACCAGGCTCATTGCCGTGAATGCCGCTTTTTTCATCATGCTTTGTGTGCCTCCCTTTCAAAGTCGGTTGTTTTTCTCTCTTGCACCTTGATTATAGAAGAAGCGCTGCTCATGCATAATGAGGCAAACTCCACATGGAGGGCAGGTTTGGCTACAGGTTGGCCTCGCGGAACTCGGAGGGGGTGTGGCCGGTGTACTTCTTGAATACCTCGCTGAAGTAGCGGCGGTGCTCATAACCCAGCTCCCGGGCAATCTCCTGTACCTGGTGGTCCGACAGGAGCATGGCCTTGGCCTTTTCCATCTTCTCCTGGATGACGAAATGCTGGAAGGACATGCCTGATTCCTTCTTGAACAGGTTGGAAAAGTAGCCCGGGCTGAAATTGAACTGCCGGGCGCAGTGCTCCAGGCTCAAATCCAGGTGCAGATGGGAGCGGATATAGGACATGGCCTCCAGAATAATCCGCCGGGACTCCAGCCTCCGGCTGCCCTCCACCCGCTCGCAGCCCTCCCTGGCGAACTCCAGCAGAAGCTCCCGGAGGCGCTGGAAGGACACGGGGCCGGCGCTTTTGATCGTCTCCAGCCGGGCCTCGAAGGTGGGGAGCTGATCATGGGGGAACAGTTCCAGGAGCACCCGGAACAGCTTGGAGGCCAGCTCGCAGCAGAGGCTCTCCACATATTCCGGTGCAGGCAGAACGCCCGCTCCCGCGGTAAGGCTGTCCAGCATCCCCTCCAGAAGCGGGATGCACTTGTCCTTGTTGCCGGAGCGCAGGGCGAAGAGCAGATCCTGCTCCCGAGCGGAGAAGGCCTCCGGCACAGGCTCCCGCTCCCGGGTCAATGCCCCGAAGCCAAGGGCTCCGTTGCCTCCCGTATAGAAATGATAGGACAGCGCCTTCAGCGCTTGGGTGTAGGAGCGGGGCAGCTCGCCCACCCCTGCCGCGTACAGCCCTGTCCCGATGGAAATGGTGAATTTGGTATAGGTTGCGATATTCACGCAGCAAGCCTCCGCTACAGTAAGAGCCTCGGCATCGTCCCGGCAGTTGATGACCACTACATACCGGTTCATAGATTCCCTGAAAATAATCCCCTTAGTAAATCCGGCAACTGTTTCCTCCATAATATTCTGGAGGGAGAAGCGGACCAGCTCCATCTCCTGAACAGGCATGTCGCGGTACTTTTCCGACAAGTGGTCAATTTCTGCAATCAGCACTGCGAAATTCCGGGGCTCCAAATCCAGCTGGAGAAACTCCCACCGGGCGGCGCTGGGAATGTCGGTGGAATGATGCATCAACAGGTGGAAGTATTCCTGCCTGAGCACCGGCAGGCTGTCCCGCATTTTCTGCTCCATCGCCTGCACATGAGCGCGCTCCTGCATTTCCTCCAGCCTGGCGTCCCGGGCCTTCAGCACAATATCTGTTATCTCCTTCACGGAGAAGGGCTTCTTCACGAAGTCGAAGGCCCCCAGCCGGATGGCCTGCTGGGCGTAGGCAAAATCCGTATAAGCGCTTAGAATAATGACCTTGCAATGAGGCAGGACCGCCAGGATGCGGCTCGTCATTTCCAGTCCGTCCATACGCGGCATGCGGATGTCGGACAGCACAATATCCGGCTCCACCCGCAGCACCAGCTCCAGTCCCTCGTCCCCGTCCAGGGCGCTGCCTGCCGCTTCGATGCCATGCTCCTCCCAGGGGATGCGGGTGGTAATCATATCGGCTACGCTTTTGATATCGTCAATGACACACAGCTTCATCCGCTTACCGTTCATCCTTCTCTTCCTCCTCCACAATAGGCAGCCATATGTTCACTGTTGTCCCTTCACCGGGGCGGCTACCCATGGCTATTCCGGCTGCATCGCCGAAGTACAGCTGCAGGCGGTGGGTGATATTGGGCACGGCATATCCATGCCGCGAACGGGGCCGGGCCTCTTCTGCAGGAGCTGCCGCGGTGCTTCCGGGCGGCACTCCCTCACCGTTGTCCTCCACCGTCAATTGCAGAACGCCCCCGCTGGATCGGACGGTGACGCGGATTTCCCCGCCGCTCCGCCGGTTCCGGAAGCCGTGGAGAATGCTGTTCTCCACCAGCGGCTGCAGGATAATCTTCGGCACCAGGCATTGGAGAAGCCGCTCGTCCCCAATGTCAATATGGAACACAAACAGATTCTCGTAGCTGATCTGCTGGATCGCCACATACTGCTCCGCATGGCGCAGCTCATCCTGGAGCGGGATCAGCTCCTTGCCCGCATTCAGGCTCAATTGGAACATTTCCGACAAGGCCAGAATCATGGCGCTGGCATCCTCATTTTCGCCCAGCACCGATTTGCAGTAGATGGTATTCAAGGTGTTATAGAAAAAGTGGGGGTTCATCTGGGCAGTGAGCGCCTTCATCTCCGATTTGCGCTTTTCCGTTTCGCCTTTGCGCACATCCTCAATAAGGCGGCTGATCTCATCCAGCATCCGGTTGAAGCGGGAGCCCACCTGGGCCACCTCATCCTGGAACTTACTTTCGAAGCGGACATTCAGGTCATTGTCCTCCACCCGGCGCATGAGCATCTGCAGCTTATACAACGGACGCAGTAGCACATTGGTCAGCTTGTTGGCGAAAAGAAGCGAAAGCAGCACAAACCCCAGCATGGTGAGATAAGCGGTTTGCTTGATTTGGCTAACCTCCCGGAGAAGGTGGTCCTTGGACTGTACGCCCACCACCATCCAGCCCCGGTCGTGGTTAATATCCAGACGCTTGTAATTCAGCATGTAGGTTTCATGTTTTCCTTCATAAAAGAAAGAGCCCTGCTCCTCTTCGCCGATCAGCTTCGTGAAGTCCGGCGGCTTGTCTCCCCAGACCGGGGAAGAGCCCGACCGGACCACCTGCTCTCCTTGGGGATCAACCACATAATACTCCCGGCCGTCCTTGGACAGATTCTGGGTGGACAGCCGCAGGAGTTCTTTCTCCTTAATATTGACGATGACATAGGTATCGAACGGAGGGAATTGGGAATCCTCGCCCACCCCCTCCACCACCAGGGAAAGCACCTGCTGCCTGCTGGAGAAGAAGGTGTCCTCATGGCCCTGGACCCAGACCCCGCGCCGGGTGGCTTTAATCTCCCGGTACATATCCGTATCATAGAAAGAGGCTGCGGGATTGCGGACAAAGTTAAGGAAGTAAAATTCTCCGATGGGGGTAGCCACAAGAATATTCTCAATCAGCGGGTCACTGAAATTAGCTTGGGCAAAAACGGCCTGGAGTGCCGACAGATGGTGGTAATAGCGGCTTGTATTGCCGCTTTGCACATCGCGGATCAGCTGCTGCTTGAAGGGGTCGCTGAGCATCAGCGCGCGCACGGAGTTGGCCGTGTTGCGCAGCTTATCGTCCAGAATCTGAGCCGCTTTGTTCACCGTATCCTGGCTGGACAGAAAGGCATTCTTCTGGACCACCCGGGAGGCGATGAGATAGGAGATGGAGCCTGTGGCGGCAATGGCCAAGGTGATCAGCAGCACAAAGGAGGCCCAGATGCGCTGCTTGAAGGAGAGCTTGTAGAGCATGTTCCGCGAAGCTGCGGACTTCCATCCGTTCAGGTGTCTTCTCATAAGCAGCCCTCCCGAGTTTCAGCCATTCCCTCTCATCTTATCATGGGAAAAGGAGCAAAAAGAATGCGGCCCATCCCACAAGAAGGGCGGGAATTTCAATTCGTTTCCGCCAATCCGGCATAAAGAGTCTGAAGCGGGTGGAAAAATGGAACATCTGCCCAAACGATGGAATAAACTAACATAAGTTGCGGTTGAACGGATAGCGGCTGTACTATAAGATTTTTTTATGAACACTTCCAAAAAAAGAAATAAAACTTCCGCCCAAACCATTGACGAAATGGAAGGCGGGGTGCTAAAATGACAACATTAATCACAGTAAATTTATAGGATTAATTAGAAACTTTGAGAACGGGGAGAGAAAAAGATGAGAAAACAATTTGTATTGGCAACGGCCGTATCGCTTGCACTGGTAGGGGTATTGGCCGGCTGCGGCGGCAAGGAAGAGAATAATGCTGCCGGAGCTAGCACTGCGGCAACCGCATCCGCAGGCGCTGCCGCCTCTCCGGAAGCCAGCAAGGCTCCCGCGCCCAAGGCAGTGGAGCTGACCAATGTTTCCTATGATCCGACTCGTGAGCTTTATGAAGCGTATAATAAATCCTTTGCCGACTATTGGAAGCAGAAGACCGGCCAGACCGTCACCGTAAAGCAATCCCACGGCGGCTCCGGCTCCCAGGCCCGCAAGGTAGTGGACGGCCTGGAGGCGGATGTGGTTACCCTGGCCCTGGCCTTTGATATCGATTCTATTGTGGATTCCGGACAGATCAAATCGGGCTGGCAGTCGGAGCTGAAGGACAACAGCTCTCCGTACACCTCCACCATCGTGTTCCTGGTGAAGAAGGGCAACCCCAAGGGAATTAAGGATTGGGACGATCTGGTAAAGCCCGGAATCAGCGTCATCACCCCCAATCCGAAGACCTCCGGCGGCGCCCGCTGGAATTACCTGGCCGCCTGGGCTTATGCCAAAGAGAAGAATAACGGCGATGAAGCCGCAGCCAAGGACTTCGTCACCAAGCTTTTCAAGAACGTCCCTGTGCTTGATTCCGGCGCCCGCGGCTCTACGACTACCTTCGTAGAGAAGGGCATCGGCGATGTGCTGATCGCCTGGGAGAATGAAGCCTACCTGTCGCTGAAGGAGTTCGAGGGCAAGTTCGAAATCGTCAATCCGTCCATCAGCATTCTGGCTGAACCGCCGGTAGCTATCGTGGACAAAGTAGCGGATAAGCGCGGCACCGCCGAGGTAGCCAAGGCTTATCTGGAATACCTGTACACCGAAGCCGGCCAGGAGATTGCCGCCCAGAACTTCTACCGCCCGCGTCTTGATTCCGTGGCGAAGAAGTATGCGGATAAGTTCCCGAGCATCAAGCTGGTGACCATCGACAAGGATTTTGGCGGCTGGACCGCTGCCCAGAAAACACATTTTGCCGACAACGGCGTGTTTGACCAAATCTATAAGCCTTCCAAGTGACCATCCGCCTCCGGGCAGGACCCTCAAACCGGCAAAGCCTGTTTCGAGGCTACCATAACACCATCCGGCCTCCGGCCAGGACCGTGTTATTTCAGAGTAACGATTTTATACCGGATCAGCCGGCTAAAACGGGAGTGTTGGTATGAGCAGCTTGACCAAAAGGCGGCATTTGCTGCCGGGCTTCGGCCTATCCATGGGATACACGATTTTCTATCTGAGCGTGATCGTGCTGTTTCCCTTATCTGCTTTGTTTCTGAAATCTGTATCCATGGGGCTGGGCAAATTCTGGGATACGGTCACCGATGACCGTGTCCTGGCTTCTTACCGGATCAGCATTACGACCTCTTTATCCGCTGCTCTTATCAATGCCTTTTTCGGACTTCTGGTGGCCTGGGTGCTGGTCCGTTACAAATTCCCCGGCAAAAAAATCATTGATGCCATGGTGGATCTGCCCTTTGCCCTGCCCACGGCGGTAGCCGGTATTGCCTTAACCTCCATCTACAGCGAGAATGGCTGGATGGGCAGCTTCTTTGCCAAGATCGGGATTAAATCGGCGTATTCGCCTATGGGCATCACCATCGCCCTGATTTTCATCGGTTTGCCCTTTGTGGTGCGGACGGTGCAGCCTGTGCTGGAGGAGCTGGACAAGGAAATCGAGGAGGCCGCTGCTTCTCTCGGGGCTTACCGGCTCAAAACCTTCTTCCGGGTGATACTGCCGGAGGTGCTGCCCGCTCTTATGACCGGCTTTGCCCTGGCCTTCTCCCGTGGCATCGGGGAATACGGCTCTGTGGTCTTCATTTCCGGCAATATGCCTATGAAGACGGAAATTGCCCCCTTGCTCATCATGATGAAGCTGGAGCAGTTCGACTACACGGGGGCTACGGCCATTGCGGTAGTGCTCCTGCTGTTCTCCTTCCTGATGATCCTCATCATCAACTATCTCCAGTGGCGCACCAGAAGGAGGATGTCGGTCCATGACGCATAAGCGGCTAAATGCCTTCACAATCTGCGGCGGATTCACGGCAGAGAGGAGGCGGTCCCTATGGCAGGCGGAGTAGCGGGAAGACTAAACAGATCTGCGGCCCCGGTCAAAAACGGGTCCACCACCGAGCCTTTGGCCGTCCGCATCATCCTCATAACCGTTGCGCTTTTATTCCTGGTGCTGGTGCTGCTGCTTCCCCTTGTCACTGTTTTTATGCAGGCCTTCCGGAAAGGGGCAGAGGTTTACTTTGCGGCTCTCCGGGATAAGGATGCGTTGGCGGCGGTACGGCTTACCCTGCTGACAGCCCTTATTACAGTGCCGCTTAATACAGTATTCGGCTTGGCGGCAGCCTGGGCCATTACCAAGTTCCGGTTCAAGGGCAAGAATTTCCTGATTACCCTGATTGATCTGCCCTTTGCCATCTCGCCGGTCATCGCCGGTATGGTCTTCATCCTCCTGTTCGGCGCCCACGGCTGGTTCGGGCCCTGGCTGCAGGAGAACGACATCAAGATTGTGTTCGCGATGCCCGGCATTATCCTGGCTACCAGCTTCGTGACGTTTCCCTTTGTAGCGCGGGAATTGATCCCCTTGATGCAAGCACAGGGCTCCCAAGAGGAGGAAGCGGCGGCGACGCTTGGCGCCAAGGGCTGGCGGATTTTCACCAAGGTTACCCTGCCTAATATCAAATGGGGACTCTTGTACGGCATCATCCTGTGTAATGCCCGGGCAATGGGCGAGTTCGGCGCCGTATCCGTGGTGTCGGGGCATATCCGGGGAGAAACCAACACACTGCCCTTGCAGGTGGAGATTCTTTACAACGACTACAAATTTTCCGCCTCGTTTGCGGTAGCCTCTCTTCTGGTGCTCCTGGCTGTGATCACGCTGATTGTCAAAGCGGTGGTCGAGTGGAAGCATCATCAGGGTTTGGCCAAGGAAGGAGAGTGACCGGCTATGCATATTGAAGTTCAACAATTGCGCAAAACCTTCGGGAGCTTCGTGGCGTCCAATGACGTCAGCTTCAGCATCGAGAAGGGCAAGCTGATCGGCCTTCTGGGACCCTCCGGCGGCGGAAAAACCACCATCCTCCGCATGCTGGCCGGGCTGGAGCAGCCGGACTCGGGTGAGATCCGGTTCAACGGGCAGGTGATCAACCATCTGCCTCCCCAGGAGCGGCACATCGGCTTTGTGTTCCAGAACTATGCCCTGTTCCGGCATATGAATGTTTACGACAATATTGCGTTTGGGCTTAACGTGAAAAAGTGGAAGAAGGCGGATGTGGAACGCAGGGTGCGGGAGCTTCTGGAGCTTACCGGGCTTGCCGGTCTGGAGAAGCGGTACCCCAACCAGCTGTCCGGCGGCCAGCGGCAGCGTGTGGCCTTCGCCCGGGCCTTGGCACCGGAGCCGGAGCTTCTGCTCCTGGATGAGCCCTTCGCCGCTATCGACGCCAAGGTCCGCAAGGAGCTGCGCTCCTGGCTGAAGGAAACCATCCGCCGGGTAGGCATTACCACCGTGTTCGTGACCCATGATCAGGAGGAGGCCATGGAGGTGGCCGATGAAATCATGATCATCCAGGGCGGCCGGCTGGAGCAGAAGGGGGCGCCGCTTGCTATTTACAGCGAGCCTGATACTCCTTTTGTGGCCAACTTCGTGGGTGAGTCCCGGGTGCTGGATAATCCGGGGGCGCTGAAGGGCTTCGCCGACTACGAGGGCTACGGCAAGGCCATTGTCCGCCCGGAATTTATTGAGGCGGGCCGGCGCAATGAGCTGACACAGCCCTTGGCGGCAGATGAGGGCCGCATTGTAGACACTCTGTTCTGCGGCAGCCGCTGGCAGATTGAAGTGCAGCTGGGCGGCCAACGGCTGACGGTCTACCGTCCGCTGGAGAAGCCGGTGCTGAATGCGGGCGATGCCATCTGGGTGATGATTCACCGTTTGTATGTATATGAAGGGCCGTCGCCCGCCATTGTGGAGAACGCGCTGAAGGCGGAGCACGCGGTATTGGGACTGTAGGTGTAAGCTGGGGTTTGGCGCGGACCGGGCGGCATAAGGCGTTCGCCGGGGCGCGGCAAACCGGCACAAGGCTGTGGGGAGGTAGGAGAATGGGTTCTCCGCTGGAAATTAATGAGGATTGGCTGGAACGCATCAGGCAAAGCGTGAACGGGCTGGAGTTTGGCAATGTGCAAATTATCGTCCATGGAGGCCGCATCGTCCAGATTGAACGGACGGAACGCAAGCGGTTCGAAGGGGAGTCCGGGTCCTCCGGAGGGGCATCAGCTTCCGTGCCTGTCCTGCAGCAGCCCCGCCAGCAACGGAAAGTCCAGGGCCGCCATGATTGACAACGGCATCATAAGATTGTATAACTAGATTCAATAGGATAGTGGAACTTTAAATTCGTGGAAGAGAACGAGTAGGCGGTTTTACGCTTCCGCCCCAGAGAGTTGGCGATTGCTGCGAGCCAACGTGTGAAGCCTCCGCCGAATATCATCTCCGAGAAGCCGGTTGAACCTGCCTTAGTTGGCGGAAGTAGACTTGTGCCGGCAGCCTGCCGTTATACGGGCCCCGCATCATGAGGTGCGCGGATGGAGTGGCCGTTTCCTCGGGAACCGGCGGAGAGAGGGAGATGCTTGTCCTCATGCCGCAGGATAAACCGGGCAGCGGAACAAGGGTGGTAACGCGAGATCAATCTCGTCCCTTAGGGACGGGATTTTTTTGTGTTCCGGCAGGTTGCCGTCCAGCCCCAAAGGCGCTGTGGGCAGAAGTGGCATGGCACCGCCGCAGAGCGCCACCGTTGAAGCAACGCCGTCGAAGCACCAATACCGCCAAAGCAAAGCCAGCCGTCGAAGCACCGCCACCGCAGAGCGCCACCGAGGCAACGCCGCCGCAGAGCGCCGCCACCCAAGAATCAACACTTATGCGGTGTGTAGCTGTTAGCTTAATGCAAAAGTGCAGTTATTTCTGCTAAAAGCGGCCCGTAAGCACATCTATCCTGCAAAAATGCAGTTATTTCACTCAAATTTGCAAAAGTATCACTTAATCAAGTAAATTAACTGCATATTTGCAGGATGGGCTCAGGCCAGGCCATTTCCGGTGAAAATAACTGCACTTTTGCAGGATGCGCTCATACCAGCAAACCAGCTTCGCTTGAGCCGGAGCAACTGCCGGTGGTTGAACGATCGTTCCACCCGCTAACGCTGCATCAGATGATAACTCACTGCTTCATTCATAAACGAGTAAATCAATAAAATGGAGGCACAGCATTATGGCAAACAACAATCCCGGCTCCAATCCCGGCGACCACCCATCCCAAACCGTGGGAATGGGTGAAATCATCATGGCCCATCATACGCTGAAGGAAGTGATCCGCCGGACTCCCCTGCTGCGTGACCCGTACCTGTCCAAGAAGTATGACTGCGAGGTCTTCCTGAAACGGGAGGATCTGCAGGTGGTGCGCTCCTTCAAGATCCGCGGCGCCTACCACAAGATCCGCAGTCTCTCCGAGGAGGAGCGGCAGCGGGGAATCGTCTGCGCCAGCGCCGGCAATCATGCCCAAGGGGTGGCCTATTCCTGCAATGCCCTAGGCATCCGCGGCAAAATCTTCATGCCCAGTACCACACCGGGACAGAAGGTGAGCCAGGTGCGCATGTTCGGCGGTACCTCAGTAGAAGTGATCCTGACAGGGGACACCTTCGACGATGCCTTCGCCGAAGCCATGAATGTCTGCCGGTCTGAGGGGCTGGTATTTATCCACCCGTTTGACGATCCGGGAATTATTGCCGGCAACGGCACTGTTGGCATGGAAATCCTGGAGGATGCCCAAGGCCAGGTGGATTATTTGTTCGTGACCATCGGCGGGGGCGGACTGTCCGCCGGAGTGGGGGCTTATGTGAAGACGGTCAGTCCCGCGACCCGTCTCATCGGTGTGGAGCCGGAAGGGGCGGCTTCCATGACAGAGGCTTTTGCCCGCAACGAAGTAGTGACACTGGATCATATTGATAAATTTGTGGATGGCGCGGCAGTGAAGCGGGTAGGCCAGCTGACGTATGATATTTGCCGCCAGCTCCTGGACGGCATTGTGCTGGTGCCGGAGGGCAAGGTCTGCACCACCATCCTCGAGCTTTACAACCACAACGCTATTGTGGCCGAGCCGGCAGGAGCCTTGTCTATTGCTGCATTGGACAGCATGAAGGAGGAAATCCGCGGCAAACGTGTGGTATGTATTGTCAGCGGCGGCAATAACGATATTGACCGGATGCAGGAGATCAAGGAGCGTTCGTTGATCCATGAAGGGCTGAAGCATTATTTCACCGTCAACTTTCCCCAACGGGCAGGCGCTCTCCGTGAGTTCCTGGATGAGGTGCTGGGGCCGGATGATGATATTGTCCGTTTTGAATACACCAAAAAGCATAATAAGGATAATGGTCCTGCACTGGTGGGCATTGAGCTTAAATGCCGGGAGAACTACGCTCCCTTAATGGAGCGTATGGACAAAAAAGGAATCTCTTACATTGAATTGAACAAGGATCCGGTGTTGTTCAATCTTCTGATTTGACCGTTCGCCCCGATAGAAGGAACAAAATTGGGAAATAGGACCAAGGAAGCAAAAAAAGTTTCAAAATCAGCTAAAATCCTGTTTAAATCTTATATGGACATGGTTAAAAAGGAGGAAAACAAGTTCTGTTTAGCGAACTGCTATATACAATACCATGAGCCTAAGGGGAATGCTTTATGATCCAGCCATTTATCTCCAATGCATCCATCCTGCTCCTCTGTGTGTTCGGGTATTATCTCCTGAATCTGCGGGCCCAGCGTGACGCCCCCGGCAGGCAAGCCGAAGGCGGAGGCCAGGTTCGCAGCTTGACTACGGGATTTCTTTTTGGAGCCGCCGGAGTACTTCTGGTGGTTTCTTCGGTATTGCTGGAAGGCGGTGTACGGCTGGATCTGCGAAACGTCGATATTCTGATAGCTGCGTTGCTGGGCGGGCCGTATGCCGCACTGATTGCCACCGGGTTTATTGCGGCTGCCCGGCTGGCTCAGGGCGGTATCTACCTGGCCTCCGTGGTCGGCGTATCCAGTGCTTTGGCTACCGCGCTGGCCAGTATCATCCTGGTCCGCCGTCTTCCGGTATGCCGCCTCTCCACCTGGATGATTGGGTATATCATCCAGTACCTGTTCATTGTCGCCACCTATGCCATTGTGCTTCCTTCCGACAGCCTGTTGTTCCGGTACATGATGTATTATATTGTCGTGTCCCTTCCTGTCATTGGGCTCTGCTATATGCTGCACAGCCAGCTGGTGCGGGTTAATGAGTTGTATGCGGAAGCCCAGTATAACGGGGAAAAGTACCGCCAGCTGTTCTACAGCGCCCACGATCTGGTTTATCTGTTTACGGTGGAGGACGGCCAGCCGCGGCGGATTCTGGATGCGAATACGGCTGCCGCACAGGCGCTGGGCTACGAGCGGGACGAGCTTCTGGCGCTTTCGCCCAAGGACATGTATGATCCCGCCTTTCTGGCGCTGGAGCGGGATACGGAGGACAGCTGTCTGCTGAAGGGGCAGCAGCGTATGTTTGAATGGAGCCTCACCCGCAAGGACGGCAGCATTATCTTGGTTGAGATCTCCGGACGGATACTGCGGCTCTCGGGACAGCTGGTCTGCCTGGCGGTTGCCCGGGATATCTCCTTGCGCAAGGAATCCGAACGTGCACTAATGGAGGCGAACCAGAAGCTGGAGCGGCTTTCGGTGTCGGACGGGCTTACCGGCATCTACAACCGGAGGGGAATGGATTTGTATTACCGGATGTTTTGGGACAGAGCTCTGGAATCCGGCGCTCCGCTGGCGGTTCTGCTGTTGGACATCGACTATTTCAAGGCTTACAACGATACATACGGGCATTTGGCCGGGGATCATTGCTTGAAGCGGATTGCGGTGGCATTGGAGTCCCAGGCTGCCGTAGCAGGCGGTATTGCTTGCCGGTATGGCGGGGAGGAGTTTGCGGTGGTGCTGCCTGAAACCGATGGTATGAAGGCTCTGCAGGTTGCATCAACCATCCGGGAGGCGGTGAGCGGGCTGGCTTTGCTCCATGCCGGTTCAGCGGTCTCCGGCTGTGTAACTCTGAGCATCGGCATTGCTGTCCATGCTCCCCAAGAGGAGGATCCCGTCCGGGAGGATCTGCTGGAACGGGCCGACCAGGCGCTGTATATAGCCAAGCACGGCGGCCGCAACCGCGCAGCCATGTGGGAGAAGGGGCTGGGCGGAGAGGCGGCGGAGGATTTGATTACTAGAAGCCAGGTGGCGGCGGCAGAGGATTTGATCGGGTAGAGGTTAGGTGGGGTTGGCGGGTTTGATCGGCAGAGGTGCGGTGGCAGTGTCAGCGGAGGAGGAATTGATCGCGTAGGGTCCAGCGTTGATATTCGGCTGAATCCAGGTAGCTGTTACGGAACTGTGAATACCTTAGCGCCTGTTTTGCAGCGTGTGAAGGAAATAACGGAACTATGAAGCTCTTAAAGCGCTAAAACTCCATCCCAAGAAGGCTGTAGGCCCTGTAAGAGCGGCTTAGTTCCGTTACAGCTGCAATCGGCGGATTTCTGCCCGCTAAGGGTCTGTGATTTCCGTTACTGCCGAAGCCGCCCGGTTTTTACCCCATAAGTATACCTGCACCATGTCTAATAAATGGAAGAAAGCAACCCGGGGGCTCTGTCTCCGGTTTTTTTGCGCCCCAGGGCTGAAATTCTCCCTTTTGCAGTAGAAATTTTAAGGCATCAGTAGATTTTTTTATGGTCAAAATGTAGCAATCCCCTATACTGAAAGCGCTGATATCACTTGAATGGGAGGCGGGTGACAGGAAGCCCGGGCCACTGGCTGTGGCCGGAATGAGGAGTTCAACAATAAAGGAGGAAATGATGAATGAACAACCAATTTTGGACAAAACGGCTTATGCTTATGATCCTGTTAGCCCAACTGGTGCTCACCGGAGTGACTATCGCAGCAGCGGATATTCCGGAGAATCCGGATACTTCGTCCTGGCATGCTTGGGAGTTGCCCAATGACGCGCTGGCCCTGGGAAGCCCTATTGATGCGTC
This sequence comes from Paenibacillaceae bacterium, assembly GCA_029256065.1. Lineage (GTDB taxonomy): Bacteria > Bacillota > Bacilli > Paenibacillales > NBRC-103111 > Paenibacillus_AR. The sequence continues at coordinate 23,438 of JAQSYT010000016.1, forward strand.
CTTCCTGCTGGAGCCCCGGCGGGCAAACACGGCTACGCCCGTGCGTTGGGGGAGAATATCGTCTTCGAGGACGGCACCCGCGCCAGATTCTGGGGGGTCAATATCGCCATGAGCGCCAGTTTCCTAAGCTATGCGGACGCCAAGCGGCTGGCCGACCGGATTGCGCGGTCCGGCTTTAACATCGTCCGGTTTCACCAGATGGATTACACGCCTGCCCCGAATATATTCTCCGACACCGCGAACCCTACGCAGACAACTACGCTGGGTGGGGATCAATTGGCAATAAATTCCAGATACAGGGCGAATATGGCAGGCTTTATTTTGAAATTATTAAAAATTAGGGTGACATAGTAGGGCAGCCATGGCCGGAGGGATCAAGAATCCACCCGGTCATTCCGGTAATCGCCTGGCGCCTGGCGGGTCAGGCTGTGGAAGGCCTTATAGAAATTGGAGATGTTCTGGAAGCCGCAATCCATCGCAATATCCAGTATCGTCCGGTCCGTTTCCTCCAGAAGGCGGATGGCTTGGGCGATTCGTTTGCGCTTGATGTATTGGGCCGGGCCGATGCCGTTGTACTTGGTGAAATAGCGGGAGAAGGCCGTGCTGCTCATATGGGCGATGCCGGCTAGCTCCTCCAGAGTGATCCGCCGGGTGTAATGCCCGTCAATATAAGCCAACACCTGCTTCATCAGGGGATTAACCCGCGGCCTGCCCCCTGGAGCGAAGTCGGTCCGCCGGGCGAACAAAGCCAGGAGCTGCATGACGCAGGACACCAGAATCAGGTGAGTGAAGCCGTCCCGACTTGCGTACTCCTCTCTGATGCGCTCAAGAATATGAAGCATTGCTCTGTCAGCTGCAACGATCCGGTGGGCATATCCGTTAACCTGCTCCGTGAACAGAGGCAGCAGCCCGGAATCGAAGAGGAGTCGGGGCTCAAACTCCATAATGAAGAAATCCAGATTTTCGTCCGAGGTGATCTGCTCAATGACCCGCTCCTCCTCATTGTTCAGCAGCACCAGATCGTCCGGCTTAATGGCGCATACATCCCCAGCAATATTCCAGAATCCGCAGCCCTTCCTGATCCAGACGGCCTTGAAGCGGTGGGAAACGTGGGGCTTCTGGGAAATGGTCTGATTGGTAAACGACCTCTGGTAGAGCCAGATGCTCTGCTGCTCCATATTCAACCCTCCCCGCAAAAAAGTAGAGATTTCCGTCAAAAGAGTAGAAGAAGAAATGCGGATTTATCTATATGATAAAGCTATAACGGCGGCATCACAAGCCGCAAAAAAGTAGATGTTTATTAATCTCCCCATGAAAAGGAGGAAGCAGCAGAATGAGGTATGATCTGGTAATTATCGGAGCAACGACAGCGGCTCTGGGATTGGCCAAAACGGTACAGTCCAGTCTGAAAACCCTGATCGTCAACAAAACGGAAATGGTGGCGTACGAGTTTGTAAACGCATTCCAGCAGCCGGAGGTGTATGCACGGGGCGCATTTTTCTATAAGGAATTTAGGGAGCTTACGGCGGATGTGCTGCTGGGGACGGAGGTAGCCGGGATCACACGCAGCCCCGATGGGGACTATGTGCTGGAGCTGTACAACACCGCAGGCTTCCAGACGGTGAAGGCATCGCAGATGGTGGATACAACGGCGGAAGCGCCGGAGGCTTCGCTGCAGGGGAAAACCCTGAATGCGCTGCTTATTCAGCAGCAAGGAAATCCTGTGCCAGATGTGGAGTGGGAGGGTGTTGCCCTGGTTCCCGAAACCCGCACCCAGGCCTACAGCACGGCTATTCTGAAGCTGAGCTGTCCAGAAGCGGAGACTGTGGCTGCAGCCCGTCACCGGCTGATCGAGAGCTGGCTTGCCCGGCCGAAGACTCTGGGAGAATGGAAAATCGCCGCCATTGCTTTTACATTCGAGCATATTGCGGTTCAAGGGGAGCTTAAGGCAGACGACGGGCGCCGCTTCCTGGTCTCTGCCGCTTATGCGGGACCCGCCGAAAGCGAGGAAGCGGGAATTCAACTGGGAAGGAGCCTGTTAGCATGCTGACATACAGAAGATTGGTAAATGGCGCCATAACGGAAGTCTCCGCAGAACAGGCTGAATTTGCGGAACAGGTGGATGTGCTGGTGGCCGGCGTAGGCACGGCGGGGGCTCTTGCCGTCATCGCCGCTGCCGCCCAGGGGGCAAATACCCTGGGAGTGGACCGGCTGCCCGGAATCGGCGGGATGGGCACCATGGGTTATGTGTCCGGCTATTATTACGGTCTGAACGGCGGTCTCCATGTGGACATTGACACGGAGGCCCAGGCTATGGGCAGGGAGCACTTCCTGGACCGGGTGGAAGCGAAGAAGTACATCATGGAGAACCGGATTGCCGAGAAGGGCGGCAGGCTGTCTCTGGACACAGCAGTAACTGGCGTGTTCATGGAGGCCGGCACCATCAAGGGGGTATCCCTGCTGTCGGGGGGCGGGCAATGGAATGTGGGCTGCAAGGTGCTGATTGACGCCACCGCCGACTCTGCCGTGGTGACGCTGGCAGGCTGCGCTACCATAACCGGGAGGGAATCCGACGGCAAAACCAGACCTTTTACCAGTGTGAAGGTATGGCTGCATGAGAACGGCACGATTACCCGGACCAACCACGACAGCGGGTATGTGAACCAATATGATCCCTTCGAGCTGTCCCAGGGCATTCTCCAGGCCCATGCCAGCCAGCTGTTGGAGGAATTCAGCGACGAGAAGAAGCGGGTGATGTTCTTCGCTCCCTTCATCGGTATCCGGGAGGGCCGGATCATCGACGCCGAGAAGAATATTACGATTGATGAGGTTATCGCGGGCATGCAGGAGGAAGCAGCCTTATTCTACGGCTACTGCGATTTTGACAAGCACGGGAAGGACCATGCCCTGGAAACGGATGCCCTCTTGGATCTGTATGTGGCGGCCAACCTGAGCACTGCCTGCTTCACGGTTCCCGTAATCCTGCGTTCCATGACGCCCAAGGGCTTCCGGAATCTGCTGGTTGCCGGACGTCATGTAGGCATGGACCATGATGTAGCCAGTCTTTTGCGGATGCAGCGGGATATGCAAAAATGTGGCGAAAGCGCAGGTGTTGCGGCTGCCCTGGCCGCTTTGGACGGTGTTGCCCCGGATCAGGTGCCGTACAGCCGAATCAAGGAGATTCTCACGGAAACGGGCTGCCTCACGGAGGAGCATAACAAGGGCATCTGGTTCGATGATTCCTTCCGGCGGGAACAGATTCGCTGGATGACGGACCCGGAGGCCATCAAGGCGGAGCTTGCTACTGATAAGCCGGGTATCGCCATCTACTCCTGCAAGCTGCTGGACGGTACAATCATCCCGCACCTGAAGAAATGGCTTGCATCGGAGGACCAACTGCTGAGGTATGCCTCTGCCATCAGCCTGGGGCTGACCGGGGATACGGCTGCTTCTCCGGTGCTCAGGGAGATTGTCCGGGAGCGGGACGCCTTCTATTACAAGGATTGCCGCCGCACCAACCAGTTCCGCAGCGCCATTGCCGTTTATCTCCTGGGCAAGCTGGGGGACAGGGACAGTCTGCCCCTGCTCCGGGAAATCCTGTGTGACGAAGAGGAATATAACAAGCCGCTCTATCACGAAATCAAGGAAACCAGCTACAAGATCAATACCAGCAAAAACTTCAATGAGCTGTATTATCAGATCATCTCCCATGCAGCGGTAGCACTGATGCGGCTGGCCAAGGCCCACCCTGAGCTGGCTGAGGAGATCAAGGCTGTGCTGCTGCAGGCCTTCAAGGATGACCGCCATCTGTTGAATGTGACGACGCTGCCGAAGCTCACCTTTGAGTACGAGACGGTGGAGAATATCAAGAGCCAGGTGTTCCGCTTTTGTGAGGCGGGGCAAGCCAAGGAGACGGTTCGGCAGTAGCATTGACGATCACGCCATAATTTAAATAAGCGGCTATCCCAAAAGGAGTTATTGGGGCAGCTGTTTTTGTTTGAGGACACACCCAAGCAGATTATGCTGTCCAAACGGACACAGGAGCCGTTATTTGGCCGGAAAGCGGAGTTTGTTCAACTGGGCGGACACAGGAGCCGTTATGTGCCGGCAAACTGCCGGTTTCAGCGGGGGTGCGGGGAAATAGCCGGGGGTTGGAGCTGATGGGCAACGAAACTCGGTAACGGAACTCTGCGGCTCTTAAAAAAACCACACTCTCCCCGCTGTAACGGAACTGAAACACCCTAACAGGGTTCCTATGGTTTGTTTTACAGTAAAATTAGTCTCTAAGAGTCGCTGAGTTCCGCTAAAGTTGAAGATCGATCAAATTTAGTCTCTAAGAGTCGCTGCGTTCCGTAACGATCAATTCCGCAGTGAGCTCTGTGACCGTCAATCCTTTGGTCAGATCAGGGCCGCCCTGTTCAAGCCATCATTCGTTTTCGGGTCTGATCAGGCGCCCCGCTCTAATACCGTTAATCCTTTCCTGCAATCAGGGATGCTGCCCCGGTACCAGCCGCGTGCCCCGTGCTGAACGCTGCAGTAATGTTGTATCCGCCCGTATAGCCGTGGATATCGAGAATTTCCCCGCAGAAGAACAGTCCTCCGGTAAGCTTGGACTCCATCGTGGCGGGATGGATTTCCTTCAGATTCACCCCGCCGCCGGTGACGAAGGCCTCCTCCAGGGACAGGGTTCCCGCAATCTGCAGCGGGAAGGCCTTGAGCACCTGGGCCAGAGCCTGGACGGGTTGTTTGGGCAGATTGTCGCCGGTGACGTCCTCGCGCAGGCCTGTTTTGACCAGCAGAATCGGGATCATCCGCTCAGGAAGTATACGCTTCAGCACATTTTTCAGCGCCTTCTTGGGCTCCTCCTGGGCGAGACCGGTGAGCCTTTTATACAATTCCTCGGCAGGCTCCTCCGGGAACAGATCCAGAGTCAGCCGTACGGCAGGAAGATCAAACTGCTTTTTCACCTTATGAACAAACTGGCTGCATCTTAGGGCGGCGGGACCGGAGAGGCCGAAGTGGGTAAAAATCACATCGCCCCGGTGGACCGCTGCCGTTTTGCCTTTGGGAGTCCAAACCGATACGGCGATATCCCGCAGGGAGATACCCTGCAGCTCCTTGCTTTGGATGAAAGCGTCCCTGCTGACCAATGGAACCTCTGTGGGAAACAGCTCGGTAATGGTATGCCCTGCCGCCTCGGCCCAGGCATAACCGTCTCCTGTTGACCCGGTATGGGGAACAGATTTGCCGCCGACAGCCACGATAACGGCCCTGCTGCCGATGGTTTCGCCGGAGCGGAGCCTGACCCCTGTGGTCCGACCATCCTCGTACATCACTTCCTCCACCGGCTGGTTGATTCGGATTTCCACGTTCAAGGCTCTGACCCGGTCCACCAGCGCGCTGACTACCGATTTTGCTTTATCTGTAACGGGAAACATCCGGCCGTTATCCTCTTCCTTCAGCCGGATGCCCATCTCCTCGAAAAATGCAATAATTTCCCGGTTGCCAAAAGCGGCCAGAGCGCTATACAGGAACCGGCCGTTTCCGGGAATATGCTTAATCAGCTCGTCCAGATCCTTGGCGTTGGTGACATTGCAGCGCCCGCCTCCGGAAATCCCCAGCTTACGCCCCAGCTTGTCCCCCTTATCCAACAGCAGGGTCCTTGCCCCGCGGCTGGCAGCGGCAATGGCCGCCATCAGTCCGGAGGGACCGCCGCCGATTACAATCACATCATATAACATGGAAAAGCCTCCAATACGGTACATTGACATATAAGCATATGGTGCCTAATCCGGTACGGGAAGTCAAGCCGGGGCTGGGATATCTGAGGCCGGGGGATCGCCCTTGACCCTTGTGATAGTCCATCCGGCTTGCGCACATACTAACGCAGGCAGCTGCATAAGCGCCGATCTCAAGCCTTATAAGGGGGTGAAAACGTGGCCAACAAAGGAACCTCCAAAATGGAGAAAACAAAGGATTCCCTGAAGAATTTCAAGCCAAACCGCAACAAAACCGCAGAGGATAAAGCAATCGACGGTCCTAACGCTCCTGCCGAATAAGGATTGCTTCGATTAGGGCGTGTCTGAAAACTCCGAGGGGAGCAGATTTTAGCGAATTTTTGTTCATGGCAAGGCACTTTTGCGCAGGCGTACCGGGGGTACGTCAAGCGAAAGTAACGCAG
>JAQSYT010000340.1 GCA_029256065.1 Paenibacillaceae bacterium
TCTCCGCCTTCCACCGTAATAAACCAACCCTCCGCCACTTCTATACCCCATTCACTGTTTGATTCGTTTATTCATCTATCTGACTGAAGGCACCGTAAATATGCCGTCACTTGTTCTGTTCTGTTACCAGTATACTACAACCGGGTCCTGGAGGCGCACCCTGAAATTTGGCGCCTGCCCGGTACAGCCTGAGGATCCGCTCTGCTGCTGCCGCAGTAATCATCTCTCCCGGGATCAAAAGCGGGATGCCCGGCGGGTACGGCACCACCGCTTGGGCCGCACGCCGGCCCACCGCCTCCTCCAGAGCCATGGGCTCCCCCCGGCCTGCGCCGGAAGCGCCCATGGCCACAGGCCCGCTTACCGGGTCCACTGCCGTGGTGCACCCGGAGTCCGCGGAAGCGGCAGCAGCCGGTACGTCTCCTGCTGCATGGCCGCTTCCGCTGCCCCTCCCGCGGGCAGGCCCGGCCAGCGCCGCGATAGCGCAGGCCAGCCGGTCCAGATCGTCCCGGCCCGTTGCCGGACTGGCCGCCAGCACTGCAAACCGTTCGTCGGCCATCTCGCCTACGATGCCGCCTCCCGCCAGCTCCTGCAGCAGCTGAAACCCGCTGCGCTCTCCAGCCGCATCCTCAACCACCAGCTTAAACGGATCCCAGAAGCTATACGCATCCGCTTCCGGGGCTGGCTCCAGGAGCCGTATCCCTCCGGGGGGAAGCTCTGCTAATGTTTCTCTGAAGCGGCTTAACGCTTCCAATCCTGCACCAATCTCAGCTCCGGCCCGTGTCGCCGCATACCGTCTGGCGATATCCAGCGATGCCATGATGGGGTAAGAGGGGCTGGAGCTTTGCAGCATCGCCAGCCGCTCCCGAAGCCGTTCACGGGGGATGCGGTTCCCCTGCACATGGAGCATCGCCCCCATGGTCATAGCGGTTAGCATCTTGTGGGTGGACTGCACCACCCCGTCTGCGCCGCAGGACAGTGCCGACACAGGCACACCGGCATGAAGCCCGAAGTGGGCGCCATGCGCCTCGTCCACCAACAGCGGCAACCCGGCAAGATGGGCCATCCGGACATAAGGCTCCAGATCCCAACCCATTCCGTAATAGTTGGGATTGGTCAGAAACACTGCTTTAGCCTGAGGATACCGGTCCAGCGCAGTCCGGAGCGTACGCAGAGCCACCCCTGCGGCTAATCCCGTCTGCCTGTCCACCTCCGGCTCCAGCATCACCGCTTGGGCATGGGCAAGCATCAGGCCATGAATCACCGATTTATGGGCGTTACGCTGCACGAGAATCAGATCATCCGGCTGGCAGACAGCGCCGATCAGGGCCAGATTGCCTGCAGTGCTGCCTCCCACCAGAAAAAACGTCTCCTCCGCACCGAAGCATTCCGCAGCCAGCCGCTGCGCTTCAAGAATCGGTCCCTCAGGATGGTGCAAATCATCCAATCCTTCTATTTCTGTATAATCAATCTCCATTACAGAGCCGAAAAAATCTCTCTCCTCCCCCTGCAGACTGGCGCCGAACTTATGGCCGGGAACGTGAAAGCTTGATTCCCTCCGCCTGCGGCGCTCCATCAGCGCTTCCAACAATGGGGCCTTCTCTTGATTCATCCTATAATTCCTCCTTGCCGGACAGAAAAAAAGAAGGACAAGTATGCTCATCCTTCCTTAACTATATGAAAAAAGCCGGATAAAAGAAAGCATTTGCCGCGCGTTTTTTAGGCATTTTTGGGATACCAGATCTGCTTCAGCTGATGGATAAAGTATGGATATTTGGCATCCTGCACATCCGTTCTTACAATTTCCATCTCGCAATCCTCGCAGATGAATTCTGAGATAACCCGTATGCCTGCCTTACCTGTACTCCCGCAAATAATGCAGATTTCAGCTGCACCTGCGCTTTGCCCTTGGCCCAGCTCCTCCGCCGGTTCTGTTACCCGCATCAGATCCTGCTTTTCGAAGTCCTCCATCCTTTTCACCTCTATTCTTTTTATCTATCAGTATGTCCATGAAACTATCCGTCCATTCGTTTTTCAGAGCATTCCTTTGTTTTTATATGTTTATGTAGGCAAAGGCCTGTTGGTTCCTGGAAAATAGCTGCAATACAAGCCTCTTCATGCCGATATTATGAAGAAGAAGGAGGCGCACCATGTCCAAACATACCCTATCTGAAGATTCTACTATATATCATTATACCCTGCTTTACAGATTTACCCGCAAGCACCCGTTTTTCTGGCTGTATTCCGTCTGCCTGCTTCTTTGGGCCTTTGCGGATATCGTATATTCCGGTCCGGAGGGTCTCTTCCAGCTGGCAGTATCGTTAGCCGTTGTCACAGCCGTTCACGCAGCTACCGTGCTGCCCCTGACCCGACTGGCGCGCGGTTCGGTTCCCCGCTTATGGCGCTGGAATGCCGCATATCCGCTTTTTGGCTATTTGCCTGCCGGGCTTGTCCCCATTAAACAATGGGACCGTGCCAATCACCACCGTCTGCTCATCGGCTTTGTCCTGGTGGCGCTCCTGTACGTCTGGCTTCCCTTGCCCTGGCTGGCTAATGCCGCGGCTGCGCATTATTTTCTGCTTCTTCCCCAACTGGTATACGTGGGAAAATGCGTCCGCCTTCATGCAGGCGGCATGCTGAAGGTTACCAACCGGGATATTTCCTACTACAAAAATTAAGAATTTCCTCCGAAAAGAACCCTTAACAGCCCTCCGCAACTTTTTTCCAAGGAAAGATCCCCTTCCTTCGCTTGACAGCATCTCTTTTATAACACTATAATCTGTAGTGTGAGGTGTATCACAGTGAAGATACAGAACTTCAAGTACAGCGAGAAAGGTCTGAACCGCTTTTTCGGTCCCCTGGAAGCCAAGATTATGGATATTCTGTGGTCCCATACAGAATGCTCCATCCGGGATGTGCAGAAAATGCTGGATCAGGAGCGAAACCTCAACTTCAACACGATCATGACTGTTATGAACCGGCTTTTGGAGAAAGGCGTACTCACTAAACGGATGGATGGGCGGACTTCCTTATTCCGTCCGGTGCACAGCAAGGAAGACTTTATGGACATCCAATCCAAGGAGATTACCCACGAGCTGATGGAAGATTTCGGGCCGCTGGTGGTCAATCATATGATTGACGCCCTTGACGAAGCTGATCCCGATTTGCTCAGCCTCCTCGAGCAAAAAATCGAAAGTCTGAAAAAGGGAAGATAGCCTATGGGAAATCCTCTATCCAAATCCGTCGTGATACTATTCTTATCGGCAGCCGGGGTCCTGCTTGTCCAGATGATCATGTATGCAGGCTTTACCCTGTTCCGTTGGGAAGTACTGCGCAGCTGGTTCGACATGTGCAACAGCTGGTTTTTCAAATGGGGCATGCCCTTTATGGCCATTCTTCTCGATGCTCTGACCTGGACTACTGTTATGGCCGGTATTGTTATGCTGGGTATCCAGATGTATTCCTACCTCCGCGTGAAACGGAATTTTGCTCCGCTGCGGCGCAAGGACCAGGAGCAGGCGATAGCACAGGCTTACCGCCTTCCCCGCAGACGGCTTGTCATCATTGAGCAGGAGCAAGCAGTGGCGCTGACTATGGGCTTCATCCGTCCGGTTATTGTCTTGTCCACCGGGCTGATCAACATGCTGGAGGAGCAGGAGCTGGAGGCTGTTATCCGGCATGAAGAGTACCATATGCAGCATCATGACGCACTCCGCGCAATGCCGGCCTACCTGTTGTCCAAAATGATGTGGTATTTGCCTATCCTGCGGTGGTGCCACCATGTGCTTAAAATCTCTGCTGAGGTCGAAGCAGACCGGTATGCCGTAGCACGCACCGGCTCAGCTGTTGGTCTAGGCAGCGCTCTGCTGAAGCTTGCCCGGCACAAGCCGCCGGTCCCGATGAATCTCAGCCATGTTTCCTTTGCTGATACGCCCATAAACATTCGTATCCGGCAGCTTATCGATCCCGCAGAAAAGCCGCGTATGCGTCTTCCCCTGCTCTCTACGCTTATTTCGCTTCCAGTAGCCGCGGTATTGGCTTCGCTTTTATTGCCGGCTATGATGTAACACTCTGCTTGTTGCCTCGGAAGGGGCATATTTTTTGAAAGCTAGCACTACATGATGTAGTGATTATGGGATAGATCATTCGCCCAAACCAATATCCAATACCCAAGGAGGAAATGAACCAATGAATAAATGGAAACTGGCAACGATTATTACAGTGATTGTGATTGCAGCAGGCGGCGGCATCGGCTATTACGCTTATGATTATTATGCAGGCAACCATGTGGAGGTTAAGGATGTCATCAGCGCCTCCAATTCCACAGGCGGTACACAGGGTGCCGCATCGGCTGCTACTCCTGCTACCGCTGCGGATGTCAACGGCACCTGGAACATCCAATCCGAATCAGAGGTTTATTTCTCCGTCACTACCTCCAAGGAAACCGTCAACTTCTCGGTCAAGCCGGTAACCGGCTCCTGGACGGTTAACACGGCCGACCCTGCCCAGAATAAAGCGGAGGGCGCCGTAGAACTCAGCGGACTCAGCTCCGGCAACGGACAACGGGACAATCACATTAAGGGAGCCGATTATCTCCAAGTCGAACAGCATCCCAAAGCCACCTTTGCCGTCAAAACCTTTGAAAACCTGCCGAAGGAATGGAAGGCCGGTGTCACTGAATCCTTCAAAATGACAGGCACCCTCACCGTCCGCGGCATCTCCAAGGATGTCACCTTTGACGCCAAGGCCCAATTGGATGGCACGCAGCTGAAGCTGGAGGGACAAACAGTCGTGACCTTTGAAGACTATGGTATGAAGAATCCCCACACCGTCGTGCTGAGCGCACAAAATGACGTCGCCGTTCAGCTGCGGCTGGTGCTGGCTAAATAAAGAAACGAATGACCGTGTACCGAATTTCGGGCGCGGTCTTTTTTTAGTGAAGAAACAGGCGCAGCTGCAGCAGACTTCTTATGAAGACAGCCGCTTTTTCTTTGACGGTCCTGTTCATCCGTGGCCCTTGCGCGGCTCTAACGGAAGTGAGCGCTCTTATTTACCCCTTTCTGCCCGCTTTTACAATCTAACGGAAGCAGGAGCCCTTATTTACTCGTATCGGAGCCACTTTGGGCACATTTCCTCTCAATAGCGGCGCTCACTTCCGTTAAAAGTGTACCCACCGCATGAAGATGTCCCATCCCCTCTGAGCAATGGGAGAGGGAGCGCCTTACAAAAACCCCCTCCTCCATCGGGCATATCCGCTTCTGGAATAGCAACGAGGCCAAGCGCCAGTCTAACGAAGATGAGCGCGCTTATCTAGCTGAAATGCGTGAGGATGAAAATCTAAAGAATATGAGCAGCGTTATTTAGCCTGCTTGGACCTCCATGAAACAATTTTTCCGGAAATAATGACTGTGGCATTCGTTAGAAACTCGCCGGGTCGTAAGTGAGGATAGGAAGCGCGCATGCACCGATGGGAAGGTTCGGACACACAACATAGACGTTACAGCACAACAAAAAGACCCCTTAGCGTAAGCTAAGAGGTCTGTCTGTGCTTGGCAACGTCCTACTCTCCCAGGACCCTGCGGTCCAAGTACCATCGGCGCTGGAGGGCTTAACGGTCGTGTTCGAGA
>JAQSYT010000341.1 GCA_029256065.1 Paenibacillaceae bacterium
TGCAACGCTATACTGCCCTTCCAGGCGGATGGTCTTGCCGGGATCGAGGCTGCGCACAATCACATGCGGCTCCGCCACAGTCCCGTCATTATTCAACCCGCTGATAAACTCCGGATGGGTATGACCGTTGCCGTTCAAAGCAGCCTCCTGGCCGTCATAGACCAGCTTGGTAAAGGCAAACCCGGCCTGCCCCCGATCCAGCCGGTCGGCAATCTTAATGTTATGCAGCACCACAGAGGAGGTATTGGTGAAGGTAATGGCATATTTCACCAGATTTCCTATCGTTGCATATTCCTTGGATACCGGCACATCTGCGGCACTGCCCTGCTCCACGCCGGTAATTTCCTTGGTTAAGCCTGCACTGGGATAACCCGGCCGGTCTGTTTCCACCAGGCCCAAATCAATGGTCCGGTTTTTCTCTGCCTCGCCCAAGGTGATCCAATCTGTGTGGTATGGGGTGAACCCTCCCGATGAGTACCTCTCCACAGTCAGGTTGGAGTCGCTGCCGTTGGTATGGGCAGGATCCGCTCCTTCTGCATTGGGCTGCGTCACTTCATATGCATTGGGGACCAGGAATTCCACCCTATATTTCCCCGAATCAAGTCCCTGGAACAGGTAATAGCCCGGATTGCCGCTGCTGTCATACCCTGTTTTGCTGGATTTGAAGGGCGCCTCAACGCCATCCCGGTACAAATTTACCGTAATGCCGTTGATTCCGGATTTCTGCGGATCACCGTCAAAGCGTTCATTCTGCAAGCCGTTGCGATCGCTGTCAAACCAGACAAAATCTCCGATTTCACCCAGCGGCAGATGGGCATCAGTCGGGTCGATAATAAATCCGACCTTGTTGGGCGCAGTAGGAAGCATCTTCAGCCCGTTATTGATTTCCTGGGCTTGGATGGCGAAGGAGTTCCAGGCGATTTTGCCCTTGGGGGCTCCCACCGGAGCATCCATCTTCCAGTCCAGCACAATGTAGTCTCCGGCCTTCAGGCCCGGACCGCCGTCGCTGCCTGTAATATTGGTAATTTCAAAATAGAGGGACTTGATATCCGATAAATCACTGCTGTTAAAGTCGGTTTGGGCCACCCAACCGGTTTTCCCACTGGTGGCATTAGTGAAGTTGACCACCTTATCCTGATCAGCCGATTTGCTGTAATAGGTGTTCAGCCGGAAATCTACCTTCTTGCTTCCCGTTGCTGCCGATGAAGTAAAGCTCTTCATCCCGGAGGGAGGCACCTCTGCCAGATTAGGCCGCCATTGAGAGCCGCGGGGACTAAGACTTGTTCCCGATACCCGCAGAGCTGCGTCACCTACATAGGGAAGAATATCCAGCACATCGATTTTGCCGAGGCGGGTATTGCCGCTGTTGCGGATAACCACCTTATAGTCCGCCGTTCCTCCCTCGAAGCTGACGCTGTACCGGGGGAATTCCGTATAGGGCGGTGAATCCGGCGCATCGATGGGCAGCACCGGAACAGCGGGGGCTCCCACATATGACGGATTATCGCTGGCCACAAACACCGGCTCCAAATCCCCTCTATTCCACTTGGTGGATTGAACAAACGCCACCTTCACAATGGGGACTCTGGCCTGGTCATGCACATAATACCCGTAATTATCCGTGGATGGAAGATCAGGATTGGCAATGGCGCCATGCACCTGCTCCCAGCGCTCCCGGTCAACAGGACTGCCCTGCACCAATCCGTTCAAATCCGGATCGCCGTCATACCAGAAGGTGGCGGGATCGGCAGTCGTAATATAGACATCATTGGCATAGCCGGTGCTGCTTTGCTCCGTGCCTGCCTTGACCTTGGCCGTATAGGTCAGCTGGAAGCTCTCTCCCGGGTTCAGCTTAACCGGGTCCTCCCAGTACCATTTAACTAGAGTTCTTCCCGCATATGCAGAGCCCGCAGGTGCAGGCGGCAGAATCTCCAGCTTGGGCTTCACCAGCCCTGCGGGAGCACCAACCAGCTTGTAGGACTGGGCCAGGGCAGCCGCCGGATCAGAGATCAGCGGATCGGTGTAATACTCGAATTCGGCAGGCAGCACATCATAGATAACGGGATTATAATAAGGGCCGGTAGCCTTCAGATCATTGCCCACCTTAATGGTGAAGGGAACATGATTAAGGGGTCCGTAGGTCATATTGGTGGCAAAGGTCTTGTCAACGGTCAACCAGGGTTTGGGCTGGTTGATCTTGAAGCTGGCACTGGCTGTCTTCCGTTCGCCCTGCAGCACTGTGCCCGGATTAACCGTGTCCAGCAGCTTATAGTCCAGATAAACATGATTGGTCACTGTTGTGCCATGGGAAACCGGTGTTGAGGTTTGCGGGAGCTGCTCCCTCACCTTGCCCTCCAGGGTGATGGGGGCGATGGTTTTGCCCGCCTCCAGCTTGGCGAAGGTCCACTTCAAGCCGGTAAGATACTCGCCTCCCGTCAGGCGGATGGCACTGCCCACTCCGCTGCCGATAGAGACAGTTCTTGACGCACCGTTGGGATTCACCCCTGCGGCCGGCTTCCAGGTGCCGGAGGCCGCGCTGGTTTCGTATTCAATGGTGGTCCACCCGGCAGGAAGCGTCACCGAGGTGAAATCCATCTCCGCAGGCAGGCGGTCCACCAGCACCACATCCGTCAAGGCGCTGTTGGCATTGGCCACCACATTAGCGATGCCGTTGATGGTGTAGGTTTGCCACTGTCCGGGATAGCGGAAATCGTATTGCACACTCTTGGCCAAAGAAGGAGCCGCTGCCACAGGGGGGCCGAATTTGGCCGTAACCGAGCTGGTAGAGCTGCCTACCGTGCCGTTTCCGGTAATGCTGTAGGTGGCCAGGGTTACAGTATTAACCTGGTCAACGGGAGAATAGACCGCATAGCCGTAATAATCGGGGAAATTGACCTGAATCGTATCCTCGAAGGTCTGGCCGGCGTTCAGACTATATACGCTCCATGTGACGGTGTTGGCTGTTTCGTCGTAAAGCCGGGTGCTGCCCCCCGGAGCCGTATTGGGGAAGCTGACTGTAACACCCGGCGGGAGCGTCCATGGCAATTGGTCCACCAGCTGGATATCCTTCAGGGTTCCTGAGCCATTGGAGCCGGATGTGCCTTTAATACCTACCTTGTATGTAACAGGGCCGCCAATAATCGGGATTGAAGGGTCATAGCCGGTAAACTGGGTCTTGAAGGTTTCCCAGCTGTTGTAGGTTGCTTCCACAGGAGTAGGGGATGGAGTGGGTGTCGGAGTGGAAGGGTTGGGATCGGCCTTGATAACAACAGCTGCACTTGCTTCCGTGCGGTGACCCGGCTCACTCAGATCCGTTGCCACAACCGTGTTCACTGTGGCAACAGGAGAGGCGCTGCCGGTGGGCCGTACCTTCACCTTGAACTGGTGAACGGCGCTTGAGCCGGATTCCAGCCGGAAGGAATAGCTGGGTCCTACATAAGCCGTAATCGTTTGCCCGTTAGTGGTCCAGCCGGGGGGCGGAGTAATAAGCTGGAACTGGGGCGGCAGAACATCCTGAATCATGATGTCCTTGCCTACGGCGGTAGGGCTGTCAGCCTGGAAGGAGATGGTGTACAAGAATTCCTCACCAATCTGTACCTCCGCCTTTTCCGCAGTCTTGAACATGGTGAAGCCCTCGATAGGCTCCGCATCCGCCGCAAAGCTGAAGCCGGCAAAGGGCTGCAGCAGCATTTGGAGCAGCATCATGCAAATCATAGCAAAGGAAACCCGGCTGATTCTTTCTGTTTTCCGTTTCTGTCTCAAGCAAGTATTCACTCCTTTCTGATAATAACAACAATATGCATTTATGTACAAAAAAAGGCACTAGGAACAGAAATATTCCATTATGCCAAAGAAGAAGCTGCTGCCCTGAAATAACTTGGTCCCTGCCGCAGGCTGGATGATGTTATGGAAGCCTCAAGATCGGTGAAGCCGATTTGAGAGCCTTCTCTGAAGTCCCATCAGTCTTCGGTGCGGCGGGATAACGCAGCATGGCTTGCTATTTAATTCTAACACAGTTTGTATCATTGCGAAACAATTTTTGCTCCATAATGTCGCAAAAATTTGATGACCGCCTGATTCACTCTCTCCGCTTGCTCATGGTTAATGCCATGCCCCGTGTCCGGCAGAATTTCACAGGGAATCCGGAGCTCCTCCAATACCTGCCCGCAGCCTGGAAAATAAGCAATCCTGTCCTTATCCCCCACCAGGAACAGAGCTCTTTCCCGGAGAATCGCAGCCTCCTCCACCGTGAACCGTTTCTGCGGATGTTTGGCCATGGCCATCTTATTGGAGTGACGCAGCAGCTGCCCGTAGTGGCGCATAATTAGCTCATTCTCTGTAAAGACGGAAGCATTGGCGCCGGACAGCTTCAAAAGCAGCTTCCGGGTATTTTTCTCCGTGGGGAACAAGGCCTCCGGTAAAAATACCGTCATAGTCTTAAGCGAAAAGCTCTTCAGGCTTGGATGTGCAGGAAGCCCTGCCATCCCGACCATTCCCTTGATTCTATCCGGCCAGGCGGCCAGAATCGTCTGGGCCAGAAGGCAGCCCATGGAAACTCCGGCAGCGTACGTCCACTCCAGCCCCAAGCCGTCCAATAGCTCACCGAACCAGAGCTTGTGGTCCATTCCCTGCCGCCGGTAACGTTCATTGGGCCGGCTTTTGCCCGGGCCTCCGATGGTATCCACTGCGATCAGATGAAAGTGCTCCGCCAGCACCTTGGCATTGTACACCCACATCAACGCGGAATTGTCGCCCACTCCGTGGAACAGCAATAACGGCGGCAAATCCCGGCTGCCTGCTTGGAGGATGTGAGTGCTTCCGAAGGAAGTCTCCAGGTCCGATTCCTCCACGGCCACACCCCACTGCTTCACCAATTGATCATAGGTTTCCCACACCTGCTGCCGTCCCGCTTCCGATTTGAATACCTTCATCCTTTGTCCGCACCCCTTTTCGTATCCTCTGACTCCATAGCTCTGGCCAAGCATGGCCCCCAGCGCTCCTCCGGTACACCTAATCCGCCGAAGCAGAAGGCCGCCACTTCCCGGGCCGCTCCCGCCATCCTGCCATCCTTCTCTTCTGAGGGTGACGGCCCGTTCAATTCTGCGGCTCCAATCATCCGGGTAAATTGGAACAGATTGGCCACATACACGGTCCAGAAGCAGTTGGCCGCATAAACCGGGTCCACCCTGCGGATATCCCCCCGCTCCACCCCTGCTCGGATTGTGGCGGCAATGGCCTCCAGGTGAATGGCCGAACGCTTCATTCCCTCCTGCCATTCATCAGCGCCGAACACCGCATGTGCATCAAAGGGCAGACGCATGGAGAACTGGATCAACCGCGGATCGTTTCCCGCCAAGCCGAACATCCGCCAGGTGTAGGCGGCCAGCCACTCTACCGGATCAAGCCCGGCACATTCCGCGGCAAACCGGTGATGAAACACCATAGCCTTCTCCATGACCTCCTCGAACATGGCCCGGAACAGCTCCCGCTTGGTTTTGAAGTAATAATACATCAGCCCCTTGGCCAATCCGGCCTCCGCAGCCACAATATCCATATCAGTACCGTTATACCCCAGGCGCACATACACGCTTAAAGCCGCATCAAGAATTTCCTGCTTCCG
>JAQSYT010000017.1 GCA_029256065.1 Paenibacillaceae bacterium
CACTGGCGTTGCATCGAGCCTAACATGGCGAATGAAGGCAAAAAAAGGTAGCCAAAACGAAAAGAATCTCCTAATGTTGTGTGTAGAAGGTTACCCCTGTACACCCACAAAAGGAGACACGCATGTTGAGTGTACAGGATTCATCGGTTATTCGTCAATGTTTTTCGTTTCTTCCGTTGGACGACTTCAAGCTACCCTTTTTCGATCATGGTAAACAAAAGTTGAAGGCTCGTCATGTGCTCAAGACGTTTCTCGCCGCTCAATTGTTTGGCTGGGCGAATCTACGGACCATCGAGTGTGCCATCCGTAGTGATGCCAAGATTCAGGAAGGGTGCGGGATTACAACCATTAGCGCTTCCCAATTAAGCCGGAGCATGCAGCAGATTCCCGTCGCCGTGACCGAAGCGCTTTTCCGCTACGTGGTCCAGTCCATCACTCAACGTACCTCTGCCCGGCCTCTGCCAGTCGGATCGTTAGCCCTTGTGGATTCCACCAACCTCACCCTGCCTTTTCAACTGGGAGACTGGGCCTATGTGAGTCGAACGCGCAGTGGCATAAAGATCCACACCCGCTTGTTGGTGGTGGACAACGAGACCGCCTATCCCGACAAGATTGTGCCTTCCACAGGCAACACCAGTGACTATGAAGGTTCGGATCTGTTAGTGGTGGACCTGGATGTCACCTATGTGATGGATCGCGGATATGTGTGCTACAAACGGATGCAAAAATGGGTGACGGACGGGTTGAACTTTGTGATTCGTCTGCACGATCACCACCACGCCACGGTAATCGAGGAGAGCGAGGTGCCAGAGGGCGGTCCGATCCTCCGGGATGCCACCGTGGTACTGGGGAACAATGCCAAAACTACGATGCGGGCTCCCGTACGGGTAGTGGAGTTTGTTGATCCACAGGGCAGACGCTTCCGGTTAGCCACGACGAGATGGGAACTCAGTGCCATGGAGGTGGCCGAGATCTACCGGCAACGCTGGCTCATCGAGCTGTTCTTCAAGTGGATCAAGCAGCATTTGCACGTGGCGACCTTGTATAGCTACCAACCCGAAGGGGTATGGAATCACATTTTCTTGGCGTTAGTGGCCTACGGTGTGAGCTATCTGCTGTGGTTGGAAACGGACAAGAGCCGAACGATCTGGGCTCTGGTGAAGCTGCTGAGGCTATACAGCACCAAATCCGTTAAAGAATGGCTACGGGAAGTGAATCGACAAGCCACTCGAAGCAGCAAAGGGCGACAAAAGCGGGAACGTCCCCCACTGGAACAGCCGCGGAAACAAGAGCAGCTCGTGGTGGTAAAAGCGTCGAAGAAGAAAAGGTAAAAACATAATAAATATACTAAAAATTAGTATATGGCGGTAACCTTCTATGGAGGTGCCGACCATTTGGCGTTGTAAGCGCCAAGCCATAATCTGAATATTCGTTGTAAGCGCCAAGCCATAATCTGAATATTCCGTCTAGTGAGTAACAGTGCCCTTTGGACTCCTTTTGTTACATTTGATGCAACGCCAGTGAAGTGAGCGCCGCTATTTGCCCAAAACCAGCCCCGATCCGCTATTTGGCTCAAAATAAGAGCTGTGGCCGCCGTTAGAATTCTGGAGAGGTACTTTTTGGCCAAATAAGGGCTGTGGCTTCCGTAAGAATAACCGTTACCCGGCAGCAGATAGATCATGCACCTGGAGCCTCACGCTAGCAGCTGCCGCGCAGGCGGCCCATTATACCCCAGCAGCATCCCTGGAGGTTAGGTTTTAGGTTAGATCAACCCGATGGTGCGGGTGGTTTTGACGGGATAGCTTACTGTAAGCGTATGGTTCTGGCGGTGCCAGGTAATCAAGCTGTCCCCCAGTTCAATGAAGGACTCGGTGCCCAGGCCGTAGAACAGATCGTCCGACAGCGTGCGCAGGCAATCCCGGCGCTCCCTGGTTTTCAGACTGCTCCATTCCTCCGGCTCCATCTCAAAAAACTCATGGCAGCCTTCTATATCCATCAGAGCGTCTGTCAGCTCTTCAATAATATCATTGTATTCCCGGTTGAATTTTACCCCCATGGATCTATCCCCCAACTTAAGCATATGTGCATTGCATTACCTGCATTGTACACCAAAAGGAGGAGATTATGCGATAGGATTGCATCACATTGGACAAAAGCCTCCGGCTTCTCGTCCCAAAGCCACATAAGCGGCCGCTAATCCCTTGGCAGCTCCTTGCATCAAACCAGCGTATGTATCGTTAGCTCCGGCCTGCACCAGAAGCGGACGGGAATGCCCGTGACACCCACACCCCGGTTGGTATAGAGCTGGAAAATTTCGTTGTTCGGCGGACGGTACAGGCCGTCGGGATAACGTTTGGCTCCGGGGACCCGCACTAAAGGCCCGTGAAAGGGCAGCCGCACCTGGCCGCCGTGGCTGTGCCCCGACATTTGCAGGGAGATGGGATGCACCATTGTGTTCATGGCATAATCCGGCGTATGGGCCAGCAGGAGAATAAACTCGTCCTTGCCCACACCCTGGAGCGCTGCCTTGATATTGGGCTTCCCCCGGCTGGAGTCCTCCACCCCCGCCATTGCCATAACAGCTCCGTCCTTTTCCACACGGACCGTCTCGTTGCGGAGGACGCGGAACCCGGCATTTTGCAGAACTCCGGCGACTTCCTTGTCATTGAAATAATAATCATGATTGCCAAGGACGGCGAACTTGCCCAGCGGCGCCTCCAGCTTGGCGAGAATGGAGGCCATTTCTTGGCCGCTGGTCCCGATCTTGCGGTCCACCATGTCTCCGGTAAAGCAGATCAAATCCGGCTTCTCCTTCATAATCCGGTTGACCAGGCTTTTCAGGCGGCCGGGGCCAAAATGAAACTCATAATGCACATCGCTGAAATGGGCAATCCGTATGCCTTGAAAAGCGGGAGGAATGCGGGCCAGCGTCAACCGGGTATGCACAACCTGAAGCCAGCGCGGCTCAAGCGCAGTGACATAGGTTCCTCCAAAGGCAGCCAGGCCGGCAATCCCCAGTGCCCAGCCCCCCATCGTTTTCAAAAAGGTGCGGCGGCTCATCGTCTGCGGCGGGGATTCGGGCGGCATCTCTACTTCCGGCATAGGCTCTCCCTCCTGCAAGCTTTTTCTATGCCATCCATATTACCGCAATTTCCCCACCATATCCACCGGAACCGCCTGTTGCACCTCCTCCGTAATCTGGGCGCCGCCGGATATCTCCCACTCCTTAACAAAGCGGTCAAACTCCTCCAGTGACGAATCACCGACAATGATTTTCAGAAACGCCTCATTTTCCATGCGCTGCAGCTCACTCCATTTGCCGGGCATGGATGCGGTCACTCCGTAAAAAACGCTTCTCACCCTCACGCTGGGCGTGGACGCCAGCACCCCGACTCCGTACTTATACGCATTCACCGCTTTCCAGCCCTCCAGATCCTTCTTGGGCTGAGCCGACTCCAGATTCCACTTGTCATATAGCAAACGGGCCTCCGGCTCAAGCTTGCCGGGGTCGATTTTGCCGTGCAGCGCCTGCAGTAGATCCGCATAGTGGGTTTCAATGGCATCCGCATAGTCAATCAGCAAATCAAACGGATAATAAGCCCGGGGCTGAATGCCTGTCTTTGCGGAGAAATCATCCAGAGTTTTAGCCGCTTCATTGGGATCCTGACGCCGCTCCAGTCTCGTGAATGCGTTCACCAGCTTTACAACCGCCTCCGGATGCTCATACCCCTTGCGGACCACCAGAAAACGGTCAGTGGCCGGGGCGCTGTGAATGATGAAGCGGCCTTCGGCATCCAATGGAGCGGCATATGCCCGCCACTCTGCGTTGATATTGGTGCGGACGGCATCCGAAAGCGGAAAGTACGGCATCCACCAGGGACCGAAGAAGATGCCGGCCTTGCTGGCGACGATGGGCTCCTGGGTTTCCTGGTACAGCGGAAAATCGGGATCGATCAGCCCGCGCTTGTACCAGTCCGCCAGCCGGGCCAGTGCTTGCTTGGCCTCCGGGGCGACGGAGCCGTAAATGATCTCTCCCCGGCTATCCCGGACCCAGTTCCCGGGATAAGCGCCAAAGGCGTTGAATACCGAATCAAAGCCGTTGATGTGGGGCTTCTGCCCGTAGACAATGTTGCGGTAGCCGCTGATGCCCACCGTATCCCGCTTGCCGTTGCCGTCCGGGTCCCGCTCCACAAAAGCCCGGGCGATGCGCTCAATATCATCCAGCGTTTCCGGCGGGCTAAGATTAAGCCGACCCAGCCAGTCCTCCCGGACCCACAGGAGCGTAGCCGAATCCGCCTGAAGCGCCACATTGGGCAGCCCGTAAAGCCGTCCTCCGCGGGAGGCATCCTCCAGCACCTGGTTCCCGGTGGACCGGTACATGTTCTTGACCAGCGACGAGCCGTACCGGTTGAAGACCTCTGTCAGATCCTCAACCATTCCGCCGTTGATCAGACGCTCCAGCTGCTCCCGGTCCACAACCATGGCATCCGGCAAATCCCTGCTGTCCACGGCCATCCGGACCCGTTGGGAATAAGCCTCCTCCCCCTTGGCCTCCCAGTAGTGGCTGATGCGGATGTTCGTTATGCTCTCCAAATACCGGGTCACCGGGTTATTGTCGTTGCTGTCCCCTGCCATCAGGTGGGAGTCCGGAATTTTGAAGCCGATGCGGATGCCAACGGGCTTGGCGGACCGGCTATAGGCCTCCGGCTCGGAAGCCGCCGCAGACGATTCCGGCGGCTGGACAGCGTCTAGTGAGGCTTCCTCCTCCCGGCAGCCAGCCGCCAAAGCCAGTGCAGCCGCCAACAACGCCACCGCCGCCAAACGCCATTTGATCCTGCCACGCCAGAACTTGTTCATCATTCCTCTCCCCCTCTCTGCCTGAATTCGCTGGGCAAGAGTCCGGTGGACCCACGGAACAGCCTGCTGAAATAACGCTCATCCTCAAAACCGGAGCACCCGGATATCTCCCATACCGGAAGCTCCGTATGAAGCAGCAGAAACCTGGCGTGCTCCAGACGCATGCCCCGCAGGCTCTCCCCGAAGGGAATGCCGGCGAAGCGGGCGTAACATTGGCTGAAGTAGCTGCGGCTCATGCCGACAGACGCGGCCACCCCATTCTGGTTGAGCTTCCGGCCAAGGTCGGCCCGCATCCGGCACACAGCCCGGAACATACATTGCATCACCTCCCGGGTGAAACCAAGCTCCAGCATCCGTCCGGCCGCCAAATCCGCGAACCGCCGCAGCCAGCCCTTCAGCATCGTCAGACTGCGGCAGGCGGGAAGGGCAGCCTCCAACACCGTCAGCTCCTCCGGGTCCGGCAGGAAGGGGCCCCAGTCCTGCAGCAGCCGCCGGCAAAAGGCGAGTACAAGCGAATAATGGGGCTTTTGCCGGGACAAAAGCTCCATGAAGCGGGTCCGTTCGGCGGAGCCGAGGGTCCAGGCCAAATCGGCTCCTTGCTCCAGCGCCTCATCACCCTCCCCCTGCTCCCGGAGAACCGCCGCCGTAAGCAGCTCCCGATACGGCAGCATAACCAGCGGTACATGTCCCTCAGGGTGGTAAAAGAGCGTCTGCCCAAGCCTGGCGGAGCATGCACCGGCAACCTCAGCTATATCGGCTCCCTGCACCCCGGAAAGCACAGCCGTCAGCCAGGCTGCACCCAGCTGCTCCCGCATTTCCTGGCGCGCTTCCTCCAACCTGAAGCCTTGGTGCAAGGAGGAAATCCATACATTCCTATAATCAGCCAAAGGGCGGGCGGCGGTGCGGAGGGAATACAGCCTCTCTTCTCCGCCATCGGGCTCCAGGGAAAGATAGACGATCGCCTTATCGGCGGAAAACCGGTCCCCCTCCCCCCGCTTCCCTCCGCCGCTGCGGAACCGCTCCTCCCACTTCAGGCGGGCCATAATCCTGGAGATGGTTTCATCCGCTTTTTCAATATCCAGCAGGGTCTTCACAATATAGTCCACCGCTCCCAGCCGCAGAGCCTCCTGCACATATTCGAATTCATGGTGACAGGTGAGCACGACGGAATGAACATGGGGATGAAGCTCCCGCAGGCGGCGGATCAGCTCAAAGCCCGACATCACCGGCATGGAAATATCTACGAAAAGCAAATCTATCTCTTCCGTCTCCACCAGCTTGAGTGCTTCCCTGCCGTCCCCGGCTTCCCCAACCATCACCACGTCGAAGGCCGCCCAATCGATCATTGACATAAAGCCCTTCCGCACCAGGCGCTCGTCATCCACAACTGCCGCTCGAATCATCCAGCTCCTCCTTTCGCTTACGGGGAATGAGAATGCTGACGGTGGTGCCCTGCTCCGGCCGGCTTTGGATATCCAGCTTCATCTCCGGGCCGAAATAAGTATGGAGCATGCGGGAAACATAGGGAAATCCAATGCCAAGGCCTTTGGCCTCCGACGATACTCCGGCCAGCAGACTGGCGACCTCCTCCTCACTCATGCCCGCGCCATTGTCCTTCACCTGGAGCAGAATCCGGCTCTCCCCTTGTTTGGCGATGAGAAGCTCCACCCGGCCGTGGTCGCTTATTCCGTGGTAGATGGAATTCTCCACCAGCGGCTGCAGAAGAAACCGTGGAACTGCAGCCAGAAGGGCGTCCGGGTCAGCCTCCACCCGGAAGTCGAATTCGTAGTCATACCGGATACGCTGAAGCTCCATGTAATTGCGGATGGCCTCCACCTCCTCCCGGATGGTCACGATCAGGCTGTTTTTGCCCAAGTTATATTGAAGCACCTTCACCAGAAGCATCACCAGGCGGTCAATGTCCCGCTGCCCGTTCATGCGGGCCAGCCATTGAACCGTATTGAGGGTGTTATGCAAAAAATGCGGGTTGATCTGGCTCAGCAGCTTCTCCACCTCGAATTGTCTCTTCTGCTTCTCATTCTGCGCCACGGTGTGGATCAGCTCGTTGATCCGCTCCTTCATCTGCTGGAAGTTGCCCAGCACATAGTCGAATTCCTCCACTTGGGTATAGGATACGGGAGCGGTTACATTTTCCGCCATACTGCTGATTTCCTGATTCAGCTTGCGCAGGGGTGCATACATCCGCCGCCAGACCAGCACACCCAGGGCAACTGCAAACAGCAGGGCTAGAACCGCCAGCACCGCCAGCTTGAGGACCCAGATGTACATTTCCCGGTTGAATACCGAATTTTTCACGGCGGCAACCAGCTGCCACCCTTGAGGACTGGAATAGCGGAACAAGTGGTAGCTCCCCCATTTTTCGTGAGTGCTGCCGGATGAGCGGGCAGCGGCCTGTGCCATGTCCCCAGGGAGCTCGCCGTTGACAGCATACACATTAGCCCTGTCCTGGCTGATAAGCAGATGCTGCATCTTCATCCCATAGCTGTCCTGGCTGAAAATCCGGCGCAGCAGGCTGTAGTTGGTTTCCAGGTAAATATACACCGGAATTCCGTCCACCTTCACCGCCCGGCGCTCCGACAAAACCCGGCTGTCTCCGGCGGCATACATGGTGGGATGGGGGCCGTAATAGTCCGCTCCATTGTAGTGCATAAAAAGAGGCAGCGCCTCAAATCCAAAATCCCGGCGGGCGCTCAGGCTTGTAAACAGCACCTGCTCCCTGCTTTCCGGAGCCAGATAAGCGGTGAGTCCGATATAGGGATTGGTAAAATTCACGAGGTTGATTTTTTCGGTAATGGAGGTCATCAGTTGGGCTTTCCGGTAAATCTGCCGCTCCTGCAGGTAAGCGGATAATTCGCTGACGATCTGGCCGTCCAGGGCAAACTGCTTGGAGGCGTAATCCAGATTATCGAAGGCATTCTCCAGCCGGTAGGCCTGCTGCTCCAAGCCCGCATTGATTCCCCCGGCGATCTTGCCGGACAGGATGGAATAAATGGAATAATAAGCGGCTCCTCCTGTCACAATCAGGGGAAGCAGCGCTGCGGCAAGGAGATGCAGAATCAAAACCTTCCTCAAGGACTTTACCCGTGGGCGGGACGGACCCGCATGCTTGTGCCAGACGTTCATCCCTCTTGCTCCCCTCGGGCCTCCAGCGGCGGAGATACCAACCGGCGGACCAGCCTCTCTCAGTTTCAGGATACCATATTTTGTATGGAAGGAGGTGGAAAATATAGAAGATCAGACCGTCCGGACAGCGCCGGGATCTGACCTTCCATAGGAGAAGTGTACAGCTTATTTTACGCTTTTGCGGGCTTCAAACAGCTCCTGGGCTTTTTTGACGGAAAAGTCCAGCACCTCGGCGTAACCCAGCCCGTTCACCTTATCATGCATTTCCTTGTTCAGCTTGTCATATTCGGCCTGATCCTTGGCGAACACCATCTTCCAGGACATCTGCTGAATCACCGTGCCGATTTGCTTGTTCTTCTGCTCCAGCGTTTTGTCCATGGTGAGCGGCTCCTTGCCGGTGAAGCCCTGGGGCGCAACGGCAAGCTGCTTGTTCTTCTCGAAATATTCCTTGGCGGTCAACACGCCCATTTTCTCCCTCCAGGAGCTTTCCAGCTTGTTGGGATTGCGCTCCAGGGTGGTTTTCCACAGATTATGGTCATAGGGCTCATTGGTTTGCGGGTTGACCATAGCCGGCACCACAAAGGAGAAGTTCATTTGGTTGGAGCCGTAGTAGAAGTCGCCGCCACCGTAATCCTCGGGAATTTTCGTGCCCTGCTGGTCGGCGAAGGCCTTCCAGCCGAAATCGGTGACCACCGGCTTGCCGCCGGCGTTAATATCCCAGGTCAGCCCCTTCGGCCCGTTGGGAATGGCGGTTCCGCTGCCTGCCGACAGCATGGCGCCCTCCGGCGTGTACATCCAGTTGATAAATTCCATAATCCGGGCCGGCTCCTTGGCCTTGGCTCCGATAGCGATAATGCCGTTGCCGCCATATACGTTAAAGCCGGTGGAATACACCAATTCACCCTTGAAGGGCACCAGCGCAAAGCCCTTGCCCTCCGCAGTGCGCTCCGGCGTGTTGTAGTTGGCAGCACCAAGCCACGGGAACCAGGAGAACAGGACGCGGCCCTCCTTGTATTTGGCCACCACATCATCGAATTTCTGGGTCAGGGAGTCCGGGTCCAGAAGCCCCTGCTGATTAGCCTGGAAGTAGAGCTTCAGGGATTTCATGTACCAGCTTTCCTCAGAGAGAAAATCATAGTATTTCTCTTCGTCCGCTTTCACGTAAATGGCGGTTTCGGGAATTTCATCATAGCCGAACATATTGGCGAATTGCTTGGCCAGTGTCATCTTGTAGTTGCCGTCCCAGTCGGACCAGAGGGAGAAGGCGTAGGTTTTTTTGCCTTGGGCGGTTTTGGGCTCCAGCTCCTGCATTTTTTTCAGTACCGTCAGATAATCGTCCACGGAATTTATGGCAGGCGCTCCGACTTGTTGGTACAGATCCCAGCGCAGGTCCGGCCCCCAGGTCATGTCCTTGCCCTCGGAGGGTCCGGTGGGATTGGTCGCCACGTTGTTGCCGATTCCGTATACCGCCGAATTTCCGCCAAACGCCACCTTGGCCTTCTGGACCGCCTTGGGGAAGGTTTTCACAATATCCCCTCCGTACTTGTCCAGCAGGCCCTCCTTGGTCCAGTCCAGCAGCAGATTGCCCTTGATGGCATTGGGATAGTGGTTCTTGTCATCTCCGAACACAATAATGTCGCCCATGTTGCCCGACGCCATCATGGCGGAGATTTTGGTATCGCCGCCGGTGAGGTTGGAGGCTACAATATCCAGCTCAATGTTGAACTTATCCTTGATGACTTTGGCGAACCAGCCGATTTGAGGTCCGGCATAGTTGGCCGTGGTGGAGAATACCGTAAGCTTCAGCGGCTTGGAGTGGTCCAGCCCGGTGCTGGTTGACGCACCCGGCGACGGACTGGCAGCTGTGCTGGATGCCGGCGGACTGGCTGTTGCGGCAGGAGATTCCCCCGCCTTGTCATCCTTGCTGCAAGCGCCTACAACAGTGGTCATGGCGGCTGCCAGCAGGACAAGCATTGCCTGTTTGACTTTCATCGCTTTTGCCTCCCTTAGGAGCTGCGAGGAAATTAACGGTACTTTATTTCGTCGCAGTCTCTTCATATGGTTACACTTCTCTTGCGGTCTGGCTATCGGATCAACTCCCCGTCCAGGTGGGGGACGGAAGCCGGGAACAGGCCCGCACAGACCTGCCGCTGCTGCTTCCGTTCCGCCTGCAGCGCCGGAGTCCCCCCCTCTCACCCTTTTACCGCGCCGATCAATATCCCTTTGACGAAGAACCGCTGAAAGAACGGATATACAATCAGGATTGGCAGCACCACAATCATGGTGACGGTCATCCGGACGGATGTGGGCGTCTGCATATTGGCTACACTGGCTGCCATGTCGGGGGAACTGCGGATCAGCGCGGCAAGGGAGCTGGATTCGTTCAGGTAGCGCCACAGGAGGAATTGCAGAGTAAAGTATTTGGTATTCGTCATCAGAAAAGCCGTATCCACAAAGGAGTTCCATTGATTAACGGCGGAGAAGATGGTGATCGTAGCCAGAATCGGCGTAATCAGCGGAACCATAATGCTGGCGAAGCAGCGCAGGTAACCTGCCCCATCCATAGCTGCCGATTCCTCCAGAGCCGGCGGAATGGCTTCGATGAAGGTTTTGACCAGAATAATATTGAAGGGCGTAATTATCGTCGGTAAAATATACGCCAGATAATTATTGGTCAAATGGAGATTGTTCATGGTGATGTACCAGGGAATGAGCCCGGCGCTGAAATACATGGTAATAATAATAAACCTGTACCAGATGCGCCGGCCCCACATCTCGTTTTTGGTGAAGAGGTAGCCGAGAAAGGCGGATGAGGCAACAGTAAGCAGGGTTCCGCAGACGGTGCGGTATACGGATACCAAGGCGGCATGGCTGAGCCCGCTGATGGCAAGGACCTTGATGTAATTGCCGAAATGGATGCCGCGGGGATAAAATTTGATTTCACCGGCCGCCGACAAGTCGTTGGCGCTGACGGTATTGATGAACAAGTAATAGAATGGATACAGACAGCTCAAGGTAAACACGCCAAAAAACAGATACAGGCCTATCTGGAAACATACATCTCCCGCCGTTGGTTTCCTGCGCATGGTTCTCCTCCTTTGCTTTTAAATAATCGCTTCGCCCCGGACTGCCTTGGAGAGTGTATTGGCTGTGAACAGCAGAAACACGCTTATGAGGGATTTCAGCATGCTGACGGCGGTGGCGAAGGGAAAGTTGTTGGCAAAGGCGATATTGTACACATACAGGTCCAGCACCTCGATGGAATCCTTGTTCATGGCGTTCTGGAAGGCAAAATATTGCTCCATGCCATTGTTGACAAAGTTTCCGATGGACAGGAGCAGCAGCACGAAGAAGGTGGGCATTAGGCCGGGCACGGTAATATGCCAGATTTTGCGGAAGCGTCCCGCGCCGTCGGTTTCCGCCGCCTCGTAGAGATCCTGGTCGATGCCCGCTATGGCCGCCAGATAAAGAATGGCTCCCCAGCCCAGGGATTTCCACCAGTACCAGATGATCATTTTCAGCCAGATGTGGGAGGAGGAGGCCAGGAAATTATAATCCTCCGGCACCAGGCCTAACCGGGCCAGCAGGGCGGTGATGACGCCATTATCTACAGAGAAAAGGGAGAAGGCCAGCGCATACACCAGAATCCAGCTGATAAAATTGGGAATGGTGGTCAACGTCTGCGCCAGCTTGCGGTACCAGCCGTGCCGGATTTCCGCCAGCATAATGGCGAAGATAACGGGCAGAAACGAGGTGACCATTCCCAGGGAGCTCATGGCCAGCGTGTTCTTCATCACCCTGACGACCTCCGCCGTTTGTGTGGGGTTGGCGACGATGGATTTGAACCACTTGAGGCCGGCAAACGGTGTATCCTTCAAGGGTATACCCGGAATGTAATCGTAGAAGGCATAAATCCAGCCGCTTACAGGCAGGTAATAGAAGATGAACGTAATGACCAGGAAAGGAAAAGCCATCAAAAACAGCTTATGTTTGTTCTGCAGCTTGCCCGCTCCCGGCTGCCGCTTCACCAGAGGCGGCTTGCCATGCGCAGTCCCTTCCGTTGGCAGCTCCATAATTTGCTCACCTGCCCTTCGTATTGTTTACGCCTTCATTCTACCGGACAAAGGCATTCACCCGTGTGAGACGCCAGGCTGCGTTTTGGGGAGAACGGTTGCCGGTAATGCAACCAAATTCACAGCAGATCGAACCTTTTTCACACTTGGGCGGGTTCTATGGCCTGACCGAAAAACAGGCCTGCATGAAACGCGGGCAATGCCCGCAGCCGGACAGGCATCTCCGGGAACGGCCAAAAAGCCCTTACGGCAGGAGCCGTAAAGGGCTTTTTGGTTTGGGCATGCCTCCGGCTGAAACGGTCAGCCGTTGATAAATTCAACAGCCAGCAGCAGCCGCTTCAGCATTACAGCAGCTTCCGCACGGGTCGCCTGCCGGTCCGGGGCGAAGCGGTTGCCCTCCGCTCCCTGGATAATGCCTGCGCCGACGCTGGCGGACACCGCCTCGCGGGCCCATTGGGGAATGGACTCCGCATCCGCAAACTGCAGGCTCCCGCCTGTCCCTGGCTTTCCGGCGGCCTTCATAGCGCGGCTGGTCATCACCGCCAGCTCGCTGCGGGTGATTCTGGCCTCCGGACGCAGCGTGCCGTCCTCGAAGCCCTCCATCAGCCCGGCCTTCACCGCCGCGCCGAGAACACCTGCGTACCAGGCTCCGGAAGCCACATCCTTCGCTCCGCTTACGCCGGAGGCATCTGCTTGCAGCCCCAGAGCCCTGACCAGAAGCGCGGCGAATTCCGCTCTGGTGATGGAGGCATCCGGCGCAAACACGCCCTGCGCTTGACCGTTCACTACCAGCTTGCCAGCCAACAGCTGCACATCTTGCTGCGACCAGTGGCCCTTCAGGTCGCCAAACTCAGGGGCCGCCCCCTGCACAACAGCGTAAACGCTGTTGGAATTGCGCTTCACAGTAACAACGGTCACTCCGTTTTCGGTCTTGAACACCGCAGGCACAAAGCTGAACGCCCCGGTGGTTTCATCCACCGTTACAGCAGTGGCGGTTGCCGCATCCACAGCCTTATCCAGCGTGAAGGTCCGGCTCACGTAAACATTGCCGAAATGATTCACTTCCATCGACTTTCCGTTAGCCTCCGCCATAATTACATAGGAGACCGGCGCGGCCAGGAAGGTCAGAGACAAACCGGAGGCGGCTTCCTCTGCCCGGGTCTGCACGTTGTGAGGCGCCTCACCGATGGCAATGCTCACCTTCAGATCTGCTGCAGAAGCTCCCAGGGCAGCTGCCAGCGCCGATGGTTTGATCACGGACACCGGCAAATCATAGCTGTGCGTTGCAGAGGCCTTAATCCGGATGACGGCGCCCTCCGGGGCATTAACCAAAGCACCGGCCGGGAAAGCCACCTTCACCGACTGTTCCGGCGCCCCACTCATATCAATCACCACAGCGCCGCTTCCTGCTGCAACCGCCCTGCTGAGGCTGTCGCCCGCAAGCTCCAGCACGGATACCTTGCGCCCGTCCGCCGCTGCTTCTTCCTTCATATCCTTCGCTTCCGGCTTCAGCTGCACGCCTTCCGCGGTAGCGACAGGCTCAAGCTTTACGCCATCCTGTCCGGATTGTGCAGGAGGGGTTGTGCCTCCGATGCCGCTGCCCGGTGTTGGTGTTTCCGAGTCATCGTTTTCCTCTTCTTGAGCTGTTGCAGCTGTGACGGACAGGCTATTTTCCGAAGCATTCTCCGCGGTATCCACTGCCTCCACCCGGAAGGTGTATCCGGTTGAGGAGGACAATCCACCTACCCGATACATATACAGCCGGGAATCGCCAGCTGTCTGGTACACTGCGGCACTTACCGTGCCTGCCGGAGCATCGCCGCGGTAAATGCGGTATTCCTTTACTGCCGCATTATCGGTAGCAGGGCTCCATTGCAGCGTAACGGCAGAGGAGGTGACATCAACCGCTTTTACCGCAGCCCCCTCCGGCCACACCGGGAGTTCTTTGTCGTTATAGATGGTGATGCGCCCTTCCACATCCACATTAAGGGTTCCCTCCTTAACAGCATAAGCCGCCAGAAGCTCCGCATCGGACAGGGCATCTCCGGCGGGCACCAGAGTACGCGCATCATGAAACATGTCGTAACCGTCCCCGCCGGTGTACATGTAATTGGACAAGGCCAGGGTATAGGTCCCCTTCTTATCCAGCGGAACTCCGTTCACGGTTACACGCTTGATCCGGTTGCCTGGCTCAAACGCAAGGTTATAGACATAGTCCAGCCCGGATACCTGCAGGAAACGTCCATTGTTCTTTTCCACCTGGGATACACCGTTCTCCAGCGCATTCCAAATGACCTGGCCGGTCACTTGCGCCTTTACAATCTTGTTGCCGTATGGGAGCACGCTGCGGACTGCCTTCAATGTCACATCCCCCTGGGGAATGCTGGCACGGATACCTCCGCCATTGGCAAAAGCCACATCCGTTTGGTAATAATCCCGGTATGCATCCGCAATCAGATTGCCGATGGCCGTCTCCTGGCGGCGGGATTCATGGGTGTCCCCATAATTAAAATCATGGGCTGCCACCGCCACCTTCGAGCCCAGCTGAATCTCCAGCTCCGCCTGATAGCCTGCGGCCAATGCAGCGATGTCCACATCCTCGGCTACATGCTCATCCACCTTCAGCACCTGATTGGTCAGACTCAATGTGCCGTCGCTATTGCGGGTAATAAGGAGTTGGACAACCGAGCCCATATTCCCTTGAGGGGAGAAAATGTATCTGCTCCCTTCTTCCATTTGATATACGCCGGTTTCGGTTTCGGATTCCTCCTCCGTAAAGACCGCCGCAATCTCCGGTACTGCTGCCAGCAGAGCCTGGTCATCCGCCACCGGCTCCTGGGTCAGAGCCAGAATAATATCCGGCTGGGCCTCTGCCTTCATTTGGGCAACAGCTTCCCTGGCGGAAGTAATCACTTCCTGCTGCTTCACCCGGCTGTCCCGGATGGTGGTGTCCATGGCACTGGTCAGACCGATAAATCCGACACGGATGCCGTTCTTCTCGATCACCTTATAGGTGGGCAACGCTGCGAAGGGTTTGTTGTCCTCCCCCTTCAGATTGGAGGTAATCCAGGTGAATTGTGATTTCCCGATTAATTCGAGGGTGTTATCCACACCGGCGTCAAAATCATGCTGGCCAAAGTTAGCCAGATCCACAGGGAAACGGTTGAAGGCATCCACCATCGGATGGCCTTTAAATACGCCGCCGAACAGCGTGCCGCCTCCCAAATCACCGCCAAAGACTGTGATTTTCTCACCAGCCGCCTGATCGATAACCGCCTTCACTCTTGCTGCACCACCCCGGTTGCCATAACTGTCCACAACCGGCATGATTTCATGCCCGTCGTTGAAGTAGAGGACGGAGACCTGAGGAGAAGCAATCACACCCGGATCAACCACCTCAAGTATTCTTCCTTCCGGAACATAATTCAGAGTACCGCCGAAGCCCGATACAAAGTCCACTGTCGCAACCAGGTCCTCGGGACCGGTTACCGAGTTTGTGCCGTTCCGGCTGATCTCCACATTCTTGGGGTTGGTTACGGAAGTGTACATGTAATTGTTGACTACCACCGTATACACCTTAGTCTTATCAATCGGCGAACCGTCGGGAAGGGTAACGTCCAGCACCTTCCGGTTGTCCGCACTGTCCCGGTACCAGCTGTAGCGGAAACCCGCCACATGGAAATCCGGTCCGTACTGGCTATGCGCGCCAAGCTGCGCGTTCAGGATAGTCTCCAGACCTTGTCCGGTGACATCCACCTTCATCAGGACATTGTTGAAGGGCTGAATGCCGTACAGCTCACCCCAGGTGATCTCTCCCGCATCCAGATTTTCCCGGACGCCGCCGCCGTTCATCAGGGCAAAATCCGCATCCATGGCCTTTTTCATGCCATCGGCAATCATGTTCCCCAAGGCCCGGTCTCCGTTAGCACCGGTTCCCATGCCCGGATAATCCTTCACCATGGCATTGGCCGAGCTGCCGACAACACGGTTCATGGAAGGGGCTGCCTCATCCACATAATGATCGATGATTGCTTTTACAGCCGGATCGGCAGTGGTCTGCACATTATAAACCAGCTCAGCTTGTTTTTTGACAATGTCTTTTGTGGTCCGGTCAATCTCCAAATCCACATCGGCAAAGGCCTTGCCATACTCCCACGCCTGAACGATGAGCTTGCCGTCCGCCTCACCGGTTACCAGCGCATGATTATGGGCAGCGAAGATAACATCCACCTCGTCATCCACTGCTTTGGCCAGGTCCACAGCTTCCCCGGAGACATCCTCATCTTTGCCGGAAGCGGACATATGCGCCAGCACAACGATAGCCTTTACACCTTGAGCCTTAAGCTCAGCTGCTGCCTGGTTGACTGCTGCTGCCGGGTCAATAAAGCTCAGGTCTTGAATGCCTGCGGGCATTACAATGTTGGGAGTTTCCTGGGTAACGACCCCAATGAAGCCAACCGGCACCCCCTCCACCTGCTTGATGACATAAGGATCCAGCACAGGCTTGCCTTGGTTCACACCATTTTTATACACCACATTAGCGGCCAGCAGCGGGAAATTTTGACCGTCATAATTGGGATCTCCCTTGGGATGGGCGCCTCCGTTAACCATCCGGAGCAGCTCCTGTGTGCCCTCGTCAAATTCGTGGTTGCCCACAACTCCCACATCAAAGCCCATCTCTTCCATCACTTCCACAACCGGCTCATCCTGGAACAAAGCAGAGACCGGCGGGCTGCCTCCCACCATATCCCCCACATGAAGGAGCAGGGTGTTGGGATTCTCCAGCTCCCGCTGCTTGATGGTATGCGCCATATAATCCAAGCCGCCAACGAAGGTGGAGGCTGAAATTTGGCCGTCCCCGTTCAAATCCATTTTGAGGGAAGCCTCGGAATACTTGTCATTGATTTTGCCGTGCAGGTCATTGACACTGAGCAGCTGCAGCTTGATCGGTGTTTTATCCCCCACCACATCCATCTGGGCCAATACCGGATCATGGTCGGAAAGCCGTCCCCGCGACACAGGGTAGTCCGCATTGACATGGACAATATCCACTTCGGAGCGGGCGGCTAATGTTTTGGTAGCCAGAATATGGTCCAGCACCTGGGAATTGCCGTCGTAGGTGTACGTGTACTGCTGATTTTTGGGCAGCTTATCGATCAGATTGTCCAGCTCGCCGCCCTTCAGCTTGTCCGCTGTAGGCGTAAACTGGAAGTCGTTCAAATCGCCCAGCGCCACAACATGGGCATCGGGGTTGGCGGCCAGTACAGACTTCACAAAGCCGTTCACCACCAGCGCGATCTGGTGCCGCTGGGTTTCGCTGGAGAGCTGGGGAGGCTGTGTGCTGCCGAAAGGACCGTTATCCCCGCTTTTGGAGTTAAAATGGTTGGCAATGACAATGACGCTCTCGCCCCGGAACAGGAATTGGGCGGCAAGGGGCTTGCGGGAGCTGCTGAAGGCGGCGTTCTGCGGATCGATCCGCCCCGGGTTAACCGACAATGTGCCGGATTGCCCGTCATAGTTCACCGCTTCTGTGCTTCCTCCCTTGCGGTCATTGACGCTGGGAGAAAGGGTTACTCTGGCAGGATTATACAGGAAAGCGGTGCGGATATTTCCACCCGGCGCTCCCCCGTCCTGCTTGTCCAGCGGCGAAATATCGGTGTACAGATAAGCCGGACCACCCGCTGCTGTGATGGCTGCGGCCAGAGCGGCTCCGGTTTGGTCCGCATCCATAATACCGGTATCCGTTTCCCCGTCATTGTCCTGAACCTCCACCAGACCGACAATGTCCGGGGCCTTCAGATTTTCCGCGATGGTTCTGGCGATGCCAGCGATTTTGGCGGGATCGGTTTTGGCGCTGAAATTCTCAATATTGTAGGAGGCAATCCGCAATTGATCCGGGTCGGAAACAATCTCCGTCAGCTCCCGCTCCACACCTCCCGGTGCGATGGACGGAAGGCTGCCTGCTGCCGGAATGACCTTGAAGTTGCCGTTGTTGTAGCCGATAACCCCGCTGACATCCGCTTGGAACTTGTCGCCGGTGCCCATTTCCTTGCCGGGGTCACCGTAGGCGATCAACAGCCGCTGCGGGTTGTAGTTTTGGTAGGCCTTCAGCGCAAGACCGCCTGCAGGCGTAATCAGGTCATTGGCATCATTGGCTACCCGCGTGGGGATGGTGTACGTTCCATCGCTGCTCACCCAATAAGGGCTCAGGATGGTTGGAGCAGGAAGAGTAACCAGCATACCCTCCAGTGACTCGAAAAAGTCGATGGCATCCTCCTCCGGCTGGAATTGGGCCAACCCGTCGTTGTCCACAATCGAAGACGGGATGAGACGTCCGCCGGAGCCCAGCACTACAGGCGCCGGAAGCGTGTTGTCTTTGGATACAACTGTCCATTCGGGATAGCTGATTTGAGTGGAGGTCAGATTGCTGTCGCTGCCCTCATTATATTCCTTGACCGTACCCTTGACCTTGAGCAGGTCACCGACAGCGGGCTTGTCACTCTCCTTGGTGCTGTAGACAAAGATGCCTTCGGAGGTGGCAGGATTATGATCCGGCTGGTTATCCTGGATGAAAAAGCCCTTGTAGGCTCCCGTTTTGAAGTTGTAGCCATATTGAGTGACAATCCCTTCAATATCTGTTACTTCCTGCTCAGCAAAGCCGGAGATGTGGGATAAACCCTGAATGTCCCGGATGCGCAAGCCTTCCTCCGCCAATGTATAGGCAAAGGTATATACCGGGCTGATTGCCGCTCCCGAAACCGCCACTGCTTTAATGGTGGTATCAGCCGTAATGGCAATGGGCGTTTGGTACAGCGCACTGCTTGCTGTAGGCTCTGCTCCGTCCAGGGTATACCGGATCTCGGCCCCTGTGGCCGGAGTGGTCAGCGTAACCGAACCTCCCGCGACAATCCGTCCAGCCCCCGGAGTTGCGGAAACGGAGAGCAGGTTCTCTACCAGGGCATTGTCGTTCAGAGGAACGAATTGGTAATTAGTGCCGTATTGCTCGATAAAACCGGTAATTTTCTCAAAGGTTTTGCCGGCGGCAAGCTTCGTGCTGGAGGAATAGATGGAGAATGTGCCGCCATTCTGCTCCGCCACCCACACAGAGCCGCTTTTGGAGTTGACCGTTATATTCTCCAGACTGACCAGCTCAGCCTCGTAGCTTTCCCCATTGCTTGCCGACAAAGCCTCGTAGGTTACAACCTGGGGAGCGGGCAGGGTATTTTCCTTTGAAATTACCCGTCCGGGGAGGCTGGCTACAGGGTACAGCTCCTGAAGGCCACTGTAGAAAACCATCTGCCCTTTGACCTCCACAAGGTCGCCGGGTTCAAACGAAGGTGAAAAGGTCCCATACAAAACTAACGCTGTGTTATCCTTCTGAATATAGGCCTTGGCGCCGTTCACATGAGTGACGACCCCCTCGGTCCAGACGTTGCGCCCTTCCGGGGCATTACGGGCTGCAGACAGCGGCTCTTTTTCCAGAAGCGAGTATTGGAAGTTGGATGTTCCGCTTTTCGCATATCCGGGCATAACTGCATAGGTTTCAACGGTTACGGATCTGTCCAGCGTGAAGCCGTTGGAGAGCTGGAAGGAGGTACCGGCTTCGCCATCGCCATAAATATTGGCATACACGGAGGCTCCCACAGTCGGCGAACCCAGGGTAATTTGTGTTCCTGCTGGCCATGCATTGGCTGGCGGGGAAGGAATCACATCCGATACCTTGGGGAACCCGTCCATAGTGTGGCTGCCCAGGTAGGTGAAGGTGTCGATAGGATAAGCCACCCATTCCAGGGAAGGGTCAAATGTGTCACCGGGGTTGGTATCGCCGGATTGAACACTTGCTTTGCGCACTAGGGTCTTATCAACCGTAGTTACGCTCCCTCCGGACCAGCTTGTGCCCGGATCCTCGCCTACTTTTCCGAATGAGTCAATTATTGCTCCGGCATTTTTCAATACCAAAGCATCGTCTCCGTTAAAGTTGATTACATTGGTAGAATCACTTGTATTCGTAATAATATAGTTTGCTTTGTCTTTGATGAGGGTATTGGCATCCGTGCGGGTAATGACATACACTTCACCGCTTGGAAGGCTGCCGCTCAGATTCAAGGTTTTACCGGCCGTAGCAGCTCCGTTGCTGTAAAGCTCAACCGTATAACCGGATAAATCCACTGCATGCTCGGTGCCGTTGTAAATCTCGATGGCCTTGTTATTGCTGCTCCCCTCGATATACTCGGAGAAGAACAGATCACTTGCATAACCGGCGGCTGCATGAGCCTGGGGCAAAGCGCCTCCCGGCGGCAGCAGGCCGGCTAACAGCAAAAAGGCCAACAGCAGACTGACAGCTTTCTTCCATTTTTTCAACAGCATTCTCTAATCTCCCTCCTAAAAATCGATACCACCCTCCCAACTCTAGCACTCAATTGTGCAAATCAGATCAATGCGATGATAAGGTATTGTAAAGGATTTCCTCAGGTAATCGCTCATTGCCGGACGGCCAATTCAGCGTTGCCATCCGATCTTCCAGCTTTTACAATAAAGAAAAGAACTCAACAGGGGGCGTTACCGGTGAGTTATAATCACATAGAGTTTCATAATGTGGCGGAGCTGGAAAGAAACGAAGAGATGCCGGGCTTGCGGCTGAACCGGATTCCGCAAGAGGTGATCCATCAATTAGGGGAAGGGGAATACCTGCGGGGGCGGTTTATCGGACAAGCCTCCACCGGCTGTGAAATCCGGTTTGTGACAGAGGCGCCATTTATCCGGATTACCTTGTCCGCTACTGTGGAGGATGGGGATGTGGTGGTGTATTGCGGGGATTATTTCCATTCCATGCACCGGCTGCGCACCGGAGTTATCCAGACCCTGCATCTGGACAAGCCTGCCCGTTTTGCTGAAGTGGAGCCTGAGTCGCTGCAAAAAGGACGTTTCTCGCCTGGGGTCTGGCGGATTATGGTGAGCCGCAATTATTA
This sequence comes from Paenibacillaceae bacterium, assembly GCA_029256065.1. Lineage (GTDB taxonomy): Bacteria > Bacillota > Bacilli > Paenibacillales > NBRC-103111 > Paenibacillus_AR. The sequence goes on from JAQSYT010000017.1 coordinate 21,044, forward strand.
TCCGGGCCTGGCTTTCCAGGCGGCCTTCCACGGGCTGAACACCTTCGGCCACGAGGTGCGCCCTCCCCGGGTGGATGAGCTGCCGGCGCTTAAGCTCTTGGCATACGGCTCCTCCATCACCCACGGGTCAGGGGCAACCGTCCAGCATCAAGCCTATATCCAGCAGACGGCCCGCAGGCTCGGAGCCGATCTCTACAACAAGGGCATGGGCGGCTCCTGCCTCTGCGAAAAAGCGATGGCGGATTATCTCATCGGCCACGGAGGATGGGATATTGCCGTTTTGGAGCTGGGGGTTAATATGCGGGGGCTGTTCAGTCCGGAGGAGTTTGAGGAGAGGGCAAGCTATCTGATCGGCGGCATGATCCGGCATTATCCTGACAAGCCCGTAGTGCTGGTCAGCATTTACCCCAATTCGGATGATGTGCTGAAGAAAAATACGGTCGAAACGCGGCCGAATATAAACCGCCAATTTACCGAGCGGTTGGAGCAAATTTACCGCAGGCTGGATCATCCCCAGCTTTATTGGGTGAGCGGCCATGATGTCCTCACCGATTTCGGCGCTTTGACAGCGGACCTGATCCATCCCTCGGATTACGGCCATACCCTGATGGGCCAGCATCTGGCAGAGGCCATACAGAACATTACGAAACAGCGCGGATAGCATAAAAAGGCAACAAAAAAAGACCTTTTGGCACAGGCTAAAAGGTCTTTTTGCGCTTGGCTCTGGAAGGGTTAAATAATCAGGCTGCTAACCGAGAAGCCCATGCCCACGTAGACGGAGGCCAGCAGGATGCCAACGGCCACGTTGCCTTTTTGGAGCTGCTCATGAAGGGTAAGCTTGGGTGTAACCAGCTCCAGCACCCAATACGCCACCAGCAGACAGACATAACCTACTGCGAACCACAAGGCCATATGCCAGATGGTGCTGTTGGTGAAGGCGGAAACCCCCAGGATAATCGCCGTTCCCAAAAATTTGCCGCCCATGGCCAAACCTACTGCCACATTGCCCTTGCGCAGCTCCTCCATGTCATTAAACGGAGTCATCCAATTGAAAACCAGCATGCCCACAAATTGCAGAACGATAATGACTGCCACACTGATAATAATATTGACCGCTACCATTAGTCCGCCCACCCCCTGAATTTAGCCATAGCCAAATCATAATCGCCGAAGTCATGCACTTCCTCCAGCATAACCTTCACTGTTTTCTGTTCCTTCATGCTCTTATACCGGTCCTCCGGAACCGGCTGTTTGACACTGTTACCGGTAGGAAGGGTAATGACTGCAAAATATCTGGATTTCCCCTGGTAGTCGGTTTTGTACACACCCACCAGATCCACTTCCGTTTTCAGCTGAACCTTGAGCCCGGCCAGATCTGTTTGGGCCGCTTCTGCTGTCCGGTAGCTTTTTAGGGGTGCCCATTGGGACAAATTAACGCTGCTTTGGCCGTCGGAGGCGGTTTTCATTTCTGCAGTCATGTAGGAAAGCACCCAAATTTTATCCCCTGTGGCGTAGTTGTCATCATTGGCCAGAAGCTGGTTGTTGGGGGAAATGGTCATATCCGAACCCACCAGGTCCACAACCTTGGCTTCTTCCACCTTGTAATCCCACGGCACTGTAGCGTTCCCTGCCGCCGCTGCGGACTTGGCAGCGGTAGTGGAGCTTTTGCCGGACTCCTGCCCGCAGCCCGCGGCAATGCTTCCCGCAAGCACCAAAGCCAGCGTGCCAAAAAGCACCCGTTTTACCATACGCCCGCCGCGTCCTTGTCCTTCTCCACTTATATTGTCGAACATATTGCTCAATCCTTCCTCACTCCCATCGCCACGAAGCGGCTGGAGTTTCCCGTAATCAGTCCGCCTGCCCGGCCCAACAGGCCGCAGGCTTCCCCGTGAATCATGAACACACCGGTTAACAGATGGTATTCGCCGTCATGCAGCCCAATGCGGGGCAAATCGGCACGTGCCTGGTATACCGGCCGGAAAAAGACGCTGGTATCAAAGCCGTCCTGGTCCTTAACCTCAATCCCGCCTTCTGTGCCGTACATCCGCACGGAGCCGCCCTCCCGGCCAAACATGGACTTCTCCACATAATCACCGTTTAGAATAGGTTCGTTATAGGTTGGCAGCATGTAAGCCTCAATGGCGTCATGCTCGGTTTCGGTAAAAAACGGAGCCTTCAGCTCATGCAAGCCCCAAATGACTGCCTGCAGCCCCTTGGACTGGAGAATGACCGCATGGGGGGAGTTGAGAATCCGGAGGCTTCCGGTCTCAATGCTGTAGGCCAGCGCTTCTCCGCCCTCATCCACCCCCATCCATTCCTTGGGGTACAGAGCGAAAAGGCTGTTTATGGGCTGGCCTGACGCATCCCGCAGCACACCCTCATCCACCCACAAATCAAGGGTGTCCACACAAACAACAGGCTGCTCCATATGCCGTACCAGCATATCGATGGTGCCGCTGTCCTCCTCGTGCTTGCCATAAGCGATGCAGGCCGCATAAGCGGGGGGCGCTTCCTCAAAGGCTTGCCTTACTTGTCCGGCCATAGCCGAATTCGGTGACCACAACCCATACTGGCTGCACATCCACGGAGTCGCCACAGAGGATTCCACATAGCCTGTGGGCGTATCCGCGTTCAGCTCCAGCAGCTTGATGGTTCCACCAAGCCCGACGCTGAAATCAAATCTGGCGTAGCGGGAAATAAGGCCGGGCTCCTCAGCAGGGACTGCGTCAAGACTATCCCAGAGCACTTCCGGAATGGAGAGGATCTCATACAAATCCCTTCTGCCGAAGACGAACCGCGCCGCTTTGTCGAAGATGCCCCACAGCAGGCTGCTGGCATCCTGCAGCTCCTCCCATACTCTCGGGTCCATGGCCACCGCCTGATCCACCCAGTATGCTTCTTCCTCTAAATCCGCCCAACCAAAGCCCATTTCCTTCAGCTGCCGCACCCGCGGCTCTCTGTCCTCCGCCGGCTGGCCTACGACCTGAAAGCTCATCGCTTACCGTCTCCTCCGTCAGCTGCCTGAGCTGCTGCTGCCGGAAAATCCGCTGGACTTTCCGCCGATGCTGCCCGAGGAAGTGGATTTGCTGGATGAAGATGATGACGACTTGCTGGACGATGATGATGATGACGACGAGCTGTTGTTAGACGACGTGCCTGAAGATGAAGAGGTACCAGACGATGACTTAGTCGTATCTGCCGGCTTGCTGGCCGATGACGATTGGTTTGTTGCGTTATCCGCCGGTTTAGTTCCTGCTCCTGCCGCTGCACCTGAGGTTCCGGTTGTTCCGGAGTTGCCTGAAGCAGAAGTGCCGGAAGATGATTTGGACGCGGCTGCTTTATTAATGCTGCCGGACTTGGTGTTGAACGAGCCGCTGGAAACGCTGGTCTTCGGCTTCACATTGCTGCCCGGCACCTGCTTATTCTGGAATGTGCCTGACGAATAGGTCTTCGGCTGGTAGGGCTGATTGGTTCTGGCGTCGTAGGAAGGATAGCTTTGGTGCCATCTTCCCGATGAATACGAGCCGCCGCTGTTGAAGAGCAAGTGGTACAGCAGCATGTCATCCCATCCGAAGCTGCTTCCTTGGTGGATAATGGTTGTATTGCCGCCGCTTGTGGTACCGGAGGTTCCGGCAGTTCCGTTATTAGCCGGCAGCCCGGGGACAACCCCCTCCAGCTTCTCATCGGGAAGGGCAGGCAGACTCCAGTCCACACTAGGGTCGAAATAAGCCTTTACCTCCTCGGTGGACCATTCAGCAAGCGTAGGCTGACCTGCTTCTGCGGCAAAAGCCGCGCTCCCGCCCATCAGCAAACCCGGGGCCAGAAGCATATGGGCCGCCAGTGTCATGCCTAACGAGGTGGACAGCACCTTCACAGGAAGCCGCACAGGTCTGTCCGCCGCTTCAGAGGACTCTCCGCTGCCTCTGGGCAATCCCAAATGGGACTGACGTACCTCGGGAACGGCAGGCTGTCTGTTTTCCTCTTGATGATTCATCGGTTCATTTCTCCTTTCATTAAGCCTCTGCTGCTTCCGCCGTCTCATGCTTCACTGCCAGCACCAGAAGCTCCATATACGGTTCGTTGACATTCAGCCGGCCTTCCACCATTTCGTATTCCTTGCCGTTCACTTGAAGATAGTTGGCATGGTTCATCATGGCGATCATTTGATCGTTCCAATCCCTAGCATCAAGCGCAACCAGCTCTCCTGTTTCTGTTTTTTCCATTATGACAACCTTCATGGTTTTATTCCTCCCGCATCCACTAATGATTTACCCCTTTTGGGTCATGCATAATATAACGTAAAGGGGCATGCGAAAGTTTCAAATCCTCATCCGGCAAATCCTTCATCCTCTGCCCGGATGGCTAGTCTGGCCGCCAGCGTATCTCCGGGCTCAATCCATTGGAGATCCCCGCCCCGGTTCAATTCTCCAGTCAGCCCCATCCACGGCTCCACGCAGATAAATTCAGCACCGGGCACAGTCCAGATCACCACGTAACGGAACTGCTGCGAATACTCCATTTCAATTTTCCGGCCCATTCCAGGCAAACGGAAGGTGATCCGCGGCTCACGGGCATCCAGAAGCGCTACCGCCTCCTTCAGGGAAGAGATATCCAACCGGCCGGTATACGGCTTGACTTCACCGTCATTGTAATCCAGATAACGGGAGGCATCCGTTTCGTAGACCAGATCCTTCTCCGCTGCAGCAAAATAAGGATGGAAGCCGGGATAAACCGGCATCCGTTCTCCGGAGAGATTCCGGTATTCCTGCTCGATAACCAGTGCTCCCTTTTGGATGCGGTAGGTGAATACCAGCTTGAAGGCAAACGGAAATGAAGCCAGCATCTCTTCCGTAGAGGTCAGACTTAAGACTGCATACGGTTCACCTGCTGTGCCCACCCCCGTCTCCTCCACTGTCCAAGGGGAGGTCCGCGCCAATCCGTGATTTTTCATGGCATAGCGCTTTCCCTCCCAATCATATGACCCATCTGCCAACTGGCCGCTAATAGGAAACAGCACCGGGTTGCCGCCGCGGATATTGGCATTGGGGTCCAGGAAGGTGGCCCTGTCCAAATAAAATATTTCTTTACCTCCCGGCGCGTATCCGGTGGCAATGCCACCCCGCTCGGGGCAAAGCCTTACGGTGGTTTCTGTGGAAGTCTCCAATAGCTCCAGCATCCGGTAAGGCCCGTCCGCGTATTCGATAACATGGGACATTACTGACAAACCCCTCTCTGTATTTTTTAACCCCCCAAAACTGGAGGAAACATCGAAAATTTACCAGAATTCTATTCTATCACGAAAATTGTTGATATAGTTCGAACAATCCGATGTTATTCTGAAGGAAGGTTGAACGAAACCACCGGACAGGAGCGATCCGCATGAACCCCAAAGCTGTGCGTGCATGGCTGATGTACGATTGGGCCAACTCCGCTTTTGCCACCACCATGATGGCCGCTGTTTTGCCGATTTTCTATATCGAGGTTGCCGCGAAGGGCTTGTCCCCCAGCACCTCCGCCTCCTACTGGGGCCTTACCCAGGCAGCGGGAATGCTGCTGGTGGCGGTTCTGGCTCCTGTTCTGGGAGCCGCCGCCGATTATGCCGGGAAGAAAATGGTTTTTCTCCGACTGTTCTCCTATCTGGGCATTGCCGCTTCATTCTTGTTCGTTTTTATCGGACAAGGGGATTACCTGGCGGCGTCTTTGCTGTTCGTGCTGGGCACGGTAGGCTTTTCCGGAGGCAACAGTTTCTATGATGCCCTGCTGCCGGATTTGGTCCCGGATGAGCAGAAGCGGGAATACATCTCCTCCAAAGGTTACGCCAGCGGCTATGTAGGCGGTGGGCTGCTGCTGGTCGTGAATCTGCTTATGATTCAAAAGCCGGAGTTATTCGGTCTGCCTGACGGTGAAACCGGAACCCGCCTTGCCTTTGCCAGTGTTGCGGTATGGTGGCTGGTCTTTTCCCTGCCGCTGTTCCGCCACGTGAAGGACCCGGTTGCAGCTTCTCCTATACCCGTGCGCCAATACGCCCGCATGGGCTTCACCCGCACATGGGACACCTTAAAAAGTCTGAAGCAATATCCCCAGCTGCTGAAGTTTATTCTGGCTTATTGGTTTTTCAACGACGGCATCAATACCATCATCACCATGGCCACCGCCTACGGCAAAGCCATCGGCATCGGAACCTCGGACCTGATCATGGCCCTGCTCATCACCCAGTTCGTCGGTATCCCCTTTACACTTCTGTTCGGCAAAATCGGGGAAAAGCTGGGAGCCAAGCCCTCCCTCTACATCAGTCTCAGCATCTATTTGCTTATAGTGCTGCTGGGCTACTTCATGACCACCAGCACCCATTTCTATCTGCTGGCGGTGATGGTAGGCTTCGTACAGGGCGGAAGCCAGGCAGTGGCCCGCTCCATGTTCAGCCGTCTGGTGCCCGCGGACCGCTCTGCGGAATTCTTCGGATTCTTAAGCGTATCCGGCAAGTTCTCCTCCATGGTAGGACCGGCGGTTTTCGCTGCCACGGGCCTTATCACCGGCTCCAGCCGGTACGGCATCCTGGCCCTGGCGCTATTCTTCATTGTAGGGATCTTGCTACTGCGCACAGTAGATATGAAGCGCGGCTCCCTGGAGGCAGGCGCTGCCCGCCCCTCCGCTCCTGTCTGCTAATCTGTGTCCTCAGAAGGAAAGCGGGTCTTCATAACGGATGGCCCATTCTCCGCAAGCCCGGCCTGTAGAATAAGAGATGTTCCCTAATAAGCGCAGCAGCTCCGCTTCCGCCGCTGCTGCGCGGCTGTTTGCCGCACCTGACTCCATAAAGTCCAGCGCCAGGGGAAGCAGCTTCCCCGCCTCCTCCATCGCCGCCTCCCAATGCTCCCAGAAGCCCGTGTGATGGATAATTTCCTCCTCCACAGGGTCCCTCCAGGGTTTCTTTTCCTCATTGCAATAATCCAGAGGCAGGTTGTCCCGCTTGTACACAAAAGGGGTAATTTGCCCTGCCGTGAAAACCCGCTTGACTCCGGTAGGGTCATGAAACAGCTTCAGCGCCAGCAGCATATCCCGGAAGCTTTCCTGCCATTGGCGGACCCCCACCAATTCCGTAGCCTCAGGATAAAGCTGGACCGTCAGCTCTGAGAGCAGAGCAGGCACATCATGAAACAAAACGCTGCCTTTCCCCAGCGCAAGCTCCTGCCAGACGGGGGTTTTCCACGTATCGATCCCCCTCAGCTTCTCCGCCACAATCGTGTCCAGAATAATTTCAAAGCGCTGGTGGTTCCATTTTTTAAAGCCAGACTTGGCGAAGATATAAGGATGGGCGTTGCGGTCAAGAATATGATGGAGCAGGAAGCCCGCCGCGTATGGCCGCAGGCATTCCCCTTCGGGCATGCCTGCCTTGCGGAGCAGCTGGGCCAGGAATGGCCCGCATTGCTCCTCGTGTATCAGATTGCCCAGCCTATTCATCCGCTTGTCCTTGCTCCACGGCAGGAAGCGGTAGTAGAACAGCGGGTCCGGCCCCTGGTTTCCCCATGAAAATAGCTTGCCCTCCGCTTCCCGGTCCAGCCATTCCGTCCGGCCAACAGCCCGCAGCGCCTCCTGGCCGAAGATAATATGCGTCCATATATTGGGCATAACAAACCCCTCCTTTTTTGGGTCATTTACTGGAATCCGTACAGGCACCTGCTTCCTCCTGCAATTCATTCGCCAGACTCCATGCAAAAGCCTCCGACCTCCACCAAAATGGCGTCAATCGAAGGCTCATGCATAGAATTTATCCGAAAGCGATACCTTGTCGTTGTTAATTCAATGGCTATCCGGACCAACGTTCCGCTATTTTTTAAATATGCGGGTGCTTCATTTTTTCGCGGACACACAATCCCTTATTTGTTCTTTTGACGCTAAATCAGGCCATTTTCTTCCATATAGCGGATCGTATGTCCGGATGGAGATCAATATGCCGCTTTCTCGCCGAATAACGGAACCTGTGTCCTCCAACATCAGACCGCTATGTGCAGACAGCTCCTGCGACTAGCGTAACCGAAACAGGAGGCGGCGTGCTGCATTAGTTGATGAATTCGGCATATTTCAAGAGACGCTTCAGCATTGCCGCCGCTTCCCCGCGGGTAGCTTGCGCCGCAGGAGCAAAGCGGTTGCCAGATGTCCCCTCAACCAGCCCGGCTGCTGCACCGGCGGATACTGCGTCGGCCGCCCACTCAGGAATTTGCCCTTGATCGGCGAATGCCGCTCCGTTTCCTGACGGAGCCGGCTTGCCGGCAGCCTTCAGGGCACGGTTCATCATAACAGCCATTTGCGCACGGGTGATATTGGCTTCGCCGCGGAGTGTGCCATCCTCGAAGCCGTCCAAAAGTCCGGCCTTCACAGCAGCACCTAAAGCACCTGTATACCACTCGGTGCCGTTCAGATCCTTCACACCCGAAGCGGCGGATGCATCCGGGGCAAGACCCAGCGCCCGCACCAGAAGGGCGGCGAATTCACCGCGTGTAACTTGGGCATCCGGGGCAAACCGGCCTGGAGCCTGGCCGTCGATGACCAGCTTGGCTGCCAAGAGCTCCACATCCGGGCGGGACCAGTGACCGTTCAAGTCCGCAAAGGCTGCGGCAGACGGTTTAACCACGCCGTAAATGCTGTTGGAATTCCGCTTGATAGTCACCACCGTCTTACCTTCGGCGGTACCGAACACAGCAGGGACAAAGCTCATGCTGCCGCTAGCCGGATCGAACACTACCGCAGTGGCAGACGCCGGATCAATGGCGCCGGAGATAGCTAACGTGCGTGAAACATAGGTGGTGCCGAATTGGTTGATCTCCACCGTCTTGCCGCCTGCTTGCGCGGTGACAGTGTAGCTCACCGGTTCTGCCAGCAAGACCGAGCCATTCTTGGTGACGGCTGCTTCAACTGCGGTTTTAGCCGAACCTGTCACTTCACCGATGACCACTTCAATACGGATATCGCTAACTGCTGCTCCCAAGGCTGCCGCCAGCTCATTGGGCTTCACAAGGGCCAGGGGCAAATCATAGCTTTTGTCCCCTGCACGAACTTGAACGATAGCTTGAGAATGACCGGATATGCTGCTTACCGGAAGCGTTACTTTAACCGCACCGTCCACCTCCGGCAGGGTAATAATGGTTTTGCCCGCTCCGGCTGCTTCCAGCGCCTTGGAGAAGGAATCTGCCGCCAGTGTCAGGCTGGTGACGGAGGTTCCGTCTGCCGCGGTTTCCGTCTTCAGATCCTTGGCAGACGGCTTCAACTCTACACCGCCGCTTACTGTAGTGGGCTCCACTTGAACCCCCGGGTCCGGAGTATTGGAAGTGGGAGGTGTGGTGGTGCCGGTTCCAGGCTCACTTTCACCACTATCGCCACTATCGCCAGGCTCAGGCACAACAATTCCTTTCACATCCACAATTCTGCCTTCTGTACCGGTGTTGGAGGCATTCAATGTGCCTAACTTCTCCAGGTACTGGATGAACACCTCATAATCCGGCTTGAAGGGATACTGCTCGCTGTACATGAAGTTCACGCGACCCTCCGTGTAGGCCTTGCCGAAGGAGGTGTATGCGTCGCCGCCCTTGGCGGTAAAGATATTCGTCGCCAGGTTATAGGTCTTCGCCAAATCCAGCGCCACATAGCCGTTGTCTGTTTTGACGCTG
>JAQSYT010000342.1 GCA_029256065.1 Paenibacillaceae bacterium
TGTGTAGTCAGTGCTTATCATTGGAGCGGCTCCAACCTGACCATGGATTGGAAGTGGCTGCGCGGCTCGCAGAATGCGCCGGATGGTCATCAAATGCGGATTGCCGACGTGGATGGGGACGGCAAGGACGAGATTGCGGAGATTGGTTTTGTCCTGAACGGGGACGGTACCCTGCGTTATTCTCTGTCCGGCAGCAATATAGTTCACGGGGACCGCTTCTACATCGGCAAGCTGGACCCCAACCGCTCCGGCCTTCAAGCGTATGGCATTCAACAGGATAATCCCTACGGTGTGCTGGAGTATTATTACGATCCCAATACGGGCGGCATGCTTTGGCAGCATACCACCACCCCTCCGGCAGGCGATGTGGGCCGCGGCGATGTAGGGGATATTGATCCCCGGTACCCCGGCTATGAGGTCTGGTCCTTCTCAGGCATTTATAACGGAGCAACCAATACGCAGATCACGGTGGAGCCCAACCGCCCGTATCCCGCTTTCCGGTTATGGTGGGACGGTGACCTTCTGAGTGAAAGCTACAATGACGGAAAAATTGAAAAGTGGAACTACAGCACAAGCTCCGTGTCCCGTCTGGTCACCACCTGGAATTACCACAGCGCCACCCGCAGCGAACGGGGGGCGGCTATGTTCTACGCCGATTTGTTCGGAGACTGGCGGGAGGAGGTTGTACTGGCCAAAGGCGGGGATTATTCCGAGCTGGTGATCTTCACCACCAACATCCCTACCAGCACAAGGCTGTATACCCTTGCCCAGAATCCCTTGTACCGCAACGGCATGACCATCACCGGCTATAAGCAATCCCATCTGGTGGATTATTATCTGGGAGACGGAATGACAACGCCACCTAAGCCTAATATTTATCTGGCGCCGTAAGCGGAATGCCAAAAAGGTACAGCGTCCTTTTCAAGGACTGTACCTTTTTTGTTTATCCGTAAGGAAGCGTACGATTTGACATGAAGTTAGAACCATCGCATATTCTTGTTTTTTCGGGCTGTTCCTATAATGGAATTATACCGTTTTGTGAGGGAGGGGGTACCGGTTGGATGGCAAGTAACAGGACATGGAGCACTGCTCCAACGTGCAGCGGCAAAATGACCATTCGTTTATTCTGGCTTCGGAGGTATCCGGGTCGGCTGGCCCAGCTTCCGGTAGTCCCGGGGTGAAAGGCCGGATAGGGCCTTGAATACCTTGCCGAAGTGGGTGAGGCTTTCGAAGCCGCATTGCTCCGCTACCTGAGTGACGCTTGCGTCCGTATCCCGGAGCAGCCGCTCCGCTTCCTTCACCCGGGTGATATTCACGTATTCGGCAAAGCCGAAGCCGGTGACCTTCTTGAAGATGCGGCTCAGATGGCTTTTGCTGATGTAGAATTGCCTAGCGATCTCCTCAAGCTGTAGGGAGCTTCCGTAATGCAGATTGATATGGCGCACCACATCAGTCATTTTGCGCTGGACAGGAGAGGGCTCTTCCTCGGGAGGGGGGGCCTTTTTTTGTATGTGGCGGGCGCTGAGCAGCAGGAGCTCAATGGCAATATTGCGGACACGCACCGAATAACCCAAGGGCTGCTCCACCAGTTCATTCAGCATGGCCAGCAGCAGGGACTCCACCTGAAGCTTCTCCTGGAGGTTCAGCTTCAGAAGCGGGCTGCTATGGGAAAAGGAGGCAAGCAGCAGCTCCTGCTCCATTTGTGAGAATCCCGCCAGAAACGAGGGTGTGTAATACAGCACAATCCGCTCGTGATTGGGTTCGCCCCGCTGGGAGGTTTTGTGGAGGGCATTGGAGTCGATGAGTACTACGTCGCCGGGTTGGATCTGATGGACAGAGTCCTTGATGAAATAGTTGCGTTCCCCGCTGAACAGATAATACAATTCGAATTCCGTATGGTAATGGTTGTTGCGCATGGAGTAAATGCCGATTCTGCGGTCGAACTCCAGCCAGAACGGCTCCTCGCAGGTACCGAAGCGGATGGTTGCGGGAAGGGATGAAACAGACATGCGGAACTCCTTTCCTTTGATTCGGTTTGTTTACGGTTATTATAGCAAAATAAATGGAGTTTAAGTGAAGAAGGCAATTAAATTCAGAGAAAATCTACTTATTTTATGATAGGCTGATGAGTATAAAGCACTGTGGACCAGTTATTAAAGGGGATGTGAACCAAGTGAATCAACTGAATACGCTAAAAAGGGAATTTTTGAGTCCGCCCACGGAGTTTACTCAGCCTTATTCCCGTCTTTTAAGAAGAGAGCCCACTTCTCCTTTGGAGAGAGTGGGCTTATTTTTGAAGGGAGAATCAGAATATAACAGAAGTTACTTGCCCGGCAGCTGCCGACAGCAGTACGACAACCCATGGGGGAAGCTTCCACAGCATGAGCAAGCCGAACGCCAACAAAGCAAGGCAAAAATCAAGTGGCGTGTGGACAGCGCTTGTCCACACCGGATTGTACAAAGCGGCCAGCAGGATGCCTACAACAGCCGCATTAATGCCCTTCAATGCGGATTGAAAATGAGAGCGGCGGCGGATGGCATCCCAAAATGGCAAAGAGCCGGCGACTAATAGGAAGGACGGCAAAAACATAGCGGCAAGCGCAAGTAGTCCGCCCTGCCAGCCGTTCATTACCGTGCCTAAGTACGAGGAGAAGGTGAATAAGGGGCCGGGTACTGCTTGGGCCGCACCATAACCGGCAAGAAATTGGGATTCTGTCAGCCATCCCGTCTGAACCACTTCGGATTGCAGCATGGGCAGTACAACATGCCCGCCCCCGAATACCATCGAACCCACCCGGTAAAAGCTGTCAAACACGGCCAGGTAATGTGAATGAACCACTTGCCTAAGCAGAGGCAAGGCGGCCAGCAAGCCAAAGAATAAAACCCAAGCGGCACCCCCTGCACGTTTGCTGAGGGGGATACCAAGCTGTGGAGTCTCCGGGATCTCCGGCTTTGCCAGAAAGAATCTGCCGAATAATCCGGCGGCGGCAATAAGCATCAGTTGGGCATAAGGGGAGGTCCACATTAAGGTTATAATGGCCGTTAAGATTGCAATTGTTCCCCGGGTCCGGTCAGGAGCAAGGGAACGGGCCATTCCCCAAACAGCCTGCGCCACTACGGCAACCGCCACAATCATCAGTCCATGCAGCCACCCGGCATCGCTGACATTGTAACTTTTTAACACAAAGGCGAAAAACATCAATGCCAGCGCAGATGGCAGGGTAAATCCGCACCAGGACGCAATTCCGCCCCACAACCCGCCGCGCAAAATCCCGATAGAAATTCCCACCTGACTGCTGGCTGGTCCCGGAAGAAATTGGCATAAGGCAACCAAATCGGCATAGCTTTTTTCATCCAGCCACGTTCTGCGCTTCACATACTCGTCACGGAAATATCCCAAATGGGCGATGGGTCCGCCGAAGGAAGTCAATCCCAGCTTTGCGGACACACCCAGAATTTCTAAAAAGGAACCTTTTTCCGGCATCTCCGTCTCAACCTCATCTCCAAGTTTGGGTATCAATAACCGATTTTATTGTATCACTGATTGGAGGCCGCCAATGTTGAGTTTTTATGAAGATAGGCCGCTCCAGATGGGCTTTTGGTCCAAGGCAGAAGCGAGGGGCAGTTTGTGCCGGAGGAAGAGGTAACCCGGGCCGAATTCGTCCAGATGCTGGTTCAGCTCTTCGGTTTGGAGGATGCCGCTCCACAAGAGCGCAGGCGGCTGTTCTGCTGTACAGATTGTACCAAGCGAATCCATAATGGATGCCGGAAACGGGGGGCTGGCTCTGAAAGCCGGCTCCCGTTTTTTCGTTTGGCCTATTATAATAGAGATAATGGCAACGCCAATCCTGCCCAAGCGGAAAACGTCCACAGGAGGAAAACCAAATGAAAACCTATTCATGCAACGAGGCACCGCTCCAATTATACGGATTAAACCATATCCAACCCGGCGAGGGGGATTACTGGCGGCTGCCGCCTGAATTGATCGGGCTCATGCCGCAATATGACTTACTGGGCAAACGCTGCAGCGGTGCCCGGGTGCGTTTCCGGACAGACGCATCAGAGGTGGTAATCCGCTTTTCCTTAAAAACCGAAAAGGTTGACCGTGCTATGGGGTTGCCCGCGGCGGCGGGAGTGGATGCTTATACCGGCACCGGTGTGGAGTCGAGGTATGCCGGTTATGTGGCTCCTTCGGAATACGGCTACAAGGACGCAGTAATAGAAGGAATGATCAAAAAGAAGTCCGTGATGGAGACGGTGACCCTCAATCTGCCGAGGAATGAGCAGCTGTCCTTTTTGGAAATAGCAGTGGAGGACCATGCGGTTGTTGAGGAAGCAGAGCCTTATGCCATCACATCCCCCATTGTCTTTTACGGATCTTCGATTACGGAGGGCGGATGTGCCCCACGTCCCGGGACGGCATATACCAGCATTGTGTCAAGGTGGCTGGATGCGGATTACTTCAATTACGGCTTCTCCGGCAGCGCCAAGGGCGAACCGGTATTTGCGGAATTTATTGCCGCCCATCCGGCAATCAGCGCGTTTGTCTATGACTACGACCATAACGCTCCCACACCGGAGCATTTGGAGGAAACTCACAGAGCCTTCTTTGAAATTATCCGCAAAGCACACCCGTCACTGCCGGTCCTGATGCTTTCACGCCCGGATTTTGACTGGAATCCCAAAGAAAGCGACAGACGCCGCGGTATCATTATGGACACTTATCTGAAGGCTCTGCGAAGCGGAGACAGCAATGTCTATTTTATTGACGGGCAAAGCTTCTTCGGGCCATACGGGCGGGAGGAATGCACCATTGACGGCTGCCATCCCACCAGTCTCGGCTTTATGAGAATGGCAGAGCGCATCTATCCGCTGCTGCGCCAGATTACCGCAAAATAAGAGGCTCCAATTTTGTTTCAAGCCCACTTCTCCGGCTGGAGAGTGGGCTTTTTTGCGGGTAAATGTAAATGATTTTGCAATAAAGTGAAACTACTTAAACGTTTATTGTCGTTTATTGGTCCTTTGGTCTTATATTTGCGGGTCTTTGTTCTTTTGAAAATGTGGAATTTTCATGCAAAACTATAAATAAATATATTCATTCCATTAATTATTAGAAAAAGGATGCTGACTGTATGGACAAAATTCGATGGCTGCGCCAGTTAACGGTCCGGCAGCCGGTTGACCCGGAAGCTTATTATTGGTTGGGTGAAGAGCTTAGTGACAATGGCCAATGGCTGGAGGCCTTGCAAATGTATTCCGCCGGGCTCGGGTATTGCAGCGGGAATGCGGAATTGCAGACAGCGCTTCTGCAAAAGGTGGGGGAAGCGTCTGCGCAGCTGCAGAACCCTGTCAAAACGGACAAGCCACAAGAACAAGCCGGACCCGCGGAAGAAGATCAGGAAGAGGAAGACGAGCCGGACGAGGAAGACGAGCCGGATGAGGATGAGGATTATGAATCCGGCGATACGGTTTTCAAAATGAAAAAGCATCCCGGATTGCATATCATCGACGGCGGGCAGACCCAGGCCAATGAGAAAAAGCCACCCGTGGAAAAGGTGTCCTTTGCCGATGTGGCGGGGCTGGAGGAACTGAAAAAGACCATTAATA
>JAQSYT010000343.1 GCA_029256065.1 Paenibacillaceae bacterium
GAACAGACAGCCCGTAATGGCGGAGAGCCTGGTACACAGCTGCAATCTGATACTCCTTGTAGCCCTGGTTCCAAAATGTGACGGCCTCGGCCTCCAGAGAGAGCTCCTCATGCAAGGTTGCCTTCATGTTTATTTGCAGCATCTGCCCAAGGCCTTGACAGGTGGGACAGCCCCCCTCCCGGGTGTTATAGGAAAAGTGGGTCCGGGTCAGCTTCTCCATTTTGTGCCCGCATAGATGGCAGTACATATACACGTAAAAGGCGTTGTCCTTTTTCTCTGTCTCCTCCCGGCAGTCTGCGGCGGAAACGGCTTGACCGCAGTGGGGGCATTGCCGGGTGCTGAGCTTTTCATAGACCATACGCAGCCCGGTGTACATATCTGTAAGCGTGCCGACTGTGGAACGGGGATTGCGGTTGGATTCCGATTGGGTAATCCGGATGGCTGGGGAAACGTTCTTGATGGAGCCTACGTTGGGTTTGCGGATTCCCTGGTAGCCGATGGCCTCCAGATACTGACGCTGGCATTCCTGATACAGCACATCCATGGCCAGGGTGGATTTGCCCGAGCCTGACAGCCCCGTCAGCACCACCAGCTTGTCCCGCGGTATCTCCAGAGATATATGCTTCAAATTGCCCTCATGCGCATCAGTAATGATCATATTCCCCATATACAGCCTCCCGATATTGGTTTTCTTTTCCGAATCAACTAACCCCTTCCAGCTTCTCTCCGGTCATGCAAATAAACCACGCAGCTCCGCCACCGTTTTCACATAATGGGTAGGCTCGGCCCCTAAGAGCTCCGCTTCGCTGCCGTATCCGAAGCCCACGGCAATGGAATCGATTTTGTTGGCATGAGCGCCGATGATATCGAACTTCCGGTCGCCGATCATCACAACAGAGCTTTTATCCAGCTGATTATGCTCCAGAATGTGGGCGATAATCTCCGCTTTCTCAGAGAGTGTGCCGTCCAGATTGCTGCCCACGATGTGATCGAAGTATGAGGCGATTTGGAAGTGCTCCAAGATGGTTTGGGAAAAAACTGTAGGCTTGGAGGTAGCGACAATCAGCTTCCGCCCCTGCGCCTTCAAGAGCTCCAGAAGCTCCCGGATGCCGTCGTACAGCAGATTCTCATAAAGACCCGTTACCGAATAGTATTCCCGGTAAGCCGCCACCGCAGCCTGTGCATCCGCATCGGAGAAGCCGTAAAATTCGCTAAACGAAACTGTCAGCGGAGGGCCGATAAAGCACTCCAGTGTGTCCAGATCCTCAACTGTAATTTGTGCTTTGGCCAGAGCGTATTGCACGCCTTTGGTGATGCCTGTTTTGGGATCGGTCAAGGTGCCGTCCAGATCGAACAAAACGGCAGTGTAGCGTGAGCTTGACATTGTGGGTTCTCCTTTTTTCAGTGGATGTTTTTAGGGAATCCAGAGCCTTGCCGCCTCCGTAAATTGATCTCCGTGGAAGGTCATGCGGTACACATCAGGCTTGGAGGTTTTCCTCAAAAAATGATAATCATAGCGGCTGTCATAATGCCCCATCATCAGCGCCATAACCATGCCGTGGGTGCCGATGGCGATCCGTTGACCGGCATGCGCCTCCAGAATGCCCTGGAGTGCTGCCATCACCCGTTCTTTGGCAACAGCTAAAGATTCTCCGCCCGCCAGGGCATAATCGGGCTCGCGGAACATCCGCTCCACTGTCGGGTAAACCTCCTCATCCGGCAGGATGGCGTCTCCCCCCAGAAAAACCGTTTCCTTCAGAGCCTCCAAAGGGATAATCTGTTGTCCGCAAAGCTGCGCCAATGGCTCCACAGTAAGCATGGCCCGCTGATAAGGGCTGGAATAAAAGACCTTAATCCCTTCTTCCCTCAGGAGCCGGGCAGTCCTGTCAGCATCCGCTATGCCTGTATCCGTCAGCCCCCGCGTCCGTTCATTCCCTTCATTTTTGGGAGACTGGCCGTGCCTGATCAAGTAGATGTTAGTATTCATAATGTTATGACTCCTCCGGATCTGTCCCAATTTCATGTACCAGTCTATCACAAAATTCCAGCGGGGAACAGAACGGCTGTTCTTTTGGGATGTTGACATCAGCCACAAAAGGGTTATAATCTAGGTAAACTCTGAGTTTACTTTGTTGCACGAATGTGCATTATAAGGCGGTGCAGAATATTGGGAAGCGCGGACCGCAAGGAGCGGGAGAAGGAAATCCGCAGGACAGATATTATTGAAGCCGCGGAGCGGGTGATTTTTGCCAAGGGCTATGATGCGGCAACCATGGATGATGTGGCCAAGGAAGCCCAATTCAGCAAACGGACGGTCTACATCTATTTCAACAGCAAGGAGCAAATCTACTTTGAGATTATGGCCCGCGGGTACCGGCGGCTGCTGGAGCTTTTGGAGCAGGATGGAAACGGGTCGGCAGAGGTTAGTGCACCGGAGGGAATCCGCCGGATGGGGTGGCTTTTTTACCGGTTCGGGATGGAGTACCCGGAGTATTTCGAAGCGATTATGGAGTATGAAAACGGAGAAATGGATTTTCTCAAGGGTGTTCCCGACTCCTCCCGGGAGGAATGTTATGCATTGGGGGAAAGGATTATGGAGCGGTTGATCTCTTTATTGGATCGGGGTCTGATTGAAGGAACCTTCCGTTTTGAGGGCGGTTCCCGCCGGACGGCGCTGGTGCTATGGGCTTCGATTGTAGGGATTTTCAATATGGCCCGCAGGAAAAAGCATTATCTGGAGCACTATTACCAAACCACGGAGGAGCAGTTGATTTCGGAGGCATTTGACTTGTTGTTCCGGTCCATTGCTGTACCTACAGGGGGGAATTTCCAGTGAAAAAAGGGAAGGTGAAGCGGATGTTGTGGATACCGGCAGTTGCCATAGGCAGTGCTGCCCTGCTTCTGATTGTTGCGCTATTGTGCGTCAGCGGTATATTCCGTTCTCCCGCCTATCTGAAGCCTTGGGAGAAGAATTACGCCCGGCAGTTTCAGGACCCGCGGATTCAGGCCGCGGCACATGGCCTGTTGGCGGCCAACGGCCATAATATGCAGCCCTGGAAAATCCGGCTGGACCACGGAAACGCCAATGTTTTCTACCTGTACGCCGATTCATCGCGTCTAACCCCTGAGGTCGATCCGCTTAACCGGCAAATGATGGTCACGCAGGGGGCGTTCCTTGAATATGTGCGGATTGCAGGGTTAGAGCTGGGGTATGCGGTGGATATCGGGCTTTTTCCCCATGGCCCTTATGATGAGGGGAAGCTGGTGGAGAGTATGAACCAAAAAGCGGTTGCCAAAATCACTCTCCGCAAGGAAGCCGCCTCATCTTCCCCCTTGTATTCCTTTATGTTCCGGCCGGATACCAACCGGGGCAATTACCGGACAGCTCCGTTAACGGACGAGCAGGCTGAGGTGCTGCGTTCGCTTGGAACGGATAGGCTTGAGGTGGAGGTATTCCGCGATGAGGCTAATCTCAGCAGGCTGAGCGGATATGTTATTCAGGCCGCAAAAGCTGAAGCAGGCGTCCCCCGGGTGATGGAGGAATCCCAGGTGATCTTCCGGGCCAATGAATACGACAAGAACCGCTACCGTTACGGTTTTTCCATGGAAGGGCAAGGGACTGCCGGCTTTATGAAGCATGTGATGCAAGGGGTCGTGACCCTCTTTCCCTCCATGAACCGGGGTCAAGCCGCTTCTGATCGTTTTGTGCAGTCTGCTCAAGCGTCTGTGGACCATACGCCAGCGTATGCCATCATCCGCAGCCGGGATAACAGCCGGGAGAGCCAGGTGGAGAGCGGTATGCTCTACAGCCGTTTGGTCTTGCAGGCCCACGCGCTGAACCTGGCCCTCCAGCCGCTCAGCCAGGCGCTGGAGGAGTACCCGGAAATGGCCGCGGTCTACCAGACCATCCACCGGGACTATTCGCCCCAGGGCAGCACCCTGCAAATGCTGGTGCGGGTGGGCCAGCCCGTCAAGGAAGCGCCGCTTAGCATGCGGCGGGAGGTTATGGAGCTGCTGGGAGAGGATTTGTAGGCGGCGTGCAATTAAAGGGGCAAGTTTGATTGGTAGAGCGGAGGATACGGTTGAATGGACTGGCAACCTTATAGTGGATCTAAGTTCCGTTATGACAAAAAAACAGAGGATTTCCGCCAAATAACGGATCCTCTGTCCTGCTATTTCCGGGTAACGGGAACAAAACATCGGTTCTCCGAAACACATTAGGCTTCCAGACTCCGCTGCAGCAGCTCTCACCGTCCGGAAAATCCGATAACACACGAGCCGTCGGGATACTCCGTTTCGGTCCGGATAAACCAGCGGTTGCCGAGCCCGATTTCCACGTATTTCTTCGCCTGCACGTCTAGGCTCTTCATATCCTCTTCCCTTACCGGTCCATTACATCCCTATAGAGCTGGGCCTGATCCTCTTCCTTGCCTGTGTAAATGCCCAGATACTCATATACCGCAAAGGCATAATCCACAAACGCCCGGCCTTGGGCAGTGATCACATGGCCGTCCCGGACCACACGCTGGTCCAAAAAGTTGATACGCGGAAACGGGTCTGAAACCCCCAGCTTTCCAATCCGTTCTTCGGAGCAGGAGGTGGTGAAGCTCCGTTTGTCCAATACGCCTGAGCGGCCTAAATATTGCGGTCCATTGCAAATAGCGGCCAACAGCTTCCCCTCGCCGTCCAGCTTATGAATCAGCCCCGTCAATTCCTCACGCTGCTCCCGGATAGGCCCTCCGGGAATCAGCAAAGCCTCCACATCCGCCAGCTCCATGGCTTCCGCAACCGGCATATCCGGCAGATAGGTCAGCCCCGACTCGCTGATGACCGCTTGTTTGTCATACCCTACTGTAACGATTGCCCGCTTGCCTACATTCCTGATTTTATGCAGAGCCAGCGTGATCTCAAAATCTGCAAAATCCTCCGTAACCAAACATAAGACAGTTCCCATTGTTTACAGCTCCTCAAGTTAGTATTGTTGCTTGCTCATTCCTATTGCAGCGGTTTGCTTCCCACAAACAAGCCGTGGTTACTTGTGCCTAAAGCAGAAGGCTCCGTACAGGTCTTCAGATGATAGTCAACCCACATGGCAAACTCGTCCGGAGAGAAATCATTTACCGTCTGCCGCATAAACATGGAGATTCCGTCGGTGGCAGCATGTGCCAATTTGGAAATGCCAGCTTCCCTACACAAGACCTCTATCTCCTCCGGCATGTGGAAATAGGCATCTGTCCAGAAGCAATCGCCGTCTGAAGCATTGATTTGTCTTTTCTCCAAAATGCGTTCCATCCACTCACGGGTTAGAAAACGCTTATCATTTCGCACCAAATGCGGGAAAATAAACAACCTGTTTACATAAGCGATACCCACTATGCCGCCGGGCTTAAGAACCCGCATACACTCCTTCAGACATTTTGATTGAGCAGCCGGGTCCGTAAGATGGTACATGGGTCCCAGACACAGCACCGCCTCGAAGCTTTCGTCCGCAAACCGGGACAGGTCCGTGGCATCTGCCAATTCAGCAGTCATATGGGTTAGTCCGCTCTGTTCGATCCGGCTCCGGATGGTTTCCACATGCTTTGGAGTA
>JAQSYT010000344.1 GCA_029256065.1 Paenibacillaceae bacterium
ACCATTGCGGCGCTGGCCCTTCTGGCGGTTTTGCTGTTTCCCCGCGGGGAGGACAGGGGGATCAGACAGCAGCAGATGGATGAGGGCAACCTGCTCCCCGCCCAGGAGCTCAGCATCAAGCAAATGCAGGTGACGGATGATGTGGAGGCTACCAATGACTTGTGCCGGAAGCAATGTGCCGTGGATCTGCGCAGAGCAGCTGCGGAGCTTGCCGCCAGCGGACCGGGCGCGGCGGGGGACCGTCTGGCAGCATTGCAGGCTGAGCACCCCCATATGGCCCGGCTCTATTATTCCATGGGCACAGAGGATTCCCAAGCACAGCCTGTGCTTGTCGGCAATGTTCTGCCCGGTGTGATGGAGCAGGCGCATACAGAGTTGGACAAGGCTCTCCATATGGCGGCCAAAGGCGGAGAATACCAGTCTCCGCCCATCACTACCTCCGACGGCACCTATTTTGTCATGTCGGGCATGGATCCCGGAGGCAGCCGCTCCGTGGTGACGGCGCTTGTCCATCAGCATATTTTGGGCAAGGTGAAGGAGCACCAAATCCGTAATCTCCGGGTGGTTCCCTATCCGGCTGAGGGCAACTGGAAGATCGAATCCGTGGATACGGATACCCTGCAGGACGTAAACGTGGACCATCCGGAGGAAAATGAAGGCACCAGCCACTATCATAAGAATCAGGTGGTGGTGAAATTCTCTACTCCTCCTTCAGAAGAGGATCTGAAGCGCATTGCCCAGGAGCTTCATGCAGGGCCGGCTCAAAAGCTGGGCTACACCTATGTGTTCGAATCCTCCGACATGGAGGCACAGCAAATGATGGCCTACTTCAAGAATTGGAAGGTGGAGTATGCGGAGCCCCATTATTTGTATCTGACCAATGACAGGCTGCGGTTTGTCCAATCGGCGGAGGAAAGGGACGGTGGGCAAATGGGCGCACTGGATATGAACGGAACCGTGCCCAATGATGCCCTTTATTCCCGCTACCAGTGGAACCTGCCTCTTATCGAGACTCTCCAGGGCTGGAATATCGGGCGGGGAAGCCAGGATGTCAAGGTGGCTGTTGTGGATACAGGCGTTGACCTGAACCATCCCGATTTGAAGGATAATCTGCTGGAGGGCATTAATGTGGTATCCCAGGGCTCCTCCCCCCAGGACGATGTGGGACACGGTACTCACGTAGCGGGTATCATCTCGGCGCTGGTGAATAACAATGAAGGGGTAGCCGGCATGACCTGGTACAACCCCATTCTGCCTGTCAAGGTGCTGGATGCCTCCGGCTCCGGCAGTACCTATGCGGTGGCCCAGGGCATCATCTGGGCGGCCGATCACGGCGCCAAGGTCATCAACCTAAGCCTGGGCAACTATGCCGATGCGCAGTTCCTGCATGATGCCATCAAATACGCGTATGACAAGGATGTTGTGCTCATTGCCGCCAGCGGCAACGACAATACGGAGCGGCCCGGCTATCCCGCTGCGTATGAGGAAGTGTTTGCAGTTGCCGCAACAGACGCCAAGAAGAATAAAGCCAGCTTTTCCAACTATGGGAATTATATTGATGTGGCGGCGCCGGGTGTCAGCATACCCAGCACCTATCCCGACAACCAGTATGCCGCCCTCTCCGGCACCTCCATGGCCAGCCCCCATGTTTCGGCCCTGGCAGCCCTGATCCGCTCGGCCAACCCGATGCTCAAAAACACAGAGGTCATGGAGATCATGCGGAATTCGGCCATGGATATCGGGGATCAGGGCAAGGATAAATATTTTGGCTATGGGCTGATCGATGTGGTCAAGGCATTGGAGATGGCCGACACCAGCCGGGATTCCTTGAGCTACCTGCCGGAATGGCTGTCACGGCAGCTGGAGCGTTGGTCCGGGGAACAAACTCTCCGTTAATCCTTTACCTGCATCAAAAAGCCGCTTCTCCCGTTGGCCAGGCCAGATGGGGAGAAGCGGCTTTTTCGCGTAAGAGGCTGTGCTGCGGAGGGTTAGTCCTTCACCCGGCGCACTGCCCCGTATGCCGCGGATGTAGAGCTGGATGCATACAGGCGCAGCAGCTTGCTGGCCTCCTGCTTGATAAACTCCAGATGCTTGGCCCGCTCCTCCAGCTCCTCAGCGGAAACCTCCAGATGAATCAGGCGCTCCTGGACATTGATCACCACCGTATCGCCGTCCTTGACCAGGGCAATGGTGCCGCCGTCTGCGGCTTCAGGGCTGGCGTAGCCGATAGACAAGCCGGCGCTGGCGCCGGAGAAGCGGCCGTCAGTGACCAGCGCTACACGCTTGAACTTGCCGAGAATTTCCGTACAGCGGTGGAGCTCCCGCATGCCGGGACCGCCGCGGGGACCCTCGTAACGGATAATGACAGCGTCACCCTCCTGGATTTTGCCCTCCTCATATGCTTGGTCAAACTCCTCCTCGGAGTTGAAAACACGGGCCGGACCGCTGAACTCGCGGAGCTCGGGAGCAACAGCGGATTGCTTGATCAGACAGCCGTCAACAGCCAGGTTGCCCTTCAGCACGGCGATGCCGCCCTCGCTGTCAATAGGCGAGGCGATAAAGTGGATGACATCCCGGTCCGTCACTTCAGCAGCGGCGATATTCCCGCCGATGGTGCTTCCTGTAACCGTCAAGGCATCTCCGTGGATTAAGCCGCCCAGCTCCTTCATGAGGGCCGGCAGCCCGCCTGCCCGCTGCAGGTCATTGGTGGTGTACTCCTGGTTATTGGGGGTGACCCCGGCCAGGAAAGGCACCTTGCGGCTGATCCGGTCAAACAAATCAAGGGGCAGATCAATGCCCAGCTCATGGGCAATGGCCGGCAGGTGCAGACAGGCGTTAAGCGAGCCGCCCATAGCCAGAAGCACGGAGATGGCATTTTCAAAAGCGGCTTGGGTCATAATTTGGCTTGGGGTAATTCCTTGGCGCACCAGTTGAACCGCCTGGCGGCCTGCCTCCTCGGCGGCATCCAGCTGTTCACCGGAGAGTGCCTGCATCCAGGAGGTGTACGGCAGAGACATCCCAAGCGCCTCTGACATGCCCTGCATGGTATTGGCGGTACCCAGGAAGGGGCAGGCTCCGGGGCCGGGATAATATTGGTTGGTTATCTCTACAAGGCCCTGCTCATCCAGCTTCCCGTCCAAAAAGGCGCGGCGGGCGGCCTTGGATTCCTTGGGCTTGATATGGTTGGGCATAACCCCTCCCAGCACCACCAGGCTGGGCAGATTGAGCCTGGCGGCGGCCATGAGCATGCCGGGCACGATTTTGTCGCAGGAGCTTAACACCACCATGCCGTCAAAAATGCCATGGCCGTTCACCATAATTTCCACGCTGTCGGCAATGGTTTCCCGGCTGGGCAGGGAATATTTCATGCCTTGATGCCCTTGGGCAATCCCATCGCACACCGCAATGGTGTTGAATTCCAGAGCAACACCTCCCGCCGCCTCCACACCCTGCTTCACCCGGTCGGCCAATTGGCGCAGATGGACATGGCCCGGCACGATTTCGTTCCAGGAGTTGGCGATGGCAATCACAGGCTTATCCAGGCTTTTATAGTCTACTCCACAGGAGCACAGATGCGCTTTCAGGATAGCGCGGGTGAAGGGGGCAATTTCCGAAATGCGGTTTTGCATAGCTTCTCCTCCTTGATTGTTATCGTGGAGCGAAAGCCGGCACCTCGTAAGCCTTCGCTACCCGTTCTCTATTTCTTTCAATAAAAAAGTTTAGTTTTGATCTTACTCCAATAATAAAAAAATTTTTTTCATTATTCAACAACGAAAATGTGAATTTTTTTCTTTTTGCATCCGGAAAGCGAAGAAAAACGCCTGCAAATTTACAGGCGTCTGCTGGAGATAACCTCCCTGATTTTTTGCAGATTGTCCAGCGTCTCCTCTTGCCTCGCCAAGGACAAACCTACATACAGGGTATCGATAATGCACAGCTGGGCAATCCGCGCGGAGATGGCCTCTGTCCGGAAGGAGGTTTCCCGGGTGGAGCTGTAAAGCTTCACATCCGCCAATTGGGCCAGAGAAGACTTGGTGTAGCTGGTGATAACGATGATCTTGGCGCCGGTTTTGCCGGCAGCCTTCACCACCTCGATCAGATCCTTGCTGCTGCCTGAATGCGAGATCGCCAGAACTACACTTTCCGGGCCCAGAAGAGCGGCCGTGGTAAGCTGCAGGTGGGGATCGGAATGCATGACACAGCTGATCCCGGCACGGATAAATTTATGGTAGGCATCCATGGCAATGGGGGCAGAGCCGCCCACCGCATAAATGCATACGTTCCGGGCGCCGTCAAGCAATTGTACCGCCGTATTTAAGGCATCCGTATCCAGAAGCTGGAGCGTGTCCGTTATTCCGATAATATTCGAAGTGAACACCTTGCGCGCCACCTGGGCCATATCATCCTCCGGCAGTACTTCCTCATGAATATTCTGCACGGGCTGCTCCACCAATTCGCCGGCCAGGGAAATCTTCAGCTCCTGGTAGCCCTTCATGCCCACCAGACGGCATAGCCGGAAGATAGTGGCCTCCGCGCATTGGGTAACCTCAGCCAGCTCCGTAATGGACAGATGCACCACATCCTGAGGCTGGGCCAGAATATGATCGGCCACTGCTTTCACCTTAGGGGGAAGATCCTTGTAAACTGCTTGAATCCGGGACAGACCGCTGTTTGGGGAACGGACCTTCACTGCTTTCACCGCCTTTATGGGAGGGATGAGGTAAAATTCTTTTTCGTGCTAATAAGGATCATTATAAAAAAAATTTTTTCTTTCAGCAATAGATGAACCCGCCACGCCTCTTAAAAGGCAAAAAGAAACGGCTCCCGGCTGCAATGCCGGAAACCGCTTCTGGGAAAATCATAGGGATGGAAAGTTTGCCGTAAGCCGGGTTCTGTGCCTCGGGTGGTGATAACGGGGCGACCCTCCCACCAATGAGGCGACAATCATCTATCTAGGCCGTACATTGCTGCACGGCTCAAGCGACCAACCCGAACGCGCCTCGGGCTAAGGCTGGGGCATTTAAGCCCCTGCGTTCCTCTAGGTCTTGCTCCGAATGGGGTTTACCAGGCGCTATGTCACCATAGCCCCTCGTGGTCTCTTACACCACGGTTCCACCCTTGCCTGTGCGCTGTCCGCTTCCAAGGAAGCAGCCGCGCCATCGGCGGTCCGTTTCTGTGGCACTATCCTTCAACTCGCGCTGACTGGACGTTATCCAGCATCCTGCCCTGTGGAGCCCGGACTTTCCTCCCGCGGCTTAACGCCGCCGGCGATTGTCTGTCAAACTTTCCGTTGCATTCTGTAGTATACAGGCTTGCCGCCGGAAACACAACCCGCAGAATTATGAAAACCGCAGCCGATGGCAGGTTTCGCAGTATCCAGCATTGTTCTCCGCCTATCCCGGACCGATTCTAACGCGATTCTAACAGAAGCCACAGCCCTTATTCGGCCAAAAACTAGCCATTCAAAAATCTAACGGAAGTGAGCGCACTGGCGTTGCATCAAATGTAACAAAAGGAGTCCAAAGGGCACTGTTGCTCACTAGACGGAATATTCAGATTATGGCTTGGCGCTTACAACGCCAA
>JAQSYT010000345.1 GCA_029256065.1 Paenibacillaceae bacterium
GCTGCTGGTTCTGCGGATCCGGGCATCCGAGAAACGGCGGATCACCAGAATGATACAACCGATCAAGGTCAATAATCCCGCGATGGAACCTACATAGAGCGCCATTGTATGGTATAGATGATCCGATACACCCAGCGCTTCAAGCCACTGCTTGGGGATCAGAATGCCGCCCACATGACCGAAGAAAACAAGCATAATGCCAATATGAAACAGGTTGCTCCCCCACCGCAGCTTCTTCTTCTCCAGCAGCTCGCTGGATTTCGCCGTCCATCCGAACTGGTCGGTCTGGTACCGGTAATAAAGCCCCACAAGGAAAATGACGAGGATCAAATAGGGGTAAATCACCCAGAGAAACTGGCTTCCCCACGCCATTACGCATTCCTCCCTACGTTTCCGTACCCGGCAGCAGCCCACATGGGTCCGCAGCCCAGCGCGGGCGGCGTGCTTCCGGAACCGGCTGCTCCCGTCATATCGAAAGAACCCTCCGTGATGCCCGATTCATCGATAATCCACAGGATGGCGTCCAGTACGTGCCGGTAGGGGCTGCCGGAGCGGTGAAGCGCCTCTTGAATGGTCACCATGGCTTTCCGGAAGGACACCAGCAGGCGCAGCCCCCGGTCTTCCCCGGCAACCGCCGCATATTCCAGCACCAACGGGAGATAATCCGGCAATTCATCTGTGGCCAGGACAATCTCCTCCTGCTCAAAAACCTGCTTCAGCTGCAGCAGCACCGGACCGCGCTCCCGGTCATCGCCCAGCTGTCCATAGGTCAAGTACAAATTGGACTTTTTGCCAAAATCAAAGGTCTTCACATATCCCGCCCGAATTGCTTCCGCATCCATTCCCGTCAATCCGGCCAGACATTGGCCGGCCAACTCCTGAAGCGGCCCCGCTGTTCCGGCCTCTTCCTCGCGTTCAATGAAATGACACCAATTCACGTACAACTCATCCGAGGTTTCCTGCCAATCCGCATCCGGGTATTGCAGGAGCTGCGAGAACAGCATCCAGCTGGAACGCTGCGTCAATACCTTCATTCCTCATCCCTCCCATCCGATGAATAACAAGCTTAACCGCCGCAGGGTCCCGGGCCGCCCATCATATTGGTGAAGCCGCAAGCCCCCTGCTCTGAATATAGATCCGCAAACTCCTCGCGGTGCGCTGCCGGGATGACAAACCGGTCCTCGTACTTGGCAATGGCCAGGAGACGGTACATCTCCTCCATATCCTTGGCAGACATTCCGAATTGCTCCAGCAGAGCAAGATCTGGCGCCTTCTTCAGATTCAGGGAACGCATATGGGAGCGCATGACAGCCATTTTTTTCAGTACATGGGTGATGACCTCCGTATTCCCGGCCGAAAGCAGATTGGCCAGGTATTGTACGGGAATCCGCATATCATCAATGGCAGGGAAAATATCCTCCGGTGACGCGGCTGCCCCCTTGCCCTCCACCATGTTGGTAATGGGGCTCAGCGACGGAACATACCAGACCATGGGCAGCGTCCGGTACACCGGATGAAGCGGAAGAGCGATTTTCCAATCCACCGCCATTTTGTAGATAGGGGAACGCTGGGCATGCTCGATCCAGTCCTCGGGAATATCCGCGGCACGTGCTGCGGCAATCACCTCTGGATCACTGGGATCGAGGAAAATATCCAGCTGCGACTCATAAAGACTCTGCTCGTCGGTAACGGAGGCCGCCGCTTCCACCCGGTCCGCATCGTAGAACATGACGCCAAGATAACGGATACGGCCGACGCAGGTTTCCGAGCAAATGGTGGGCAACCCCTGCTCGATCCGGGGAAAGCACAGGGTACACTTCTCCGCCTTGTTGGTCTGCCAGTTGAAGTACACCTTCTTGTACGGACAGCTGGAGACGCAGAACCGCCATGACCGGCAGGCATTCTGGTCCACCAGCACAATCCCGTCCTCCTCCCGCTTATACATCGCGCCGGAGGGACAGCTGGAGACGCAGGGGGGATTGATGCAGTGCTCGCAAATTCTCGGCAGATACATCATAAACACCTGCTCGAACTCCATACGGACCGATTCCTCGATACCTGCCATATTGGGGTCACGGTAGCCGGATTCATGCACCCCTGCCAGGTCGTCCTCCCAGTTAGGACCCCATTCCAGGTTCATATATTCACCTGTTATCTGGGATTTCGGGCGGGCCACTGGCTGATGCTTGCGCTCGGGGCTTTGCTGCAGCTTTTCGTAATCGTAATCCCAGGGCTCATAGTAGTCATCAATCATCGGCTGGTCGGGATTGAAGAAGATATTCTTGAGCCGGTTGGCACGGCTGCCGGAGCGCAGCTCCAGCTTGCCTTTCTTCAGAACCCAGCCGCCCTTGTATTTGTCCTGGTTCTCCCACTGCTTGGGATACCCGATCCCTGGCTTCGTCTCCACATTATTGAACCACATATATTCGGCGCCCTTACGGTTGGTCCAGGTGTTCTTGCAGGTAACGGAGCAGGTATGGCAGCCGATGCACTTGTCCAGGTTCATGACCATTCCGATCTGCGCTTTAATCCTCAAGCCAGTTCACCTCCTCCAATTTACGGATCACCACGTACAGATCCCGTTGATTCCCTGTGGGCCCGTAGTAGTTGAAGCCGTAGCTTAGCTGCGCGTATCCGCCGATCATATGGGTCGGCTTCACATGAATCCGCGTTGGGCTGTTATGGGTTCCGCCGCGGGTTGTCGTCACATCCGTTGCAGGCACGTTAATCGTCCGGTCCTGGGCATGATGCATGTACGCCATACCCCGGGGCATCCGGTGTGTGACCACCGCACGTGCTACAACAGCGCCGTTCTGGTTGAAGCATTCAATCCAGTCGTTATCCTTGATGTCCGCATCGGCGGCATCGTCTTTGTTGATCCAGACGGTAGGTCCGCCCCGGAACAGGGTAAGCATGGGCAGGGAATCGAAATACATACTGTGAATCGACCATTTGCTGTGCGGAGTCATGAAGTTCAGGGTAATTTCCTTGCCCTTAGCCGCCGGACGGTTCTTGTTGGTATGGAACGGCGCATGCTTCATGGTCGGCTTGTAAACCGCCAGGTTCTCGCCAAACTCGGTCAACATCTCATGATCCAGGAAATAATGCTGGCGCCCGGTCAATGTACGGTAGGGAATCAGCCGCTCCACATTGGTGGTGAAGGGTGAATAACGCCGTCCATGCTGCTCGGAGCCACTGAAGGCAGGTGAGGTAATGACCGTCTTCGGCTGAGTCGTAATCGCGTCGAAGGTGAAGCGCTCCTCCATCCGGTCCTCCGCCAAATCCTTCAGCTTGAGCGCTGTCTTCTTCTCCAGGGCCTCCCAAGCCTTCACGGCCATTTTGCCGTTGCTTGTGGAGGATAAGGTCAGAATCGCCTCCGACATGTGACGGTCCGTCACCAGCTTCGGACAGCCTTGGCTAATGCCGGGTTCATCCACAACCCCGTTTACCTTCTTCATCAATTCGTATTCGTCCGCAGCAGACCAGCTCATTCCCTTAATGCCGTAAGGCTTATCCTTAATGTTCGGCCCCAGGGCGGTCATCTTCTTATACACGGCAGCGTAATCCCGCTCCACCACCACAATCTTGGGCATGGTTTTGCCGGGAATAGCCTCAATTTCGCCCTTGCTCCAGTCGAGAATTTTACCGAAGGGCTGTGCCAGCTCATCGGGGCTATCATGCTGCAGGGGTACGGCCACAATATCCCGCTGGGGTGCGTCGAACTGCTGTGCCGCCATCTCCGAAAAGGTTTTGGCTATGGCCTTGAAGGTTTCCCAGTCCGACTTGGATTCCCACAATGGCGGCACTGCCGGGTTAAACGGATGAATGAAGGGATGCATATCCGTGGACGAAAGATCGCTTTTTTCATACCAGGTTGCTGCCGGCAGGACAATATCCGAATACACGGCGGTCCCGGACATCCGGAAGTCGATATCCACCATCAGATCCAGCTTGCCCTCGACCGCTTGGTCATGCCATTCGATTTCTTCAGGTCGGAGGGTCTCCGAGTCATCATTCAATAGGCCGTTATGGGCGCCCAGCAAGTATTTCAAGAAATATTCATGCCCCTTGCCGGAGCTGGAAATCAGATTCGCCCGCCAGACGAACATCACCTTGGGGTGGTTCACATCCGCATCGGGATCCTCAATGGCGAACTGCAGCTCCCTATTCTTAAGCTGTGCCGCCACATATGCCGCTACCGCCTCAGGAGATTGATGCCCTTGTGCCGCCGCTTCCTCTGCCAGGTCAATGGAGTTTTTATTGAACTGGGGATAAGAAGGCAGCCAGCCCAGACGCGCCGCCATCACATTGTAATCCGCATAATGGGCATACCGGGCTTTGCCGGTTAACGCTGACGTATGGCCGTCTACAGGATTGGATTCAAACCTCCATTGGTTGGTGGCAAAATAGAAGAATGAAGTCCCGTTTTGCTGCCGCGGCGGCATGGTCCAGTCTCTGGCAAAGGCCACATTGGCCCAGCCTTCTGCAGGACGCAGCTTCTCTTGGCCGACATAATGCGCCCAGCCTCCGCCGTTGACGCCCTGGCAGCCTGTCATCAGGACCAGATTCAGCACACTGCGGTAAATCGTATCCGAGTTGTACCAGTGGTTAATCCCTGCCCCGACAATAATCATTGAGCGTCCTTCGCTGTCTACCGCATTCTGCGCAAACTCCCGGGCAATCTGAATGATGGAAGCCCGGTCCACACCGGTGATTTGCTCCTGCCAAGCCGGAGTATAGGCGATGTTTGCGTCATCGTAGTCGCTTCCCTGCTCCGAATCGACGCCATATTGGGCCAGCATCAGATCGAACACACTGGTGACGCGATGCTCCACCCCGTTGGCGTCAATAATGGTGCGGTAAGGAACCTGCCGTGAAACCGCCGATTTACCTTCATCTGAGAAATAAGGCAGCTTGATCACCAACTGTCCTTCGGCCGATTTCCGCAAGCCCAGCTGCGGTGCAATCTCTTCCCCGGTTAAGGTGTCAACCATCTGCAGATTCCACTTGCCCTCTTCGCCCCATCGGGAGCCGATGGTGCCGTTGGGGATTCTCAGCTCCCCGGATTTCTCATCAATGAGAACCGTCTTCCACTCGCTGTTGTTGGTGGCAACTCCCAGGTCGAATGCTGTGAGGAACCGGTCTGCCATATATGCCCCATCCTGCTCCCGGAGCAGTACGAGGAACGGGAAGTCTGTATAGGTTTTGGAGTAGTTTTCAAAATAAGGCGTACGCTGCTTCACATAAAACTCGTTTAATATGACATGCCCCATGGACATAGCCAAAGCGCCGTCGGTTCCCTGTTTGGCCGGCAGCCACTTATCCGCAAATTTCACAAACTCCGCATAGTCCGGGCTGATAGAAACAACCTTGGTTCCACGGTAACGGGCCTCCGTCATAAAATGGGCATCCGGCGTTCTCGTCATTGGCAGATTCGAGCCCCAGACCAGTAAATAACTGGAGTTGTACCAGTCGCTGCTTTCGGGAACATCCGTCTGGTCGCCCCAGATTTGCGGAGAGGCCGGAGGCAAATCCGCATACCAGTCGTAGAAGCTCAGCAGCGGGGAACC